>NBLY01000068.1 GCA_002084665.1 Desulfobacteraceae bacterium 4572_35.2 | reverse complement strand
CCAAAGCCGAGCCCTAACTCCTTCGACCTCCCTGAGCCTTCGCCCATAGCGACTCAACTGGTCACAGAAGTTGCAGCGCAACCGTTGAACGATCCTCTCATGCAAACGATGCAGGTCACCCAACAGCATCACAATGCTGCCCATGATCAATTTTTACAGCTTTCAGATAATATCAGACAACTGATGGAGCGTAATATCGCTCTGCAACAAGAGTTGCTGGGTCACCTGCCCCATTCAATAACAAAACCAGTACAACCAGCAATTACGACACCAGTCGTTCCAATAGCGCCAACTGAACCTGTAGCGTTCGACCGTGAAAGTTGCATAGAGTTTGCCATTGGTTCAATCGCAAATGTATTGGGACCTAAATTCGCTGAGATCGATCAGTACTCTACCCGTGTGCGCCTACCCGATGAACCACTGATGTTGGTTGACCGGATCATGAGCGTTGAGGGCGAGCCATGTTCCATGAGTCACGGCCGTGTCATCACTGAACACGATGTTACCGCTGACCGTTGGTATCTCGATGGTGGCCGTATTCCGACCTGTGTTGCCGTTGAAGCCGGACAAGCCGACCTGTTCCTATCGGGATATCTTGGGATCGATTTTCACAGTAAAGGGCAGGCCGTCTATCGCCTGCTTGATGCTGTGGTTAAATTCCATAGCTCCTTGCCACAACCTGGCGACATTATTCGCTACGATATCCGCATTGAGCGGTTTTTCCGTCAAGGCGACACATGGCTGTTTCGCTTTCAATTTGACAGTACCGTTAACGGTATTCCACTGATGACTATGCGCGAAGGTTGTGCCGGTTTCTTTACCAAAGAGGAACTTGATGCTGGTAAAGGGATTATCCACACTAAGTTTGACCTGATGGCCAAACAAGGTAAACGGCCAAATGATTGGATCGACTTTACGCCGATGATTGAAGAACATTATAACGCCCAGCAGGTTAACGCACTGCGCCAAGGCGACCTCGTTCACTGCTTCGGGCCATCATTCTCCGCACTGCAACTACAATCACCCTACACCCTCCCCAGTGGACACATGGAACTGGTTGATCGCGTTACCGCCATCCTCCCCGGAGCTGGACGCTTTGGTTTAGGTCAAGTTCGTGCCGAGATGGATATTCACCCAGACGATTGGTTCCTCACCTGCCATTTTTGCGATGATAACGTCATGCCGGGCACCTTAATGTACGAATGCTGCCTGCATACATTACGTATCTATTTGATGCGGATGGGCTGGGTGAGCGAAAAAGGGGAAGCGGCTTGGGAGCCAGTACCGGGAATCGACAGTCAGCTTAAATGTCGTGGTCAGGTGACAGAAAAAACTCAAACCGTAACCTACGAAGTCACCATCAAAGAGTTGGGTTACCGACCAGAGCCTTTTGCCATTGTCGATGCACTGATGTACGCCGACGGCAAACCGATTGTTGAGATCATTGACATGTCGGTACAAATCAGTGGTTTAACGCGTGAGAAATTGATTTCACGCTGGCAAACAACTACTACCAGCACCACCTCCAGTGCGCCAGCGATCACAGCTAAACCCGCTCTGTACGATTACGATCAATTTCTTGATCGCGTTACCGATATTCAGGCTGAGGCGTGGAAAATGGTCGCAGGTGGAACCGTCGAAGCTCAGTATGATGTTCCCCAAGATGCGTGGTATTTTGATGCCGAGCGCCATCCATTCATGCCATTTAGCGTGTTGCTCGAAATTGCCCTACAACCTTGTGGCTGGATGGCCGCTTATGTTGGCTCGGCACTCACCAGCGATATCGACCTGTGTTTCCGTAATCTGGATGGAAATGCCGTCCAGCACCGCGCGGTCAGCCCTGAAAGTGGAACCTTAACAACAACAGTTAAACTAACGCGTGTTTCAAGTAGCGGCGGCATGATTATTCAGAGCTACGACTTTTGTGTCTGTGATGCTCAAGGTCCAGTGTATCAAGGCGATACGGTGTTCGGTTTCTTTACCGAACAGGCACTTTCAAATCAAATTGGTATCCGTGAGGCGAAACAATACCAACCAACCAGCGCAGAGATCGATAACGCAATCAGTTGCCCATATCCGCTGGATGCTCCGTATCCAAAACAAAAGTTACACATGATTGATGATATTGCCCTATACATTGCCAATGGCGGCCCTGATGGCTTAGGGTTTATTCGCGGCACGAAAAGAGTGAATCCTGAAGAGTGGTTCTTCAAAGCACACTTTTACCAAGATCCTGTTTGCCCAGGTTCCTTGGGGCTAGAATCCTATCAACAACTGCTTAAATATATGGCGATTGACCGTTGGGGAGCTTCAGCGACGACCAACTTTGAACCAATCACCTTGAATTTAAAACACAATTGGATGTATCGTGGCCAGATTATCCCAGCCAACAAGCTGGTCACCGTTGAGGCAGTGGTGACTGAAATTGATGATCAAAATAAAACGATTGTTGCCGATGGCTATTTAAGTGTCGATGGGAAATTGATCTACCAAATGAATAAATTCGGCTTACGGATGATTCAATAAAAATGAATGTTTAACATTAACCTTGAAAGACAACAGGCTGATCTAGCAAGTTATTTCACATTGACCACAGGAGAAAGAAATGTACCGTTATCTCGTAATCCTCTCAGTATTAATCGTGTCACTATCCGCATGTGGATCAAATGAAACTCCACAAGTTCAACACGATGCATCACTAAGTAAGGCATTAACAGCGACCAGCGTGACGGCAACAAAAGAGTCCGTAAACTGCCATATTATCAACGAAGAGTGCAATTCAACACCAGAAGAATGTACCACGACGGCAGAAAATGGTTGTCCAAAGGCTGATACTCTTGACTGCCCAAAAGCTGTATCACAGGATTGTGATACAGCGGGGACACCGGATTGTCCAGAAGTTACGATACAAGAACGCCCCAACGTTTCGGGTATGGTTACTATTGTGGCGACTGAAAGTTCACTAGATCAAGCAGAGGCTGTTGTGACCGAGGCCGCAGAAGTGAAGTCATCATTACCGACAACTTCTATTTTAACTTTGAGCCTACAAAACGAATTTGGCACAGTACTTGTTCCCCACAGTCAACATGTAGAGATGTATAGCTGTGAGGTATGTCACCCAACGTCACCACCTGGAAAAATTGAAAAAACAAAAAAAGAGTTTCACGCACTCTGCCGTAAATGTCATGTCACTGAAAAAGCTGGACCGACAAAGTGCCGTGGATGTCATCAGCGTTAATCTCAACATGTTATGACAATTGAATATAGTGTTAGAAAAGCTGGCTTGCCAGCTTTTCTAACACCTACTTAGCATACAATATCACATCCGTTTACCATCTATTTTCTCACTTCTACGTTGCTTACGTTGCAACAAGTTATGCCGAAAAAGATGTGGTATTTTCATAAACTGACAAGTAAACCTATCCCCTTGATAAACAATCACAAAAATCGCCACAAAAGGGAGATACAGATACCATGGTAACGGTACTAAAACAGAAACAATATAAACAAAAAAAACCAACATGATTACAGCGACAACAGAATAACATTTCATAGCAACCTCTTATAATAATTTACAACATTCAATAACATACTGAAGAGTCTAGCGAACTTTAGCAATCACTGTCAATTTTTAGGATCATTATGTTAAATCTCAATGAAAGCGAAACACACTATATTGAACTGGCAACTCATATTGATCTCAATGAGATTGACTACGATATGATTATGTATCAGCAAGCAAAACACACCTACCGATCATTGTTCCTTGCAGGTATATTTTTCATCATTGGTTTCGCGCTTTTCCTCGCTGAGTTGTTACCTTACCTTAAAGGTTTTGGTAATGGGATTGTTTACACTCTCTTTTTATTGGCGATTATTTTTGTATTTCATGCCTTGCGCTACCAAAAAGAGATGGAAACTCGTGTCACCTACGAAATACTGCAAAAGATACAAGCGATAGAGGGCACTAGCGGCTTCTTATGGCGCATTAACACCCTTATTAATGCCTGTTGCCAAGAGGAGTACGGTGGCCTGCCCGACGGTGTACAACAAATACAGACATCGTCACAAGCGGGAGGAATTGAGATGGGTGAAATTAAACTTTATAAAGATTTACTGGAAAAAGTAACCAAATGGTATGCAAAACAACAGGTTAATTAATGCCAAATCTATTTCAGCAGCAATGAGCATGGCATCAATTAGATTGCCGTTGTTACACTTGCACTTTTACCAGCTAACCAACCCGTTGAAAATGCGGCCTGTAAATTATAGCCACCAGTATCAGCCTGCAGATCAAGTAATTCACCAACTAAATATAGCCCTGCGACTTTTCGTGACTCCATGGTGCGCGGATCAACCTCTTTGACATTCACCCCTCCAGCCGTAACAATTGCCTCTTTCATCGGTCGGTAACCTGTCACTGTCAGGGGAAAGTTCTTCAACCACATACGTAGTTTTTTTCGTTCAACTGCTGAGACACTATGACCTAAACGATCGCCTGAAACACCAGTCATATTAAGGCATGCTACAATCATCTCGCGCGGTAGCAATCCACGTAGAATACTGGTTAACGGCTCCTTATCACGCTTAGCAAAGTCACGTAACAATCGCGCATCAAGTTTTTTATCATCCAGTGCCGGCTTGAGATCAAGCAGTAATTCAACCTTTTTATCTGCGCGTAAAGCATCCACAGCAACAGCGCTAAGAGTTAAAATAACTGGCCCTGTAACACCGAAGGCGCTAAAAACCAACTCACCAAAAGCATCCTCTTTTTTCTTGCCATCAACGATCAACCTTACCCCAATATTGCGTAAATTGAGGTCAACCATGCTGGAAGTAAGCGAGCCCGCAGTAACAAGGGGAACGAGCGCAGGGCGTACCTCAATGATACTGTGACCAACCATCTCGCTCATGGGATAACCATCGCCTGTTGATCCCGTTGCTGGGTAGCACGCACCACCCGTTGCCAATATAACCGCATCGGCATGAATCTCTTTGCCATTGCACACAACACCACATACACGACCATCTACGACCAATAAGCGGCTGATTGAACAATTATATTGAGTACTAACACCGCATTTTTTCAACCAAGCGACAAACAGAGCAACAACCTCTTGAGCTTTACCGCGAGTAGGAAAAATTCTACCGCCGCGTTCCTTGGTGAGTGGCAACCCTTTTTCTTCAAAAAACTGGGTTAATTCTGCATTGAAAAACTGATGAAAACATTGACGCAAAAAACGACCGTTTTTACCAAAATGTCTAATAAATTCGGGTATCTCAGCAACGTTAGTAAGATTACACCGTCCCTTACCTGTAATCGCCAGCTTTAACCCTGGGCGGCGCATTTTCTCCAGCAATATCGTTTCAGCTCCTGCTAGTGCTGCTTGACCAGCAGCCATCATTCCAGCAGCACCGGCACCAACAACAATTACTTTGCGTTTTTCCATCTTATGTTCCTTTACCTTATCACCAGACATTAACCGCCCGCTTTTTTTACAACCCAACCCTCTGCTGCTAAGAGAGAGAGTAATAGATCACGATGATCGCCTTGAATTTCAACAACACCTTGCTTTAACGTGCCACCGCTGCCACATTTTTTCTTCAACTTCTGAGCATAGAGCTTCAACTCAGCTTCCACTAGGGGGATTCCAGTAACAACTGTCACCCCTTTGCCCTTACGCCCCTTAGTTTCACGACTCACTCGAACAATGGTGTCTTTCGCTACAGGTGCGGTCATTTTCTTACAGCAACATTGTTTAATCGGCTTTTGACACTTAGGGCACATTTTCCCTTGCTCGCAGGAATAAACTAACCGTGAATCACCCTTTTTCATCATAAAAAGCTCCAGCAACGATATGAATATCACCAAGACAAAAACGCCGCCTACACATGGTAGACGGCATCTATCAATTTTATTGCGAAAAAACTTATTGAGCTAATGTGATCGCATGGTCCAAACGAGCTAAGCAGCGCTCACGACCGAGGACCGCTGTAATAAATTTGGCTTGAGCTTTTCCATCAAAGACAAGCGAGTCAGAGAAATAAAATGCCGCTTTTTCTGCCATCTCGACCATGGTCTTGCTGCGATCTTGAAGTGACTTAACAACTTCAGCGCAATCAATATCAGCAGTGATCTGAACACCATCTTTTTCAAGATATTCTTTTAACAGCTCACCTAAGCGTTGCGGATCTCCTGTTTTGATATAATGCTCGTTCAGCCATAACAATTTTTCTGGGTTAAAAACCCCAGCTGAGCGGCCAACATTATCAAGACTGAACTTCTCAATGAGATCGTCCATCGAAAAGATCTCCTCATCACCACACGACCAACCAAGACGAACCAAGTAGTTAACCATCGCTTCAGGCAGATAGCCCATAACGCGGTAATCCATCACCGATGTCGCACCGTGGCGCTTTGATAAACGTTTCTTGTCAGCACCAAGAATCATTGGCACATGAGCAAATTCAGGTAGAGCGTAACCAAGGGCATTGTAAATTTGAATTTGACGAGGGGTATTATTAACATGATCATCACCTCGTATCACTTGGGTCAAGCCCATCTCGGCATCATCGATAACCACCACAAAGTTGTAGGTTGGCGTGCCATCGGTACGCTGGATGATCATATCGTCGAGTTCTGTATTTTCAAAGGTGATGGTTCCCTTGATGCGATCGTTAAAACTGGTAGCTCCAGCGCGCTGCGACTTAAAGCGGATCACGTAAGGGGAATCATCGTCACGTGGCTCAAGATCACGGCAGGTTTCATCATATTGTGGTTTATCACCACGCTCCATGGCTGCTTCACGCTTCTGGGTCAATGTTTCAGCACTACAGTAACATTTATAAGCTTTGCCCTCATCGAGCAACTGTTGAACCTTCTGCTTATACAGGTCAAAACGTTCCGACTGATAAAATGGACCCTCATCGTAGGATAGGCCCAACCAATCCATCGCCTGTAAAATAGCATCAACTGATTGCTGTGTTGAGCGTTCGACATCGGTATCTTCAATGCGTAAAATATACGTGCCCTGCTCTTTGCGAGCGAGGAGATAGTTAAACAAAGCAGTGCGAGCACCACCAATGTGCAAATAGCCAGTGGGACTTGGGGCAAAACGGACACGTAAATCGGACATTTATCTCTTCTCCATAAAGCAAATAGCAATGAGCGTCGTCACGATGACGACCATGGATTTATACTGCAAACAGGGGTGGGTAACAAGCAGTAATTGTTTTTATAAACGAACCACAACGCCAGCATAGCCAACAACGCTTGCTTGATCGTTCGTCACTTCACCTGAATGACCATAACGGATCAGTTCCGCATGTTGCGCCCCCATTAATTTAGTTGCTAACAACATCACCACCGCTGCAGGCATTCCACACATGCTTATGTGTGAGCTTGTTACCCGTTGATAGAGTTCTTTAGCATCCAGATTAACGACAGCGTCAAGTGCGTAATGGTCTTTCTTGGCGGCTTGATCGACAGATTCATAATGGGTCATATCTGAGCTAGCCACAATCAATACTGGCTGCCTATATTCTGCGATGACACGACTCAACGCATGAGCTAATTGTTCGAGCAAATGATAAGGATGGGGGCGCAAACAGATCGGAACAATCTTAACCTGAGGATTTAAGACACTGAGAAATGGCAGCATCACTTCAAGGGAGTGTTCATAACGATGGGCGGCAGTGTCGGCAACCAACAGTGGATCACTGTCAATAACGGCTTTAGCTAACTCGTTATCAATAGCCACTGAACCAAGTGGTGATTGCCACGATCCACTTGAATAGACCCCACAAGACTCCCCCACCCCTTGATGATTCGGGCCAATCAAAATAACGCTATCAGGTATTTCAACACTGGAAAAGGTTGCGCCGGCAATCGCGCCAGAATAGAGATACCCTGCATGGGGTGCCATTAAGCCAAGAGCTGGCCGACAAGGCTGACGATCAGTAAGAAAACCATCAACCTGCTTTCGCAGTTGTTGAGGGTTGTCAGGATAAAACTGTCCAGCTACAACAGGTTTACGTTCGTCCAATTCATGACTCATACACCCTCCACATTGTTATTTATTAGGCAAAAGAGTACCAGATCATTTTAACACCAACACAAATCAATAACAGCGAAAACACCTTGATCATTTTAGCATGGGAACAATGCTGGGTTAGTCGAACTCCGATTCGTGCTCCCAACAATGAGAATGGGACGACCATGACAACAGCAGGAAAATAAACAAAGCCAAAAAAACCATCTTGAATCAATTTCAGCTGCCAACCCATAAAAATATAAGCACAGGTCCCAACCAATGATGACATAACAATCAAGGCAGTTGAATTCCCCACAGCAAGATGGATAGGGAGATGTAAAAGTATCACCATAAGGGGAACAGCGATCACGCCACCACCAACACCAAAAAAAGAGGAAAAGGCGCCACCAACAAATCCAACGAATAATAACATTGAACCCTTTTCAAGCATTGTTTCACCTGAAGGTTTTGATGCACCAGTCAGAAGCTTAACAGCAACAGCTATTTGCATAAAACCGAACACTAAGGACAAAATTGGACCAGTTAGTATCGAGGCACAAAATGAACCAACGCAGGCACCAATGACGGCACCAATAGCTAAATAAATGACATGATTGCGTTTGACATTTCCCTGTCTATGGTGGCCAATGGTGTTACTCACTGCGGTTGGGATAATAATGGCTAAACTTGTCGCAAAAGCACAATGAACAATATATTGCGGATCAAAACCAGCAAGCTGAAACCGCCATATAAACAACGGAACTAAAACAACGCCACCACCAATTCCCAAAAGCCCAGCTAAACAGCCAGCACAGCAACCAAAAACAATAAAGCTAATCAATAATTCAAACGTCAGAAACTCCAACAGAACATACTCCACATCAACACAAACCGTTATGAAACAACAACTACCTTTGCACCCAATCAAAACAACAATAACTATTTACAAGCAACAGCGTATTATGTAGCATAAATTAAAATTTCCACCATTTAATACTAATATCAACTGGTCACTCTTGTGATGTCAGCACCATAAAGTTTATATGCAGAATGGAAACCCACCTCAATGACTAACCTCAGTAGTGAAGCTATTTCTGATCAGTTTGATGCCAAACATGTATCTGGTTCAGATCAATGGCAACGGATACAACTTATTGTTAAAATGCGCTGGTTACTACTGTTAATGATCACAATCTATGGCTTATTTTCTGCTACTTTCGTTTACTATACCGCACCAGATCAGCATTTATCGACCATTCAAATAAAAAGTCTCATTGGTACATTTTGCGCCATCATCTTATTCAACTTCTTATCTCAACAGACCAATGCTCGTACACACCATGCTCCCTACTTACGAGGCACTCAAATCTGTGCCGATCTGGTTTTTGCCACAATTCTAATCCATCTCACAGGTGGTGGCTCCAGTTGGTTATGGCCACTATATTTAATCATCGCCCTAGAATCATCTTTTCTCTTCACATTACGCCGCTATATGGCAATAACCGTTGGGTTGAGTAGTTTGCTTTTTGGCTCAGTATTGTGGGCGGGATACCATGATTTTTTAACCGCCATAGATCTTAATGTTTTTTATTCACAGCACAAACATAACGGCAGCTATTTAATATTATTATGGTTGTGGGTAAGTATCTTAAATATTACAGCCACTAGCATAGGATATTATCTAAACAAAACAATCCGCCAAGAATCACAAGAAGTTTTCAACAAAGAAAACCGATTGCTCAGATTCATGGAAAGCGCCCAAGACCTTATCATCGCCTTTGATGAATCAAACAAAATCCATTTTATGAATAATGCTGTTAGGGTGCGTCTAGGGATTGAAGACAGTGAAGAGCTGTTATCAGTTGAACAGGTTATCCATTCTGACGACCTGGCTCTTTGGAGTAGAAAAACATGCCTACTCGGTGTTGGGGACACATTTAAGCCAGCAATTTTTCACTTACGTACCAATTCAGGTGAAACAGTACACGTAGATTGTCGTATCAGTAGTGACACCAAAGGTCGCGACCCTCTTCACTGGGCTATTTGTCGGGATCTGTCGAAACAGATTGAAAGTGAGCAACAACTTCACCACATCGCTAATCACGACCGACTGACAGAACTAACCAATCGCCACGGGTTCACAGAACAAGCCAAACACTTAACCCTAATGGCTCGGCGAGCACATCAACAAATTGCTCTGGCTATCATTTCAGTTGATCACCTTAAAGTGATCAACGAGACTCTTAGTACCGAAAGTGGCGATACCCTGTTGCGTACCTTTAGTCAACGGTTGCTCAACTCTGTTCGTGAGACTGATATTGTCGGACGTTTGGCAGGCAACCAATTTGTTATTTTATTGATTAATATCGATGGACGTGATGCGGTTGATCAAGTGATTACCAAGCTCAGAAAAAGGATGGCAACTCCCCTGACAATCGATAATCACGAAATTTTCATCACTGCGAGTATTGGACTGAGCCTTTATCCTCAAGATGCTACAACCGTTGAAGAGATGATCAACAAATCGAGTAATGCTATGTACAGCGTTAAAACCCATGGTGGTAACAATGTCACATTCTACAATGATGAGATGAACAACGATATTAAGAATCGCCTGCTGATGATCAACGGTCTTCACCAAGCTCTGAACAAAAAAGAACTAAAACTTCACTACCAACCTAAGGTTAAAATTAAAACAGGTCGCTTCAACTCTGTTGAAGTGTTGCTACGCTGGAGTCACCCAACCCTTGGTCAAGTTGCCCCAGGTGATTTTATTCCAATGGCGGAAGAATCAGGTGTCATAGGCGACCTGACAGAGTGGGTACTTTATGAAGCCTGTACGCAAAGCCAAAAATGGCAACAGCAAGGACTTCCCCCTATCCGAGTTGCGGTCAACGTATCGGGTCATCAATTACAAAACAGAGAACTGGTTGGCCAACTCAAAAAAGTTCTAGAATCAACGGGCCTTGACCCAGAATTATTAGAGATCGAAGTCACTGAATCTGTTTTGATGCAAAATCCTGATGCAGCCAGCTCTATTTTAAAAGAGATACGCAAACTAGGCATTCACCTATCTATTGATGACTTCGGCACCGGCTACTCATCGCTAGCCTATTTAAAACGTTTCCCTGTGCACTCACTTAAAATAGATCGCTCATTTATTTTAGATGTTGAGCAAAGTGAAAAATATGCTGCGATCACTGCTTCAATCATTCAAATGGGCAAAACGCTTAATTTAAATATTATCGGTGAAGGGGTTGAGACGTTAGGGCAGATGGCATTTTTAAAAGAGCATCAATGCGATGAGGTTCAGGGATATTTATATAGCATGCCTGTACCAGCGGATGAGATTGTTACCCTACTCAACAATTTAAAAGATCAAAGAAATCCTGTTTCAAATCAAATTGATTCTGAAAACGAAGCGTAGTTACTGTTCCAAAACTAAGAATTTTACCTCTGCCTTACCACAAAAAAAGTATCAACAAAGATCCACACCTATCTTAAAGAGTGCATTTCAGATTTGTAACAACAACGCATAAAATAATGAACCGTCACTACAATTGAATTAACCTTATTGCTGTTTCTCCAAAACAATCACCATCGGGGAAATTATTATGATGATCATTAGGGCTAAATTTTGTTACAAATTCAGCATTTGGTAAATGCTCTTCGATTAAGGCATCAAGGCTTTCGGCAGGCCGAACTGGGCCGTTCATACACAACAATAATTCACCCTGCGGTTTAACCACCTCAACCACCCGCTTCAGTAGTTTTGGCCAATGCTGTTGCGCGTTAAAACTTTTCCCTTGATTGGCGGGCGGATCACATATAACCAAATCATAAGGCCCAAGCTTACGCAGCTTACTTTGACTTTTAAAACACTCCATAGCCAGAAAGCTGGTTGAGCGCAGATCAAGCTGATTAATTTGATGGTTGTGTTTACCGATAGCCAATGCGCCACGGTTCATATCGAGGTTCACAACGTGTTGTGCACCACCAGCAAGAGCGGCAACAGAAAAGCTACAGGTGTAGGCAAACAGATTTAGGACCCTCTTTCCATACGAGCGTTGTCGAACCAATTGCCGACCAATGGCCATATCTGGGAAAAAGCCGATATTTTGACTACGATCAAAACGGAGCTGGTAGCTTAGACCACCCTCCTCGGCTTCATGACAATCTGGCACAGTTCCCCAGATAACCTGATTCGAGACATTTACACTGTCACGTCGCTGAACCACGATGCCAGCAATTGTATCTGACAATTGCAACAACAACTTCACCACAGACTCAATCCAGCAATCACTTCTTTGAGCATACAGATAGATTATTACAACGGGTGGATAGAGATCGATCACGATATCTTTCAGTCCCGAGAAACAACCACCTCGGCCATGAAACAAACGCCGAATTTGATTATTATCAGCTAAATGACGCGCTATCTCGTGTTTTAATACCACCAATTGCTGATTTTCATCTACTGTACAATCTTGCTCCAACGGTTCCAACACGTAACACTCCTACAAAAAAGCCATTATTCTTGCTAGTCGAATATAGTCCATGCTACCACCATCAATACCGTAAGTATTTTTATAGCATGTCAACGTATCGGGAAACATTTATGTCTCACATTCTACTGATTTATCCGCCAACAACCAAACCATGTGAACCACCCGCTGGCATTGCCAAGCTGTGTGGCGCGCTACGCGGGCATGATATTCCATGTACTATTGTTGACGCAAACCTTGAAGGTTTACTTTATCTTATAAATCATCCACCAAAAACTGAAGATACTTGGACAAAACGAGCGTGTAAAAATAGCCAACAACACCTTGAATCACTGCGGACAGCAAAGCTTTACAAAAATAAAGATCGTTATCAGCGGGCCATTTCAGATATCAATCGCGTCCTCGACATGTCTGCTCGCCCCTATAAAACCAAACTCTCGCTGGGAAATTTTCAGGAGGAGAGCCGCTCTGCGGTCAACTATACAGACCTGCAATGGTCAGCAGCACACCCTGAACAAAATGTATTCTTCCCATATTTTTCACACCGACTACATGAACTTGTAGCAGAGAAGAAGCCACAGCACATCGGTTTTTCGCTAAACTTTCTCAGTCAAGCCGCTACAACTTTTGCCATGATCGGCTTTTTGAAGCAACACTACCCAACCATTTCAATCATTCTTGGCGGTGGATTAATCACATCATGGTCACGTAGTCACTACTGGCAAGATTTTAGTAATAACCACCCTAATTTTGACCAACAAGTTGATCTCATCATTGATGGCCCGGGTGAATCTGCATTGCTGAACTACTTAGCCAGCATTGATGCAACCGATCATTTTCCACCTGACTACAGTGACCTGCCATTAACGGACTATTTATCGCCAGGGTTTATTCTCCCCTATGCAGCATCAAGTGGCTGTTACTGGAACCGCTGTAACTTTTGCCCTGAACGTGCTGAAAAGAACCCCTATCAACCGATTCGTACATCAACAATGATTTGTGAACTTCCACAGCTTGTTGAACACTACCAACCTCGCCTTATCCACCTTCTCGATAATGCAATGAGCCCAGCACATTTATCAGAACTCGTAAAAAACCCCGCTGCGCTCAACAACACACAATGGTATGGCTTTACACGAATCAGTCAACAACTAAATAATTTAGAGTTCTGCCGAGGTTTAAAACAATCGGGCTGTATCATGCTCAAACTTGGGATCGAATCTGGGGATCAAGATGTTTTGAACGCAATGGATAAAGGGGTGACGGTTGAATTAACAGGTCAGGTCTTGGAGACGTTACGTCAAGCTGGGATCGCTACCTACGTTTACCTACTTTTTGGCACACCGACAGAAACTGAAGCAAAAGCACGAAAAACATTGAATTTCACACGCCAATACGCCCATTGCATCAATTTTCTAAATTTAGCAGTTTTCAACCTACCACTAAATAGTACCGAGGCGGCGATGTTAAAAAAACAGCATTTTTATGCTGCCGATCTAAGCTTATACACCGACTTCGAGCACCCGCTGGGCTGGAACCGACGTGAAATCCGTAAATTTCTCGATCAGGAATTTAAACGTGACCCTGCTATCGCTCAAATTTTACGCAACGATCCGCCACTGTTCACATCGAACCACGCCGCATTGTTTGTCACAGCAAACTTGCCCCGTTAGATTTTATCTTCTGGGATTTGCGGCAACCGATTAAGGGCACTAAGTGTCAACAACCTCTAAAACTGCCGTTTGAATCCGTGGATCAATTTCCATGTACAAACTCCTCATTTAAATTTTTTTTACGTTGTAATAACCAAACACAGCCAACAATGCATACACCAACGGCATCGGTTATAAAGGTTGGCCAATAGAGCAGCAACGTCGCAGCACCTAATAGTAGCCATTCGGTGATGGTAGTTTTTCGAATCCAATACATCATCGTCAATGATGAAAAAGCTATGGTGCCGAGAAAAGCGGAAAACATGCTAGAGAACACGCCAAAACCCGTGACAGGAATTTCTGCCGATAAAACAGGATCACCCTCTTCGATCATACCACCGACATTTACATTAATCGCTTCGATAACCCCCTTTTTTTCTGATTTAATCAGATGAGTACCAGATTCAGTGCGGAGCTGAAAAAGCGAATCACCAACAGATATATGATCACCTACCTCAATATCGACCCGCGTCACATCAGCAAAAAAAGCCTCATCAGGTAATGAACCCATTGTAATATCAGCTGGTTTACCCTGAAATAAAATAGCAGGTGTAAAAGCAAACAACAATGGCATAACATACAATAGTTTCGCAAACTTAAATGAAGTCCACCCCGTTTTCCACGGATCGGCTCCAGCAATAGCAGCTCCAGCATAGAACCAAAGGGGGTACAGCTAATACCGCCGTGATCAGATAAGCGGCTGTAACAGGGACACCCATCCCCAAAACCAAAGAGGCTAGCGCAACAAGAAATACAGCAGCCAATAGGTTACCTTGTGCTAAAGAGATAATAATATCTGAAAACTTGAGACCAACACCTGTAAGGGCAATCGTTCCGACAATAATGCCTATAACACCTAATGTCGCACCAATAATAAGGGTGTTGTTCGCACCGGTAAGGATAGCATCCCAGATCTCTTTTAGCCCCATCCGCGTCTCTTTACGAACCCAACTAACCACCACGCAGGAGATCGTTGCCCAAAATGCCGAAAAGCCAGGGGAACGACCTAGAATCATCAATACCGTTATAATAACCAACGGTAGCGCAAAATACCATTCACGCTTTAAAACGATTTTCCAATTCTCATATTCTTCCCCCTCAACACCTTGCAGACCGTGCTTTTTTGCTTCAAAGTGGATCATACAGAAAACGGAGAAGAAATAAAGCAATGCTGGAAACACCGCAATCATCATAATGGTTGAATATGGGCTATTGGTCAGTTCGGCCATTAAAAAGCCACCAGCACCCATTATCGGCGGCAAAAACATGCCACCGATTGAAGCTGCGGGCTCTATGGCTCCTGCTACGTGTGGCTTAAACCCGGCTCGCTTCATGAGTGGAATCGTAAAGGCACCCGTCGATACGGTGTTCGCAATTGCTGAACCAGAAACGGAACCAAATAATGCCGAGGCCATCACGGCAACCTTAGCCGGCCCCCCCGTTGAATTACCAGCAATAGCCAGAGGTAGATCAATGAAAAATTTTCCAGCACCAGATTTATGTAAAAAAGCGCCAAAAAATATAAACAAAATCACATAAGTTGCTAAAACATTAGCCATAACGCCAAACACACCATTTGGAGTTAAGAATAGAAAGGTGCACAGACGCTCAAAACCGAAACCGCGATGAGCAATCACCTCAGGAAAAAGTGGACCAAAATAACCATAAACGAGTCTGCTCCAGCACGATAATTTAAATTTTCAAATTCAGAGATCCAATAATAGACCACCAATGCCGATGTCGTTGCATAGAGGATATCGGACAACACAGGGTTATTTTTCCAACGAGCGCGGAGAATTTGATCCAATTTTTGCACCACCACAGTGAGGACAATGATTGCAATGAGCAACGGCCATAATTGTAGAAGCGACCGGAATGACGCACCAAAGCCTTGTTGGGAGTACAGATCAAAGACATGATGGATTCGTTGATGAAATGCTGCCGTATTTTCATAAAAAAATACCACCGCTACCGTTGCAGTAAAGATAGTACTAATCAGTAGAGAGAGCGCAATCTGAATCCGCTGGCGACCGGCGGGGTAAAGGAGAAAAACAAGAATATAGGTTGCAAAAACATACACCCCGCGATGATATTGCGTTGCCACGGTTGATAGACCTGCGGTGTAAAGATAAAACAGAACCATTGAGGCACCCAGCAATGCCACCAACCATCGCCATACACCAGTTGGTGAACGATGAGTTTTTGCATCCTTCTCCATCAACTCATTGAGACTTAAATCTTCATCGGTCTTCACCGCCGGCTGATCAGTCATCCATCCCCCCAGATTGTATTAAAAGTCAAATAGCGGAGTCATGATTAACTCCGCTATCTGCATTACATAATATTGATTATTTAACCGAGCATTACAACTGCACTAATTACTTTTGCGCTTCAGTGAGTGTCAAACCATTCTCAAGCCAAAACTTTGCCGCTCCAGGGCTAACAGGGGTAACAATGCCATTTAAAGCACCTTGAATCGACATCGCCTTCGCGGTGCTCTTTACTTTAACCAGATAAGATAAACCTTTAAGTGAAAAGATATCTTTTACAGCATTATAAACATCCTGCTCGTTGAGCTGATTACTTGCTATCCACAAGGCAGAATCTTGAAATGTTTTGATATCATAATCAACACCACTGTATGTTCCAGCTGGGATTATTACTTCACTATAAAAAGGATATTGGGTAAAGAATCCAGCAGCTTTGCCTGCATCAACGGTTGAAACAACCCTAACACTATTACTCGCTGCAGCTTGAATGACAGATGAATTTGGAAAACCAGCAAACACCCACATAGCATCAATTAAGTGGTCACCAATTGCTGAAGCAGCCTTGCTGTAACCGATAAACTCGACATCCATCTTATCCCACAGGCCAACCGCTGTGAAATAACGTTGCGCTGCCGCTGCGGCTCCCGATCCCGCACCACCAACAGCGACACGTTTCCCCTCTAAATCACTTACTTGATTGATGCCACTATTTGCCAACACAACAAGGTGTGCTGGTGCACCATATAGATACGCAATGGTCTCAACATTGGTATACTGACGAGTGTCTTTAGGTAAGCGGCCATTTCGAGCTAAATACGTGTCACCAGAATAAGCAATACCAAAATCAGCATCACCTGAATTGACACGACGAACATTCTCTACCGAACCAGCGGAAGCCATATTTGAAACTTCAATATTTGTTAAATCTTTCGATAACCGCGAAGACATGCCATTAGAAAAATATTGAAACGTTCCACCATCAGGACCTCCTGAAAAAGCTAAACGGGTCTTGCCTGCCATTGCTGGACTAACAAATATAAATGAAACGACTGCTAACAAGCACAATAGTACAATCTTCTTCAATCTCCCCATAATACCCTCCTGCGAATATTAATAAAATGAACGACAAAAGCACACATCAACATTGACAAACACAGTTATCGCTACCAATAAATATTCAATATTTAGTAATTAAGAATATCTCAATCACAGGACAGGATCAACCTTAAACAACCGATGAATAAAATACCGTTCTAAGTAGAGAGGCAATTCAATAAAACACTGTTCTGGGCGGTGACACGATCCAACAAAACACTGTTCTGAAACGAAGGGTAATTTATTAACGTAAAATGGCAATGATTGCAGATTGAAATTTGATATCTATGCACGTAGTATGCATCAACTAATCATGGCGACTTATCGTATTACATATACCTTGAGAAGAGGGAGGACACACTATGGGGGGAAAAGTCAGTCGCGTTGAGCTTGAATATGGACTGCGGTCTCTACGGCGAAAAAGGATGTTCTTATGGGTCATGATTGGCATCTATCTTCCGATGATATGGGTGGTCATTGACATATCGGGTTCAGATAAGACGACAGGAATTTTCTTTGCTTTTTGGTTGGTTTTTGTGACCATAGCAGCTAACGTTACCGCCTTTGCCCGCTGCCCCAACTGTAAAAATTTTTTTCACATGAATGGTGTATTCCCAATGTATTTCAGAAACTGCCTACATTGTGGATTACATATTAGTGGAGAGGATAAGAAAAACAAGTTCGAGTGATCACACAGGCTTCAGCGGTGAGCCACACTGTTTATGTATATAAGTACGATTTCGATTTAAACGACGAACCCTATAGAAGAGTTCACCGCAACCGCTACAGACAGCAACGAGTTTTTTTCGTTGCTGATGTTGCTGGGCCAAACTTTCACTATTGCCTGTTCGACAAGGCGAGATCCCCAAGGCAATCGCCCAAAACGTCCATCCTGAACGATGAGCACCACGATATGACCTACCCGGGAACGAAACAAGATGATCAATAAGATGAGCAATTTCATGTAAAAGTGTTTGAACGAGCAATTCAGGTTCTTGATCAAATTGTAAGCGAATACAGCATGGCGTGCCAGACCGTGAGACATAACACCCCAAAGTGGTTGTCGATCGACTCCTGACGACAGGAACCTGAGCGATCTGCTCCAAAAGCTTCCCTGACGCGACCTTTTGCTCGCGGCCAACCACCTCACAGACACGTGACCACACATCAAATTGCCTTGACCATGCTTCAACGGTTTGCGCCGCAAAAGACAGATCACAACTTCCCTTTACAGCCATCACAAAAAACCTTGTTTTGCGAAATAAGCATCAACTTTTTTTGGTGAAATGCGCCCAAGGGCACTGAGGAGGGAAAAGGGGATTTCGTTCAATGAATATTTCTCTCTGAGGTCCTACGTTCCAGTTGTCGGTAGTTCTTTATAATCCACCAACGTCGCCAATTTATGATTGGGAGCCTGAGGATAAACACGTCGCGACACTAGCATTGAGCACCCAAAAGTCAAGGGCCGGCCCCACAGCCGATATGTAACAGTTCAGCCGCTAAAAATTTTTGATCAAAAGAAGCATTATGGGCGACGAGAAAATCATCACCGATAAAAGCAGAAAACTTTTTCATCACCTCATCAACCGGCTCAGCAGAACGCACCATCTCATTGGTGATTCCGGTCAAATCAGTGATAAAATCATTTAAAAAAATATTTGGATCCGCCAGACTTTGAAATCGATCAACAATACGACCTCCCCTTAGACGCACGGCACCAACTTCAATAACTCGCGCCCCTTTTGCTGGCGACATACCAGACGTTTCAAAATCAAGGACAACTGTATCACGTGATGAATCAACGGGACGGGTCATAACAATTACTCATCTATCTAAATCTGATTTATACTGAATCAATTATGCATGGATTGAAAACAAAAAAACCCACGTTACCGTGGGTTTTTTTGTTACTTCAAATTATGTACAGCAAATAATGTTAGACTATTGCTTTACAACATTTGCTGCTTGAGGACCTTTTTGGCCATCAGTGATCTCAAAGCTGACGCGATCGCCTTCAGCTAAAGATTTGAAACCGTCGCCCTGAATTTCTGAAAAATGAATAAACACGTCTGGGCCATTGTCCTGCTCGATAAAACCAAAACCCTTAGCGTCGTTAAACCACTTCACTGTACCTTCTGCCATTTTACTACTCCTTTTGTTTCCGTAACGGAAATCATTGTCTGTTGTGTCATCCACATAATCGTGATGGCACTGTTTTTTTAAACTGCACAGACTCTATAACATGTATTTTTACAACATTGCAAGTTTTTTATTCACAACCAAGTTAACATTTCAATAAAGAGACACAATTTCAAACTCAAGGTCATTTTCACGCCCTAGAGTAATAACCTCTCCCAATTGCCGGCCAAGCAGTGCCTTACATAGCGGTGACTCCAGCGTGACAACAACAACCTCAAGGTGATCGAATAAAACCTTTAATCCACCCGCATCGGGGCCAATAAATAATTGACGTGCCGTTTGATCCTCATATTCGATACCAACGAGAGCTGTCATGGCAACACGTTGACGGTCACTAAAATCACGTACGGATAGTTTTTTATAATTATCAAGAGATCTACGTAGCTGCTGTGCACGGTTTGCATGTCCCTGGGCGATATAAGATGATTCAAGGCTCAAGGTATCATATTTGTTGTCAGGCTGCGTTTCATCACTGGTTGATGCTGCATGGGCAACCCTAGCTGCTGACATGGCCAGCTCAAGATCAGACCCTAACCGCTCAACGATTAATTGGATCAATTTATTTTTATCCATATTGGTATCAATTCTCTTCGAAATAATTCACTTCTTTTTACTAGACTCAGGCCATCTAGCACCGTAACATAATCGCCAGAATTTACTTTACTATATAAACACTACCTGAAGGGAACACCTTATGTCACAAGCTAAAAAAGGAGATCGTGTCAGTATCCATTTTATTGGTCGCTTACAGGATGGGACGATTTTTGATTCAACTCATGAAATGGAGCCAGCAGAGGGCGATTCATGTGAAAATGAGGAACACAATATTGAGCCAGGCCCCGTTGAATTACTCATTGGTGACAATGAATTTTTCACTCAAATTGAAGATGGTATCATCGGCATGAAGGTTGGCGATAAAAAAACAGTAGCAATACCAGCCGATGACGCATTTGGTGAGCACGATGATGAAAATATCTTCTCCCTTACCCTTGATCAAATCCCTGAGGATTTCAAACCTGTCGTTGGTGAAGAACTTGAGCTAACATCTGACGAGAACGATGAAAGCGAAGTGGTAACAGTCATTGCCATATCCGATACCGAGATCACCTTTGATGCCAACCATCCATTTACGGGTCAAGACCTAACATACGAGATCGAACTACTTGAGATTTTGTAAAACCGAGTTTGCAACAAACCAAAAAGCCCTTCGATTAAATATCGAAGGGCTTTTTTAGTTTTATTCCCACACATAATTTAAATTGGGGTAATTTTTAGCGTAACACGGCGGTTTAATTGACGACCATATATTGTTGAGTTATCGGCAATCGGTGAACTTTCACCAAAGCCAACAGTGGTAATACGACTACCGACAACGCCATCTTGTTGCAGAATATTTTTCACAGCATTAGCACGACGCTCAGACAAAACCTGATTCAACTCTTCACTGCCGCTACTGTCTGTATGACCAGAGACAATAACAGTTGTCTTATGGTACTGAATCAATACTGTGGCTAGCCGAGCAACATCATTTTGAGCTGCAAAACGTAAGTTAAAAGAACCTACATCGAATTGATTGTCAGAACGAAAGGTTACATACAACAAATCCCCTTCGCGCTCGATATTGACCCCTTCAACAGACGCTAAAGCATCGCGCATGGCTTGCTCCTGTTGATCCATATAGTAGCCAATCCCTGCACCAGTTCCTGCGCCCACAGCAGCACCAATGCCAGCACCGAGTAATGTTGCTTGGGTATCACCACCTGCAGCTTGACCAATCAAGGCACCCGCAATCGCTCCAGCCGCAGCACCAAAACCTGCCCCTTTTTGTGTTCGACTCATCGGTTGACTACACGCTGCAAGTGAAACACACAAAAACAAACTCAATACTATTTTTTTCATACATCAACCCCTCTTTAATATGATGATTAACAATGATAGTTAGTATAGGCTCCCACCAGTAGAACGCAAGGATGATATTGAACCAATACGTAACATATTCTACTCAAAAACAAGATCTTCATATCTTTCGACGTTTTTTTGAAAAAATAAATTGACTTCAGATAGGCGTTTTGTTAGAACTAACTCCGCTGTGAGACGGAGCACTTTTCAGCACGCACAAACAACAGCTTATGCGGGAATAACTCAGTGGTAGAGTGCAACCTTGCCAAGGTTGACGTCGCGAGTTCGAATCTCGTTTCCCGCTCCATTTATAGAAAGCCTGATCTATTTTAGATCAGGCTTTTTTTATTGAAGTTCTTTCAGTTGCAACAAAGGTCTCCACAATATGAATCAACACCACGACCTACTCCACGGAATCACCTTAGAGCAACTAGTCACCTTTCTCGTTGACCACTATGGCTGGGAAGAGCTAGGCCAAACCATCCAGATCCAATGCTTCAACAGCGATCCATCCATAAAGTCGAGCCTCAAATTCCTGCGTAAAACACCTTGGGCACGTAAAAAAGTTGAAAATCTTTATATCTCTACGGTTGAATAATGTGCCGCTCACCTCATGATGGCAAAATAAAAATAAAATTATGACTCAACAAGAATGGGAGGATCTTTGCAATCGATGTGGCTTGTGTTGCTTTGAAAAAGAGATCGATAAATACAATCGTGTCATAACCACTCGCGTAGCATGCCGATACCTTGATCTCTGCAGTCGTGAATGTAAGGTCTACCACAAACGCTAAAAAATAAAACGTAACGCTACAGAATAGCAGCAGAATTTGATCAACGACGACGGTCTTTCGAGGTGGATGGTGTTGATCTTTTCGATGATTTGATTCGACCTTTACCGGCATCAGATCGTTTGCCCCTGCGACCATCAGTATCCGTTGTATTAGCTTTCTTAGCACCAGCCCTATTGCCATCGCCGGATGGCTTTGAAACTCTTTTCTGTAATGATTCACCGACCGATCGCTCAACATCAACATTCCGCTTAACCTTTTTGGGCTTCTTAGGCTTAAGCACACGTAAAATACTTACAGGAACACTCAATATTGGCGAAAAAGCAGGATCAATTTCGCGCCGCAACGTTTTGCCAATCAAGCTCTCGACAGCAGAAAGAAGGTCGATCTCGTCGGCACTCACCAAAGAGACCCCCTGCCCTTGGCAACCAGCACGTCCAGTTCGACCAATACGGTGGATATAATCTTCGGCAACCTTCGGCAGATCAAAATTGACGACATAGGGCAAACCAGAGATATCAATACCACGAGCAGCAACATCGGTTGCCACCATCACCCTAACCCGTTTCAATTTAAACTGTGACAAGGCTCGTGATCGGGTATTTTGACTTTTATCGCCATGGATCACTGCCGCTGAGATACCATCTTTTTCCAACGACAAAGCAAGACGATCTGCCCCTTTTTTGGTGCGGGTAAATATAAGAGCCTGCTCCCAGCCTTGATTACGGATAAGATGGCTTAACAGAGCCCCCTTCTTGCTCTTATCAACCTCATACAACCACTGACTTACCTTGGTAGCAGTAGTATTGCGTGGGTTGACTTCAATCTGTATTGGCTGGCGAAGTAACCCAGCACCTAATGTTCGTATGGGATCGGAAAAAGTAGCGGAATAGAGCAGTGTTTGACGGGTGCGCGGCAACAGGGCAAATAGTTGGTTCATATCATCACTAAAACCTAGATCAAGCATCCGATCAGCTTCATCTAAAACTAGCGTCTCTAACTGGTCAAACTTAACAGCATTCTGTCGATAGAGATCAAGTAAGCGACCCGGTGTAGCGACTAAAAAATCAAGCCCTCCACGTAATTTCATCATTTGTGGATTGATCTTTACCCCACCGTAAGCGATTGCCAGAAACAGGTCGCCCCGCAACAATACGTTGCAACAATGGCAGGGCAAAACTAGCAGTTTTACCCGTACCAGTTTGGGCAGTTGCCATCACATCTTTGCCAGCAAGGACAGGAGGGATCCCTTTACTTTGTATCGGTGTGGGGCTGGTATAATTAGACTCGTTTAGCGCGCGCAACAACGGCTCAATAAGTCCAAACGATGAGAAGTCCATGATAACTAATCCCTGACAACAATAACAAACACGTCAATGTGACTTACTTCTTTTTACGGCTACCTTGACTTGCTTTTAACAGATCGCCAAAAGAACCAAGCCCAGATGTTGACGGTTGTTCAGACCATGATTTTTCAGTGACAACCTCTTCAGCACCGGCTGGCACCAATGAGATACGACGTTGCTCACTATCTACTTTCTCAACTGTAACAGATAACTCTTGACCGACAGAAAGAACCTCACGCGGATGATTGATGCGTTTCCCCTCGCCTAAACGCGAGATATGAACTAAGCCATCAATCCCCTCCTCAAGTGTTACAAAGGCACCAAATTGAGCGAGACGAGAAACCTTACCCATTAATTGTCGGCCAAT
>NBLY01000067.1 GCA_002084665.1 Desulfobacteraceae bacterium 4572_35.2 | reverse complement strand
GAGTAACCGATGCCGCCAAGATCCTCTGTTGCGGCAAGGACAACTGATGCTGATCCGGGTTGCTCTTTTACAGTATCTTTATAATCCCCTTTGAACAGCGCATGCTTTTTAAAGTAACCGTAGGTTCCCGATGCTGAGTTACGACCATACATACTGACAGGCAATTGAGCAAAATCACCAGTTAGACCGAGCTGACCCCAAGTTACGATGCTTTCAGCACCACCACCGTTACGATTCTTAGAGAAGATGGCATCTAGCTCAACAAGAGAGAGAGAGTTGACTGGATTATCTTTATTAACAAAGACACCTAATGAATCGAGAGCAACACCAATAGTTGTTGGCTTGAAGCCGTATCGACTTTCAAATTTTTCAATTTCACTTTTCTTCATTTTACGTGACATAGGCCCAATTTGAGCCGTACCTTCAATCAACGCAGGGGGAGCGGTACTCGACCCTTTACCTTCGATCTGAATATTAACGTTTGGATATTTGGCTCGAAACGCCTCAGCCCAAAATGTCATGAGGTTATTCAGAGTATCGGAACCGACACTGCTCAAATTGCCACCAACACCTTGAACGAGGAGATAATCTGAAAGGTTGTTGTCAACTTTAAGCGCACCAGCATGGCTAACCCCAGCTGATAAAAATATTGCCGCCAGCACCACAAGACCAGCAGCGGCCTTGTTGATAAAATTCCCTACTGTGTTTGTTGCCATTTTAACTCTCCTTAAATTCATCACCATTTTAACTTTGCAGCGAACGGTTTATTCCGCTCATCAAGATCGGTATCTTGTCTTGGTGCAAAGTGCCGTTTAATTGTTAGGATTCCGTTAGTGCAATGTGAGAAGAGTGCTAAATATGGCTTTGCGCGCCGACATGAATTGAGAAAATCAGGCGAAAACGGTCTACGGTTTGCTGAATATTAGCGAGAAAAATAGCTAAATGATTAGACTCAGGTTTACAGCGGCCCAGCGATACGGTAAAAACGGAGCACCTTTTTTATATTAACCACTGGAGTATGACCTATGATTCTCGCATCTGATTTAAAACGTGGAGTGGTGTTCCAACTCGATAACGCCCCCTGCTCTGTCATCGACATCAGCTTACAATCACCCACAGCTCGCGGTGGCAACACCTTAGTAAAAACCAAATACCGCAACCTCCTCACCTCTCAGGTATTAACAAAGAGCTTTAAATCGGGTGATAAGCTCGACGATGCCGACTTTGCTCGCCGTAAAGGTCAATTTCTTTACGCAACAGGTGACGAAGGGGTGTTTATGGATATGGAGAGCTATGAGCAATTTGAGATCACCGGTGACCTCTATGAGGGTGTCCGCGGTTACTTAACCGATGGTCTCGACCTCGTCCTTGGCGTGTATAACGAGATGGTGATCACCATTGAGTTGCCACTGACTGTTGAATTACTGGTCACCGAAACAGCACCAGCGATTAAAAATGCTACGGCAACAGCGCAAACAAAAGAGGCCATTCTCGAAACAGGGATGGCCATTCAGGTACCGGGTTATTTAGAAAGTGATGAGCGAATTAAAGTTGATACGCGCGAGGGTCGTTTTATCTCCCGCGCTTAGTCGATATCAAGCGTACTTCCCGCTTAAATGCGCGGGGAGTATGCCAGTATCGATATCGATAACAACAGGAGTAACGGATGAAAAAGCTCAAGCTACACCGTAAAGTTCAGCTGGCTCTGGTGTTTCTCTCCCTCATCCCTCTGGTTATCCTAGCGGTAAACTCGATTCTCACCTTGCGCAAAAGTGAAACCTTTCTGCTGCACAAATCAACCGAAACCATCGACCGCCAAGTCAAAAACAATCTTGAACTGCGCGCAACCATGGTATCGCGCAACGTCAGTGATTTCCTCAATTCAGTGGTCGGTGATCTACATGATTTAGCCAGTCTCCCGCCAACGGTCGCTAACTACCGCAGCTTTCACCAACGCCACCAACGAACAACCCTCTCCTGTCAACAACCAAAGCAAAACCCAGCCCTCACCCGCAAAGCGGCAGCTCTTTATTCTGAGTTAACTTTTATTGACTCGCTCGGACAGGAGCAAGTACGCATTGTTGCAGGCGTTGCCAGTTCAGAGCTACGTGACGTATCGATCAGTGCCAATACAACATACAAACAGGAAAACTATTTTCACCAGACACAATCATTACCTCAAGGGGAGATCTACGTTTCCCACCTTACCGGCTGGCACACCAGTAGCCATTCGCCAGAACAAAACTACAGCGGCGTTGTCCGCTTCGCCACCAATGTATTTGATGGTAACGGGGCGAAATTGGGGATGGTGGTGCTATCTCTTGACCACCGCCATCTGCTGGAGTTTACCCGACACATCAACCCGACGACCATTGACGGCGAAAGCTTCCCATCTTACGACAGCGGCAACTACGCCTTTATGTTTGATGATCAAGGGTGGATGATAACCCACCCAAAGCAATGGGACATCCGCGGTGTTGATAAACAGGGCGAATGGCTCGCCCCCTATTCAGCAACCACAACAGCTGAACAGATCCAGCAACGACGCATTCCATTTAACCTCGACTGTGCTAGTTTTATTCACCCCAACTATCCCGTTGTTGCCAATGCGGTTCGCAATCTTGACCATGGGGTGGTCGATGTCACCAATGTCGGTGGTTCCAATAAAATCATGGCCTATGCCCCCATCGAGTTTAATTATGGTGCCTATCGCCACAGTGGGATTTTTGGTGGCATCACCATCGGTGCTGAGCTAAATGACTTTCACCAACCGGCCCTCGATGCTTCGCAAGCAATTCGCCTTGAGTTTAGTCAGTATATTGCCACCAACTGGCTGATCATTCTCCTAACGGCGATACTGGTACTCTTTTCGGCGTGGGTGCTATCGATCAACATGACCCAACCTATTCTTGACCTCATTGAGGGAACCAAAAGGATGGCCGATGGCGAACAAGATGTGCGGGTCATGGTGTCATCGAACGATGAGATTGGCGATCTAGCCCTAGCCTTTAACACCATGGTGGCCAAACTCGGCAAACGCAGCGATAAATTGATCCACACCTTAGATGATCTACGCCGTTCGCGGCACGATATTCTCCAAGCGCGTAATTTCAATAAGACCATTATTGAGAGCATGGAGACAGGCTTAATGACTCTCAATGAAAATAGCGAGGTGTTGAGCATTAACAGTGCGGCCCGCCGCGTTTTAGCCATTCTACCCACACGCCGTGGCAGTGAGCTCAAACAGGTTCTCGATCTCTGGCCGGAACTGTATGACGCAATTTTCTCGGCCATTAACTACGAGCTGCAAGATACTACAGTACAGCCGTGGAATCGCTACATTGAGGTCGACAGTCAAGGGGGGCAGCGTACCATTCGGTTGGCGATTTTCCCCATCAACCAACCGTCGCAACGTGGACATATTGTCACCATCGAAGATCTAACTAAGCGGGTCAATCAACGTAAACAGATGGCCCGTATGGAACGCCTCGCCGCACTAGGCAAGTTTTCGGCGGGAATTGCTCACGAAGTACGCAACCCGTTAACTGGGATCAGCCTGCTCCTCGATGAGCTACACGACCGCTTGCTATCGTCGCCAAAGGATCAAAACCTTATTCGTAAAGCTCTTGATGAAATTGAACGCCTCGACAACTTGGTCAATGAACTGCTGCACTACACCACCTCAGCGGTTAATCGGAGCAAACGCTGCTTTTTACTACCCATTGTGCAACAATCACTCGCTACCATTACCAGACAATGTGAGCACGGAGAAATCAAAATAAGCCAGCATAACGTCGGCGAACAGGTGGAACTACTGCTTGATCCAGATAAGATCCACCAAGCGTTGTTAAATCTGTACACTAATGCGCTACATGCCATGCCCGATGGCGGAGAACTGAGCGTCACCCTTGAGCAACGCAGCGAAGGTGTACATTTAACCATCCGCGACACTGGTATTGGCATTGCTGCCAAGCGCTTGCCGATGATCTTTGAGCCTTTCCACACCAGCCGTGGCGAAGGCACTGGGCTCGGGCTTTCCATCACCTATAATATTATCACCGAGCACGACGGTACCATTGAGGTCTCAAGTATTGAGAATCAAGGGACAACCTTTACACTCTTTTTACCTACTCAATCTGCTACGGCACGGTCTTCGATGTAGGAGGGGAAAAACGTGGAACGAATCTTAATTGTTGACGATGAAGCCTTTATTCGCGAAAACCTAGAACGCATTCTCACCGATGATGGCTACCGCACTTACTCGGCAAAGGCTGGCGACGAAGCCGCTGCGTTATTGCAAGAGGAGGAGATTGATCTCGTCTTACTTGACCTCAATCTAGGTCAAGAGAGCGGTATTGATCTCCTTGAACGGCTAAAAAAGATTGATCCCAAAGTGTTGGTGATCATCATTACTGGCTATGCAACGGTTGAGAGTGCTGTCGATGCCCTGAAGCTCGGCGCTTACGATTACATTAAAAAACCGTTTAAAGCCGATGCTATTCACCTAATCGTCCGCCTAGCCCTTGAGACGCAGAGCTTGCGTCGTGATCTACGCCGACTCAAACGTCGCGGCGGTTCCGACCCCCTTACCGGTGGCGAGATGATTGGCGCCAGTGCTGAGATCAGTGAGGTGTTTAATCGCTGCCGCGAAGTGGCGCAACACGATTCAGCAACGGTACTCATCACCGGTGAAAGTGGCACCGGTAAGGAGTTGGTTGCTCGGGCTATTCACGCCCTTTCTGCACGCAATAAACAACCGTTTATCGAAATCAATTGTGCCTCACTGCCCTACAACCTACTTGAATCAGAACTGTTTGGTCACGAACAAGGCGCATTCACCGATGCCAAAACGAAGAAAATAGGCCTACTGGAAGAGGGCAACGGTGGCACGGTTTTTCTCGATGAAATTGGCGAGATGGAGATCAATCTGCAGGTGAAACTGCTACGCGTTCTCGAAGAGCGTAAAATTCGCCGTTTGGGTGGCGTGCGTAACATCGATATCGACATCCGCATCATCTCCTCAACCAACCGTGATCTGAAACAGGCGATTCAGGAGAAGATTTTTCGCCAAGACCTGTACTATCGCCTCAATGTTTTCCCAATCACCGTACCGCCATTACGTGAACGCAAAGATGATATCCCGCGCCTCATGCAGCATTTTTTAGTCCACTTCAACGGTGAATTTAACAAGAAGATACAAGATGCCTCCAAAGAGACCCTCGAACTGCTGTGCCATTATCACTGGCCGGGAAATGTGCGCGAGCTGCGCAATGTGGTGGAGCGAATTTGCATTATGCACCGTGGCAATACAATTTTACCCGAGCACCTGCCACAAGAAATTTGGGGCCAAGATCACGAGATCGCCCCATCATTTAACCTAGATCTTCCCCCCAGTGGCATCGATTTCGATAACGTAATTCTCGATATTGAACGTCAATTAATTATCAAGGCGATGGAGCGCACAGCAGGAAATGTTGCCAAAGCCGCGCGCTTACTAAATATGGCGCGCGGCACATTACGCTATAAGCTGGATAAATATGCCATCGACAGCGAGCCTTCGCTCTAGCATTTTAAATAAAAACCTTTCCTACACAGCCCAAACTCATCATTGGCACTACCATTGCTGTATACAACTTGGTCAGATGATATAGCAACAAGCACATCACCGCCGCGCCACTATCACAGTTTATTAACTCTAAACATAGATGAAGATGGGAGTATGCAATGATTCATTCGGCATGGAAACGCATGTGGGATATGCACGATGACGTAAAAGCATTAGTACTGTTCTCACCCGTAGCCCTACTAAGGCGGGTTAAAGGGCAAACTGATCAACCTTTTCACCTCAGCGAAGGACGGCACGAAGACGATGTGGACCTCGCCGATGAGATTGATGAAGCTCCCGCTGAGCACACAGGTCGACTCACCAGCGGCCCAGACGGTGTTAACGAAGGGGAACCACGTGAATACACCACTCGTCAGAAAGTTGGCCTAGTATTAGGCCCGCTACTTTTCATCCTCATGCTGATCATCCCCACTCCGAACCAGATGGAACCAACGGCACAAAAAATGGCAGCCATTGCATTGCTTATGGCTACTTGGTGGATGTGCGAATCGATGCCGATTCCGGCAACCAGTTTACTCCCCATCGCGTTGTATCCCATTATGGGGATCATGCACACAAAAGCTGCGACGGCTCCCTATGCGAGTCATTTAATTTTCCTATTCATGGGGGGCTTTATTATAGCCTTATCGATGCAGCGCTGGAACCTCCATCGTCGCATTGCGATGAATATTATCAAAGCAGTTGGGTTCTCTCCGGGTCGCTTGATCTTTGGCTTTATGGTCGCCACCGCCACCCTATCTGCCTTTGTTTCCAACACGGCAACCACCGTTATGATGATGCCAATTGGACTAGCAATTATTGCCCACGTTGCTGAAGAGGGGCGTAAGGAGGGGCTCGATAAAGAGATCGACTTCACCCAAGGTAACTTCAACTTTGGCCTCAACTTGATGCTCGGTATCGCCTATTCGGCATCTATCGGTGGCATTGCCACTCTTATCGGTACCCCACCGAACACCATCCTTGCTGGTTATCTACAAAAAACCTATGGCTATGAGATCACCTTTGCGTCTTGGATGAAGGTTGGCGTACCATTGGTGTGCATTATGTTACCACTGTGCTGGCTTTGGTTGCTCAAAATAGCCAATCCACTTAAATTAAAACAAGTACCTGGTGGCCGTTCACTGATCATCAAAGAACTTGAATTAATGGGTAAAATGGGTGCAGGAGAACGCTGGACAGCGCTGATATTTGCATTCACTGCTTTAGGTTGGATCTTCCGTAAAGATTTAAGCTTTATCCTTCCAAACCCTGCGTTTGTGACCGATGCGGCGATTGCCATGACCGGTGCGCTGCTTCTATTTATTATTCCCGTTAATTTTAAGCGCAATCAATTCGTTATGGATTGGCACTGGGCTTCAAAAATGCCATGGGGTGTACTCATCCTCTTTGGTGGCGGCCTTTCCATGGCTGCGGGTTTTAAAGCAACCAATCTGGCGGCCTGGATCGGCAACCAAGTCAGCCTATTATCCGATGCTCCAATCTTGTTGCTAATTATCGCCGTCGTTACATTGATCATTTTCCTAACCGAGTTAACCAGTAACACCGCAACCTCAGCGATGGTGATGCCGATTCTTTCTGCCGTTGCCATCGGCCTCGGTCAAAATCCACTACTATTGGTTGTACCAGCGGCTATCGCGGCATCCTGTGCCTTTATGCTCCCCGTTGCTACACCACCTAACGCAGTGGTGTTCGGTTCGGGCTACGTCACCATCCCCCAGATGGCCCGTAGCGGCTTAGGACTCAACATTGCTGGTATCGTTGTTACGGTGCTGATCACCTACCTTTTTGTCATGCCTAACTTTGGTATTGTCATCGACCAGATCCCCGCTTGGGT
>NBLY01000066.1 GCA_002084665.1 Desulfobacteraceae bacterium 4572_35.2 | reverse complement strand
CGTGTTGATATTCAAGCAGACCTTGAAGAGGCTGATTTTTATCTACAACAAGGTCTCCTTGAAGAGGCGCAGCAGGTTTGTCAACGCCTTACCGCGACACATCCTGATCATAGCGGTGTGTTGCAGCTTAAAGAGCAAATTGTTCAACGTCGTGAAACATCTGGAGGTCAAGCTGTTGCTGATGTTGAGTTTGATAGTTTAACCCAAACAACTGAAGCGGCTGTAGAACTTGATTTAGGTGATATAGGATTTCCTGTCGCAGAGACGAGTCCTGTCGAAAGTTTTGATTTTCATAACAGCACCTCTGATATTGAAAATAGTATCGATGAGCTTCATGTTGAAATAACAACAGAGCTGGGGCCAGAACTTGCGGATTCTCAACGAGGTGTTGTTACAGTTATTACCGATGATGATACGGAATCTTCTTATAATCTTGGAATTGCATATAAGGAGATGGGCTTGTTAGATGATGCTATCGCTGAATTTGATAAAGCTATTAATAGTCCATCTCGGAAGTTAGATTGTATCTCATTGAAAGCAGCGTGCTATGTAGATCAACGAAAATTTGATGAAGCTGAAGGTGTGCTGACTTCAGGTCTGAGTGATTCTTCACTGACAATTAAAGATCAAGTTCTTTTGTATTATGAAACAGGGTTGCTGTACGAAGCGTGGCATCGTTATGCTGATGCACTTTCCAGTTATCAAGTTGTGGCCGATAATGATCCACAATTTCGTAATGTAACGGTTAAGGTTGGCGAGTTGAAAGATTTAGTTGATGATAATGCTATTATTTCAGAAACAAGTCGAGTTTCTTATCTTTAATGGATAGATGGTAGGTTATGCCTAGCTTGATGGGATCTCTGGAATGGAATATACAGAACATTTTGGTTTAGATAGAGAAGCTTTCTCAAATGCCCCTGATGCGCGCTTTTATTTTGATAGCGAACAGCACAGTCAGGCATTGGTACGTTTTTTACGTATTGTTGACTCCAATAAGGGCTTAGCTGTCCTTGTCGGTGGCATTGGTTCCGGAAAAACAACTCTTGCTCGTCGTCTTCTTGATACCCTATCTGTTGATTTGTATGAGTCATCTTTACTTGTTATGGTTCATTCTGGTATCACTCCAGAATGGATTTTGACGCGTATTGCTATGCAACTTGGTGTGGTCAATCCCGCTGCAGATCGAATGACAGTATTGAAACAGCTGTATGAGAGACTCTTGGAGATAGAGCAGGAGGGGCGTCGAGCTATTGTACTGATTGATGAAGCTCAAATGTTGCAAACACGAGCTTTGATGGAGGAGTTTCGCGGATTGTTAAATCTTGAAATTCCTGGGAAAAAATTGTTAAATCTCATCTTCTTTGGTTTACCAGAAGTTGAGGATTGTTTACGTCTCGATGAACCTTTGGCGCAAAGAGTGGCGTTACGCTACTATCTACATTCGTTGGATGAGGATTCAACCGTTGCCTACATTAAACATCGCCTTCAGGTAGCTGGGGCGAAGAATATGCTGTTTTCTGGCCCTGCGGTTCAACTGATTTACCGCTATTCTGGTGGCGTTCCGCGTTTGATTAATACGCTTTGCGATAATTGCCTATTTGAGGCTTTTATGCAAAAGCTTCCAGGTGTTGTGCCGCAAATTGTCCAAAGTATTGCTGGTGATCTTGGCTTGACTGATCTACACCATGTTGGTATTCAAGATGGTGTTGATCAGCATTTAGGGAAAATTGAGGCATTGTTAGCTAGGATGGAACAGAAAAGGTAACGTTTGTTATCATGTTAAGTATTTTGTAACTTCAGCACAATTGTAGCTAAATTATCACCGTCCATGGAGAGGGTATTTGTCACCATGGACGGTGATAATAAGCCCCATGGCTGGGTTCAATGCGGCCCCTGAAATGGGCGTTGCCAGTTTGTCACTAAATAGTTGCAGTATTTTAAGGCCGGCTTAGCCGGCCTTTTTTGTCTAATTATGTTTTTTTGTAGGAATTTGTCATATCAATGAACTCAAAGATTAAAATACTTCCTGAAAAACTGTGTAATCAAATTGCGGCAGGTGAAGTGGTGGAAAGGCCTGCATCGGTCGTTAAGGAGTTAGTAGAGAACTCGCTCGATGCTGGAGCCGATGAGATCGTTATTGAAATTGATCGGGGTGGCAAAAAAAGGATTGTTGTTACGGATAATGGTTGCGGTATGGGCCGTGATGATGTGTTCTTGTGCTTTGAACGTCATGCAACCAGCAAAATTAAAACTGAAGATGATCTCTTTCATCTCGTTTATCATGGTTTTCGTGGTGAAGCTTTGCCGTCAATTGCAGCGGTGTCCCGCTTGTCAGTGATCAGTCGCAGTGAGGGAGATGACTGTGGTTTGCGTGTTGATATTGTTGGTGGACAAGTAAGGAATACCGATGAAGTTGGTGTCCCCTGTGGCACAATATTTGAGGTAAAGGATCTTTTTTTCAACCTGCCAGCGCGAAGAAAATTTTTACGTAAAGATGACACCGAGTTTGGTCATATCTCAGAGATTGTTACTCGGCTAGCCTTAGCGCACCCCTCTGTTTATTTTAAATTGATTCATAATGGACGAACTGTCCTAGATCTGTATCGGCAAAATTGCTCTCTAGATCGGATTGCGATGGTTGTTGGCCGAACGATTGTTGATGACCTTGTTCCTGTTGAATGTGAACAGGGAACGTTGAAATTGTCGGGTTTTGTCGCCCAGCCAACAGTAAACCGCTCGACAACTGCAACGGTATATAGTTTTGTTAATGGTCGTTTCGTCAAAGATCGTGTTTTGCATCATGCCATTATGGATGGCTATCGACAGTTGTTGATGAAGGGGCGTTATCCTGTTTGTGTCCTTTTTTTGCAGTTAGATTCAGAAATGGTCGATGTGAATGTCCATCCGACTAAACATGAAGTACGTTTTCACGATCAACGTACAGTACATCAATTTGTAAGTAAGTCGGTGCGCGATGTTTTGCGTGATTCTTCCCGTGAGATATCGTCTAGCGTTGGTCTCCCTTTTGTTGCCTCAGCAGCTGTGGTGGAACCAAATAATCATGAACTGATAAGCGATAATCACTTAATCGTTTCTGTGGTAGAGGATGAGGACGAGCAGGGGGGCGTGGATAGTGGGCATGTTTTAGAAACGATCGTCGAATATAGTGGTGCACCGCAGCAGGAGCAACCATTATGTGTTGTCGATCAACAATCACCTGCTCTGCTTGTTGATGACAGAGGATACTTTGAATCGTTAACAATTATTGGTCAGTATCACCGGAGTTACATTTTATGTGAAGATGGTGACGATTTAGTGTTGATTGATCAGCATGCCGCCCATGAGAGAATTGGCTTTGAACGTTTCAAGGAACAATACGCCACAGGTGAAATTATAACTCAGGAGTTGTTATTTCCCGATATTCTTGAATTAAGCATACGCGAGGACACTGAATTGCGCGAACAGCACGATCAAATGAAGCGTTTAGGGTTTGAGCTTGAGCATTTTGGTGGCTTAAGTTGGGCCCTTAAGTCGATTCCACTATTTTTGCTAGAAAATGATGTGAAATCAATGGTATGCGATGTTCTTGCTGAGTTAAACTCTGTGGGTAACAGTGGGTTAACTCATGATGCATTTGATGCGGTATTGATTAAAATGGCGTGTCATGGCATGATTCGTGCTAACCAAAGGCTAGAGGTTGTTGAAATGAAGGCTTTACTGCAACAACTTGATGAGGTTGACTTTAATCAGCATTGTCCGCATGGCCGGCCGATTTTACAGCGTTTACGATTAAATGATGTTGAAAAGATGTTTCGGCGAATATGATGGTTGATAAAAAGATACCAATTATTGTTATCGGCGGACCGACGGCATCGGGTAAAACTGATTTTGCTTTAAAGCTGGCTGATAATTACCCTGTTGAAGTTATTTCGGCTGATTCGCGCCAAGTATATCGCCAGATGGATATCGGTACGGCAAAGGTTACGATTGAAGAGCAACGGGCTGTACGTCATCATTTAATTGATATTATTGACCCTGATCAGGATGTTAGTGTAGCCGATTTTACAAGGCTCGCTCATGTCGCAATCAAAGATATACTGAGTAGAAAAAAAATACCTGTCGTGGTTGGCGGTACAGGATTGTATGTCCGAGCTTTGACCGAAGGGTTGCTCGACGGTCCAGCTGAAAATAGTGACCTTAGGGCTCAACTGCTTGCAGATGAAGCGCTAGCAGAGGGCGTTCTACATCAGCGCCTGATTGATGTTGATCCTTCGTTGGCACGCTCATTACATCGCCGTGATTTGACGCGGATTGTTCGTGGTTTAGAGGTGTTTGAAGCTACCGGCACACCGCTTTCTGAACTGCAGCGGCAACACGGCTTCATGGAACAGCCATATCGAGTGCTCAAATTTGCACTATCGGTTGAGCGGCCATTGCTTTATGATCGCATAAATCGTCGGGTTCATGCGATGGTGGCAACAGGTCTTGTCGAAGAGACACAACAGTTGCTTGATCGAGGATATACTGCGAATTTAAAATCAATGAAGACGATTGGTTATCGGCAGATTGTCGCTCATTTGTGTGAAGGGTTACCACTAGATGACGCGATTAATTGGATACAACGGGATTCCAGACGATATGCAAAACGTCAAATGACATGGTTCCGTAAGGATAAATCAGTGAATTGGGTTGATTACAACGACGATTTTGTTAGTATTTTGAAATGGATTGATAGATTTTTATTTAATTGAAGAGTGGAGGAGTGAGGAGCTATGGCGAAAACACCATTTAACATCCAAGATCAATATCTTAATCAAGCACGTAAAGAGCGCGTAAAGATCAATGTTGTTATGATGTCTGGTGAACAACTACAGGGTTATATCAAATCATTTGATAATTTTTGTGTTCTTATCGAAGGTGGCAGTGATTTTCTACTTTATAAACATGCAATCTCCACCATAACGTCAGCTGACGGTACATTTAAATTGCACGGCGGGCGCGATTAACGGCTCGTTGCATAACAAATCTTTATTGCACACAACAGGTCCTCGACTGAAATTCAGTGGGGACCTGTCTTTTTTAGGAATATTATGCTTGAAATTGAAGCCGTTATAGCTGGCAGCATTGCTGAAGAGCTAGATCTTGAAGCTGGTGATTCAGTGGTGTCGATAAATGGTGAGTCTATCTCTGATCAAATCGACTATCAACTACAGGTTCATGGCGAAGAGTTTGTTATTGATATAGTTAAAAAAAATGGTGAAGTATGGGAACTCGATTTTGAGCGCGATGAAGATGATCCTATCGGCCTTGAATTTGCGTATCCGCAACCTCGTCAATGTTCTAATAATTGTCAAGTGGTATTCAGCTACATACTCAGATTGTACTCTGTCCTCAACATAATGATCATGATTATTTAACCCAAAGTATTGATGATTTGGCTCATCTGTATCCAGGTGTGCTATCGTTAGCAATTGTTCCTGTTGGTTTAACAGGTTACCGTGAAGGGCTTGCATCGTTACGTGTTTTTACTGCGTCAGAAACCTCTTGAGTCATATGAAGACCTTGCTTTACTTGAAAATGGGGTAGGTTTGGTTCCGTTATTTCGTCGTGATAGTATTGATGCTGTTAACGAAGCAGGTAGTTTTAACGGTATCAGCGCAAACTGGGGCGAAATTGCAGGTTAAAGTGATCTCTAACCATTTTTTTGGTGGAGATGTGACGGTCACAGGACTCCTGGCTGGTTGCGATATCGTTGACCAGTTGGCTGGTATTGATCTTGGTGCAGCTCTTATTTTGCCTGATGTGGTTTGCCGTGAAGGTGATGAAGTTCTGCTCGATGATATGAGTTTGGAGCAGGTATCTGATCGGCTCAATGTCGATATCGCTAAAGTTCCTGCATCACCGTGGGGAGTGTTGGAGTTTCTTGAATGTTTAGCACAGTCGTAGGATTGAGGGGGGATAAGGATGGAGTCAGCAGCGCAAGTTATTGATCATTCGATCTTATTGATAGAACGCGGAGATTTTCATTTGGCCGTCAAACAATTGACGACTGCTTATGAAAATTATCCAGAAAATGATGAAATTTTGGTGTTATTCACAGAAGCTTTATCTGAAATGGGTCGCACTAAACAAGCTCTTGACCTTTTGTTGAAACGTTCAATGGCTGAAAATGTTAGTGATGACGTGCTGTTTGCTCTTGGCGATGAATACTTTTCGGTCAATGATTTTGGTCAAGCCCAGTCTTATTACAAACAACTGCTTTTACATGTTGATGCTGCAGCTGAAGCGTGGGTCCGTATCGGTTTGATCTCGGTTGCTGAGGGGGAGAATGACGAAGCAAAGAGTTGTTTTTTGAAATCACTTGATCTTGATGACGATACGTTGAGTGCGATCAATTCCTTAGGTGATCTTGCCCTTGAAGCCGATGATCTCAACGAGGCAAAGAGTTGGTTCCATCGCGCCCTTAAGGTTGATGGAGAGGATCCTGAGGCGGCGAGTAATTTAGCCGAAGTTTATTATGATGAGGGTGATTTGGAGCAAGCGAAATCTTTTGCACAGCAAGCCATTCAGTTCGATCCATGTTTTGCTCCCGCATGGTTAACGCTGGGCTATGTCGCTTTTGATTGTGATGATGAAGATCAGGTTCGTCATTGTTTTAAGAAGTTTTTAGAATTAGAGCATAGTGAAGTTGCTGCGGATATTGTTGTTGAAGTGAAGGCGGTTTTGACGGCACTGAAAGATTCTTAGCGGTATGATTATTGAAAAAAACAGCTATGAAGAGTGGGAAAAACGTTGTCGGCGTTGCGGTCAATGTTGTTATGAAAAAATTGAGTATCGTGGCAAATATTATCTCACCGACATCCCGTGTCAATACTTAGATCAAGAAACAAAATTGTGCCAAGTCTACCCGCGCCGTTGTCAATTGAGGGATGGTTGCGTTGCTCTTACAGCTGAAATTGTTGCTATGGGGGTGTTGCCACAACAGTGCGCTTATGTTCAATCGATTAAAACATATATTGCCCCCCTAAATTGGCAGAGTTTGCCCGCTAACATACTTAAAACACTCAAACTTGATTGTGGATAAAAAGTAGCGTAATCTTGCTATTGTATTAGACCTTTGGCATAATTGAATCCTTTATATGTTTTGTTTGAACAGGAAAGTGAGGGGAGATGTCAGCCAAGGTTCGTCGATATGTGAGTCTTTTTGTTCTAGGATCTTTCCTTGTCATTATTGCTTTGTTTGTTTTGGCACGACTCGTCATCACCCCTGAACGTATAAGGACCGTATTTGTACCCGTTGTCGAACGTTACCTTAACTGTGACGTTAATCTTGAAGCGGTTGATGTAAGTCTCTTTTCGGGTGTGACACTGTCCAATCTTGAATTGCTGAATAACGTTGATGGCGCAATGATTCTTGCCGCTGATAAAGTTGTTTTACGTTATCAGCTCCTACCGCTGCTTTCTCAACAGATTGTCGTTGATGAAATTCGTTTAGAACATCCCCGCGTTAATGTAGAGCGCTATCCTGATGGCAGCATTAATCTCTCCGATTTAATCACCCCCCAAAGAGCTGTACGTGAACATACCATGATCGCGAACGATGATCTTCATCCCGATATGAATATTCTGATTTCCCATCTTTATGTTCAGCGCGGTGAGCTGTTGTTTAAAGATTATAGCTTTGGTGCTGCCCCCCATCGCTATAAATTGACCGACTTTGATCTGCACTTAACCAATTTTTCCCTTCATAATGACTTTTCTTGTGAATTATGGGGGAAAATTAACGGTGCTCCAATTGATGCCGAAGGAACTATCAATCTGAATCAGCAACGCTATGAGCTTGATCTTGTTATTGATCAGCTTGAGATGGTTCAGTTCCAGCCTTATTATCGTAGTGATATCGATGGGCGAATTGATAGTTTAATTCTTAGCATTGATGCTCACTTCGATGGCCAGCGACAAACACTTGATTCAACTGGTGTTGTTCAACTGCAGCAAGTTGATTATTCCTCAGCAACCTATTCTGATCTCTCCATACAGGCTAACAAAATCGACGTTCAGTTCGATATTTTGTTCAATTCGCACCAGCAGATCACTATTGAAAAGTTTCATTTAGATTATGATGGCGTGCAGGCTGATTTAGATGGAAAATTGGCGGTTGGTGACTCAACTCCAGATATTAATCTTCATATCGCCATGCCAAAATTATCACTTAGAAAAGCTCACGCGTTATTACCTCGCTCCTTTGCATCTTCCTTTTCAGGTTACGATATTGCTGGTGACGTTGCTCTTGATCTCATGTTACGCGGTCAAGGTTTTGATTTTAAAAAAAATGTTCAGCAAGCAACGATCACTTTTGATTCTGTTCAAGCTAGCATTGAAGATCTTCGCCCCTCTATCACGGGGGTGATAACGACATCTGGTGATGAACTTGTTGCTGATAGTGTATTCGTTGTTTTGGGTGATAACACTCTTCAACTTAACGTGACGAGTAAAAATATTTGGGCTCGTCGTCCTACGATTGAAGTTGAAATTGGCGCTGGAAGTTTTGATTTTAATACTATCTCGTCACGGTTATGCTCAGATTTTGGTGACTCAGAAAGTGGTGCTGATGTTAAGTTGACATCGCGTGAGATGACTGAACCTAATGCGGTAAAGTTACCATTTGATGTCGTTGGCAGGGTGTCGATTGATAATGTGACGGTGCAAGAAATTGATTGTTCAGCGCTGAAAAGTCAGTTTAATTTGCGCAACAACATTTTACAATATGATTCGTTGAGTTGTATTGTTGCCGACGGCATACTCGATTCGAGTGGTCATGTTGATTTAACTCAGCAAGGCTATGCCTATGCTGGACATGTCACGGGCCGAGGTCTACAGCTAGTTGAACTGTCGCAAGCATTTGCCACTAACGTGAAGAGTTCTATCTCTGGAATTTTGGCTATTTCTGTTGATTATAGTGGTGCAGGAACGCAAAAAATACGTGTTCAGCAGAATCTTTCTGGTGCTGGTACTTTTGAAATTGAAAATGGTGTTATGTCGGCTACTGCCTTCATGGATGAGTTGTCGCTATTTTTTGGTCTTTCTGAATTCCAAGTTTTCCGTTTTTCTCAGGGCCGCGGCACCTTTGAACTTAATACAGGTGGCCAGCTTGATTACGATGTTCAATTTCTAGGTAGTCGCTCACGAATTTACCCTGTTGGTACATGGCGATTTGGTGAAGCTTTGACTGCGCAGGTGGCGGTTTATCTATCCCCTGAACTGGCTAAGGAGATTGATTCAGGCTCGAAAATAATCCCTTACTTACAACGGCGTGACGGTTGGAGCTATGTCCCGCTGACTGTTACAGGGGGGTTCGATGCCCCTCATGTCGGTATCGATATCGAGAAGACCAGTCGTTCTATTTTGCAGCGTGTTGGCGATGTTATTGTTGACGAATTGAGCGAACAAGTTGAACGCGACTCTGAACGACCTACAGGTAAGGCTGGGGTCGAGTTAATTGAGTCGGTTCTTGAGGGAATATTAGGTAAATAATTCGCTTTTATTGGCGAGATAATGGAGATGTACGATTATGGTTGATAAGCGGAGAAAATTAAGAATTCGTAAAAGAATTCGGGTAATGTACGGCTCCGAATTTCCATCGAAGGTTGGCTTTACTTCTGATATCTCTGAATCTGGGCTGTGTATTAAATCGTTTATCGTTTTTAAACCGGGCACGGTATTACTCCTCGAGATTGAAGTACCTAGTGGCGAGATTGTTCGACTTGAAGGTCGTGTTCATTGGGCACGAAAAGTTCCCCCCAACCTTTTGCGCAAGGTAAAACATGCTGGGATGGGGGTCAAAATAATCAATTTCACCAATGGTCGTGAAGTTTATTTAGATCTTTTCCATTAAAGTGTATTTGCTCCAATTTTTTTACCTGTCTTGACAATTTTCTTTTTATAACTATTTCAATAGTAGCTAAGATAACAATTCTCCTCACTTACTTGGTTTGTGTGTCGGTTACTCTTTGTTATCTCTCTCTCTTTATAGATGAAGTATTAATATATGCCTCCATTCAAAGAACGCTTAGATAAGTTGTTGGTCGATCGTGGATTGTGTTCATCGCGTGAACGAGCCCGTGCCATGATTATGGCAGGTAAAGTTCTTGTTTTTGATCGTGTTATTGATAAAGCTGGGACCAAAGTTGATTGTGAAGCCGAGATCCGTTTGCGTGGCGAGGATATTCCTTATGTTTCCCGTGGTGGGTTAAAGCTTGCTGGTGGTTTGGAAGCCTTTAGCGTGGCTGTTGTTGATCGTATTGCCATAGATGTTGGTGCTTCAACTGGTGGCTTTACTGATTGTCTGTTGCAGCAGGGTGTTAAAAAGGTTTATGCGGTTGATGTTGGTTACGGTCAATTAGCTTGGAAGTTAAGAGAAGATGAGCGTGTTGTTAATCTTGAACGGACAAACATTCGTGACTTGACAATAGAACAACTTGCTGAACGGCCAAGCCTTGCTGTTATTGATGCATCATTTATCTCACTTGATAAGGTATTGCCACCAACATTGGCTCTTATGGATGTAAATAGTGATATTGTTGCATTGATTAAACCACAGTTTGAAGTGGGTAAGGGGAAGGTTGGTAAGGGGGGAGTTGTTCGCGACCCGAATCAACATAATGAGGTCATTGAAAAGGTGAAAGTCTTGGCAGAGAAGTTGGGTTGTTTGGTTGAATCTGTTGCGGATAGCCCTGTGCTTGGTCCAAAAGGTAATCGAGAGTTTCTCATACATCTTAGCTATCGTACCGACAGTGCTGAGATTGTAACCAAGTGATAAAAATTTTACATACATCAGATATTGATCTTGGTGCAACGCCTTTATTTACCCCTGACTTTAGTGAAAAGCATCACCAACATCGTCTAGCAACCTTTAATGCACTCATTGATCTTGCTCTTGAGCGTCAGGTTGATCTTTTTGTTGTTTTAGACCATTTATTTTTTGATGCAAACCCTGATTCCGAATGGTTTAAAGCTGTGGAATTAGGACTGCTACGTCTTGAGGAGAAGGGGATTGGTGTTTTACTTTACCGTGGTTATCCTGATGATGGTGGCCAACAAGGTATCGATTGTTTGGAGCGCTATTACGTCTCACAAAACAGGAGTGCTCCTGTAGAGTTGGTTGTTGGTGCTGAAACGGTCCACCTGCATCTTTTGCACTTGCCGTTATCCAGTGAGACGACATCTGCGAGTACCGTACCATCTGAATCGCCAGTTTCTTATCATATTGGTGTTTTGTTAAAGGCTGTATCTGGTGAAAATTGTTCTAACCCTTACTATGATTTTTTGATTCATCATAAAGAATTAATCCAAGTCTTAAACTATCACTACGTTGCAGTAGGAAATCGTTATCCATCTGAATTGGTGGATGATGGTAAGGTTCTTGCATTTTGTCCTGGCTCGCCTCAGGCAATCGATTTTACCGAAAAAGGACCTCGGTATTGTGCACTCGTCACATTGGATCAGCAGCGTGTCGAGGTTGAAAAGGTTGAAATGCAACAATCATTATTTGATCATGCTCGCATTGATATCTCAGGGTGTAGCGATGAAAAAGATATTTGTGCAGCAGTGGTTGCGCTGGCTCAGGAAGATCTTGTATTACAGGTTGAATTAGTCGGCCCTATCGAATATCCCTTAACGCTGAGTCGCATTGTGAGTCAATGTCGAAATATGTTTACCTATTTGGATATTGTTGACCATACCTCATTACTTAATAGTCGTTATGTGAAATCGATGGCGAAGGAAAATACGGTACGAGGGAAATTAGCACAAATATTTATGGCCAAGAATCAAAGCACGAACGATGTTGATCAGCAGAGGATCTATGAACTGGCATTGCGGGATATTTTGCAGCGCTTTAACGCAGTTCAAGGTCAAAATAGTGGGGCCGAATTATGATTTTACGCAGCCTCGAATTGAAAAATTTTGGTTTGTTTAATGATGAATCCTACGAATTTCGGCGTGGTATGAATCTTGTCATTGGCCCCAATGAAGCTGGCAAGTCGACAATGATGGAATCTGTTCCTGCGATCTTGTTTGGTTGCAATGAAAAAAAACGTTTTCAACCATGGGGGCAAAGCGAACCAACCTGTGCAGCTTTGATGTTAGAAAACCAGTGCAATAACGTTTTGATCGAACGTAATATTGATAACGATCATGTTGAGTTAACGCAATCTGATGACATGTATCAACAGCAAGATCATTTTATTGCAACGGTTGCTGTAGGTGAATATTCGTCGCAACAATTGGCGTATCGCGACTATTTAGCTAAGATACTCGGTATTCACGATGAAATGCTGTTTCGTGCGTCATTATTTGTTGGCCAAGGAGATTTTCCCTCAAGCGCTAA
>NBLY01000065.1 GCA_002084665.1 Desulfobacteraceae bacterium 4572_35.2 | reverse complement strand
AAAATTAAACCAGTTGGAACAATGGTAGCAAAATGCATGGCATCATGTCCTGCGCCGCTGGGCATAGTAAGATAGCTAAGACCAAGTTTCGTAGCATGGTGTGAAAGTTTGCTGACGATCTGTCCACTCAGTTTAACCGGTGTATCATCGCATATCGGTGTAATTACCATTTCAAGTTGTCGTGTTTTAGCAATAGTTTCCAAGCGTTTCTTTAATTGCTGAACTACTTTGTTTTTATCACTAAGATTGGTATCGCGAATATCAACGCTTAATTCCACCTGTCCTGGGATAACGTTCATCGCACTAGGATGAACAGTTAATTCACCGACGGTACCAACGGTATTCTCTCCACCATTAGTTGTGAGCTGTTCAACGGTAAGAACTATTTCAGCAGCACCAGCTAACGCATCTCGACGCATATCCATCGGTGTATTTCCCGAATGATCACTGCGACCAGTGATTTTAACTTTAAAACGAGTTGGCGCAGCAATATCTGTGACAATGCCAATATTTACCCCTTTATTCTCTAGCACTGGGCCCTGTTCTATATGGAGTTCGAGATAAGCATGTAAAGACGAATCATCCAATGTTGAGCTAGACAGATCATCTAACGATTGCCCCATTTTAGTTAGCACTGAGTGGAGACTTTCGCCGTCATTATCAATCAATGCTGTTAAATCTGATTGTTTAATTTTGCCGGTGATCGCTTTGCTGCCAATGGTCGCCATACCAAAACGGCTCGATTCTTCGGCGCAAAAGTTAACGATCTCTATGGAGCGTTGTGTTTCTATCTCCAAATCATTAAATGTTGAAATCACCTCAAGTGCAGCAAGAACGCCAACAACACCATCGTAATGACCACCATCGGGCACGGTGTCGAGATGGGAGCCGATCATTACTGGGGCCAAGTTAGGTTCTGTACCCGCTCTTCGTCCACGAATATTACCAATAGGATCAATGGTGACTTGGAGACGGGCACTACGCATGGCCTCAATGAGAAAGTTTCTCGCATCCATATCTTCCTTACTGAATGCTAGACGTGTTACGCCACCATTTTGCTGAATGCCAAATTGTGCGATAGAGCAAAAATTCTCTTGAAAACGATCACTGTTCACATTTGCCTCAATTTTATGTTTAACCAACACTGGCAAGTTCAAGTCGTTTGCCCCAGCGTTGAATTAATGTTTGTCGAATTAGAGCGTATTCTGTTTTATCTGAAAAATTTGGTTGTTCAACAAGTTGAAATGCATCTTGTCGAGCCAGTTCAAGCAACTGAGCATCGCGCAGCAAGTTGCCGACACGAAAATCGGTTAAACCTGCTTGCTTGGTGCCCAGAAACTCGCCTGGCCCCCGCTGTTGCAGATCGGCTTCAGCGATAAAAAAACCGTCATTGCTTTGCTGCATCACTTCAAGACGTTGTCGCCCCTCTTGGCTGCAGCGTGGTGAGCGGATAAGGATGCAGTAACTTTGAGCGCTGCCGCGCCCTACCCGCCCCCTTAATTGATGAAGTTGCGCTAAGCCAAACCGTTCAGCGTGCTCAATGACCATCAGTGAAGCGTTGGGAACGTCAATACCAACTTCAATAACCGTTGTCGCAACAAGCAGATCGATTTGTTGCTGCTTGAACTGTTGCATGATCGCCTCTTTGTCCTGAGCAGGCAGACGACCATGAAGCAATGCGAGACGATAGTGATCGCCGAGTTCTTGTTGAAGTGACTCAAGGGCTTCGGTGGCCGCTTTAAGGTCTAACTTCTCACTCTCTTCAACTAAGGGATAGACAAAATAGGCTTGTTGGCCCATGTCGAGTTGTTTGCGGACAAAATCGATAATGGCGCGTCTCTTACTATCGCTGGCAACACGAGTTTTAATCGGCGATCTTCCCGGAGGCAGTTCGTCAATGACCGATAACGCTAGATCACCATAAAGTGTCATAGAAAGGGTGCGCGGGATTGGCGTGGCAGTCATCACTAACACATCAGGGTGATCGCCTTTCTTGCGCAATTCGTTGCGCTGTTGAACGCCAAACCGATGTTGCTCATCAATGACGGCCAGTCCGAGGTCGTGAAAAACAATGCTCGGTTGCAACAGCGCGTGAGTGCCAACGATAAGATTAAGAACCCCGTTTTCAAGTTCTTTGAGGATCTGTTGCCGTTCAACTTTAGTGGTTGAACCTGTCAGTAAAGCAACCTTTAAGCCGAGAGAATTCATCCACGGTTTAAATTGATTGAAATGTTGTTCAGCTAAAATTTCTGTTGGTGCGACAACGGCCGCTTGGGTTTTATTCTCAATGGCGATAAGACACGACAGCAAGGCGACAATTGTTTTACCGCTGCCAACATCCCCCTGAATGAGCCTATTCATCGGATGAGGTGCCATCATGTCGAGCTTAATCTCGCCCAGCACCCGACGTTGGGCCGCAGTTAAACGAAACGGCAACATAGCTACTAGAGGTTTGGTGTAGCGGTGCGAAACGGAAAAAGCTTTGCCGCGCTGAAGCTGTCTCCCTTTTTGGCGTAACGCTAACCCCAGTTGAAGGTAGAAAAATTCATCGTAGACGAGGGTTTTACGAGCAATACTTTGCCCTGATTGTAATTGATTAAAATCACTCTGTTGCGATGGGCAGTGGATCTGAAGTAACGCCTCGCCAAGCGAAAGCAATTGATGTTTTTGGATCAAATCAGGGGGGATATGTGTGGTTACATATTCGGCGTAACGTGAGACAGCCTGTTGGCAGAATTTGCGCATCTGTTTCTGACTAAGCCCTTCAGTTAAAGGGTAGACTGGTAAGATGCGACACTGGCTGCTTGGAAGATCGCCACCAGTATAAAATTCAACTTCAGGGTGAAGTACTTCACGATGAGAGGAAAAAAACTTCACCTCCCCTACTACGATAATATTTGCTCCATGCTGATAACGACGTTTCATCCAATCGCGTCGATAATGAAACCATTTGAGGAGGATTTGACCACTATCATCCTCTACAAGAACTTCAAAAACTCGTTTTTTACCTCGACCAACTTGAACTTCATCACCACTACGTATGATCCCTTTAAACACAGCGACTTCATTCACTGGAAGTTTGGCAATACTTTTTATTTCACGTCGATCTTCGTAACGATGTGGCAAACAATAGAGGAGGTCTTCAATGGTATGTAAATTGAGGCGGGTTAACTTTTGGGTGAGACTTGGACCAACCCCTTTAAGGGTAGTTAAAGGGGCTTGTAGATTAACGCTATGTGGTTGCTGATTTGTCATCCGTTTTGTCAGATTATGAGGTTATTTTTTTATTGTCCAACAGTAAGGCATTGAGCTTTTCGAGCAACTCGTTGACATCTAAACCATGATTGATTGCACCCTGTTGAACTGATTCATGCCTAGCACCGGAGCACGTTGAACAACGCAAGCCAAACTCTGCCAGAACGTGCACAGCATTGGGATGCATCTGAAGGACTTCAGTCATTTTCGTGGATTTTTCAATCATGGCCTATCAAACCTAAATATATTTGATGTCAGAAACTTCATAAATTTTTATTCCAGAAGGAACAGTGATCCGCACTTCATCATCAAAAGTGTGACCAATGAGAGCTTTCCCTACTGGAGAAGTGACAGAGATTTTCCTTTTTTTGATGTCAGCTTCATCTTCACCAACAATTTGATAGACCACCTCATCTTCAAGGTCGATATCAAATAATGTCACTGTTGCGCCAAAGACAATTTTATCGGATACCATGGTCTTTGGGTCAATGACTTCAGCTCGAGCTATTCTATCATTAAGATAGAGAATTCGACCTTCAATGTGACCTTGGCGGTCTTTTGCTGCATCATATTCTGCGTTTTCAGAGAGATCACCATGAGCGCGTGCTTCTGCAATATCTTGAACAACTTTCGGACGCTCCACGCGGACTTTTGTTTTCAATTCCTCTTGTAGTCGCTCATAACATTCAGGTGTCATAGGGACAGATTGAGACATTGTTTTTCCTTTTCAAAAAAAGAAAAGTTGCGGGTAGGAGAACCTACCCGCAACTGTTGAGGTTTTTATTAAATTGTGCTTATTATTTTACAATTCAAAAATTATACTCTTGTAGAGCTACAGGGTCAAGACTTTCTCGTTGCATTGCCATGATACCGTCTACCGCAGCATCCATTCCTGTCGCAGTAGTGAAATATGCAACACTTTGCATTAACGCTGAGCGACGAATAGAAAATGAATCAGCAATAGATAACGGACCAAATGTTGTATTAAACACCATGGCGATATCACCATTTTTAATCGCATCCACACAGTGAGGTCGGCCATCTTTCACTTTATTGACATGCTCAACGGCAATGCCATTCTGCTCAAGAATTGCGGCAGTGCCGCTGGTAGCGACAATATTGAAACCTGCACCAACTAATTTCTGAGCAATAAGGACAGCGCGTGGTTTATCGCTCTCTTTAACACTGATAAATACTTTGCCTGTTAACGGTAGAACAACCCCAGCGCCAAGCTGTGCTTTAGCAAAGGCTTTACCAAAGTCCATATCGAGCCCCATAACTTCGCCCGTCGATTTCATCTCAGGACCAAGTAGCGTATCAACGCCGGGGAATTTTGCAAATGGAAATACTGATTCTTTTACCGCAACATGATTTGGCACAATATCGCCCTCAATACCGATCTCTTTAAGAGTTTTACCCCCCATAAGGCGTGCGGCAATTTTGGCCAACGGACGACCAGTTGCTTTTGACACAAACGGCGACGTCCGACTTGCCCGTGGGTTGACCTCAATAAGGAAAACCACTCCCTCTTTTACCGCAAATTGAATATTCATCAAACCGATTACACCTAACTCCAGTGCTAAGGCGATAGTTTGTCGTCTCACCTCCTCTATCAGTTGATCCGATAAAGAGTATGGAGGTAATGAGCACGCTGAGTCGCCAGAGTGAATTCCAGCTTCTTCAATATGCTGCATGATGCCACCAATGACAACATCAATTCCATCACATAGCGCATCTACGTCGATCTCAATCGCGTTGTCGAGAAATTTATCAATCAAAATTGGGTGCTCAGGAGAAGCTTGCACTGCAAACTTCATATAGTTGCGCAATTGCTCAACAGCATAAACAATCTCCATCGCACGTCCACCCAAAACATAGGAAGGGCGAACCACAACAGGGTAGCCAATTCTCTCGGCAATAAGCTCCGATTCCTCAAATGAACGAGCTAGACCATTTTCAGGTTGCTTGAGGTTTAACTTTTCAAGTAGAGCCTGGAATCGCTCGCGGTCCTCAGCACGGTCAATGGCATCAGGGCTGGTGCCAATAATGGGAACTCCAGCTTCCTCAAGTGCAACGGCAAGCTTAAGTGGTGTTTGACCACCAAATTGTACGATTACGCCAGTTGGTTTTTCAACTTCGACAATCTCTAAAACGTCCTCAAAGGTCAATGGCTCAAAATAGAGTCGATCTGAGGTGTCATAATCGGTTGAAACTGTTTCAGGGTTACAGTTGACCATGATAGTTTCATAGCCGTCTTCGCTGAGGGCAAAAGCACCATGTACACAACAGTAATCAAATTCAATCCCTTGACCGATGCGGTTTGGTCCGCCACCAAGGATCATAATTTTTTTCTTGTCAGTTGGCTGAGCTTCACACTCATCTTCGTAGGTTGAGTACATATATGGAGTGAAGGCTTCAAACTCTGCCGCACAGGTGTCGACACGTTTGTAAACAGGTCGAATATTATTATTGTGACGCAAT
>NBLY01000064.1 GCA_002084665.1 Desulfobacteraceae bacterium 4572_35.2 | reverse complement strand
ACCTATCGTGCTATCCCCGATCGTGAATACGATAACCTAAAAGTGCTCGCACAACGGTTAGGTATTAGTGAGCGTCAGCAAGAACGTATTCGGATTGCGGTGATGTACGCGCATCGTGATAATCGAGTTGTTGTGGATGAGTATCGCAGTATTCTCATTGCTTGCCACCACAATGGCACAATCAGTCGTCAAGAAAACGCTCGATTGACTCGCCTTAAAACGTTGGCAACACGTAATAAAATCCCTGTTGCCCTATTTGCCCCCCTTGACGATAACCTAAAGTACGAAAAAATGGTCGATCAAGAGCAGGATTATATCGCCGAAGCGCGTGAAATTCTTTCTAGCTTATTGTCGGGAAATCAGCAGTTGGAACTCACGGTTAATCGTGAAGATATGGTGCGTTTGCTGTTTGATAAACGCCAAGCGATGCAAAATAGAGATTACCTTTTTGATCAAATATTGCTTGAGACAAGCAAATCTTGTGATGAGCGTGTTCATGCTGGCGCCGATGTCGCTTTGCTAGAGCGGATTACATCCATCATCGATTATTTTGACCATTATGAAAATTCTGCGACAGAAATTAACAATCTCGCTTTTATGGTTGGAGTTCGCATCAACGAGCAGATGTTGCATGCCCTACAGCGCAGTTATAAAGCATTAGAACGCTTGCAAAAGAATTTATTTGAAGCATTACTATTTGAAGGTTTACTTACCAACTCGTTTCTTGGTGTTTATGGCCGCGAAAAGATTCTTTGTCTTCGTCAAGCATTGCATTCGAACTCTCCGATGTTGACGTTGTTAGAAAACCTAGAGGCGATTACGCAAAACGAAGCACTTTATGGTCATCTGTTGACAGCTGTTAAAGATCAGTTGCGCAATAAATATTCGCAGTCTGTCAGTTGGGAAGATCGTGTGGTGTTGCAGGAAGAAGTTGAGGCTGTCCTTGAGCGCAAAGGGGTACTGGATAGATCGTTTCCTGTCATTTTATATAGAGAGGTGATGATCAATGTTGAAAAAGAGTTGTTCTATCTGCAAGAGCTGTTTCCAGTGATTATTGAAGATAATCATTGTGGGCTACGGGAAGATTTTCTTCTTAACAGTGGTTTAGATCGGTTTTATATTGAAGAGCTAGAAAATGATTACCTTGCGCGCCACGGCTTAGGCGAGTGCGTTTTAGATTGTGTGCGAAAAGGTAATTAGTTTCGTTACCGTAAATGGTTATGATTTAAAGGGCTGCTAGAAGCTCTTGAAGGGAAAAACGTGTCGAATGTTGAATTGAAAAAAATAGGTGTTTGCCCTTTTATGAAATCACCGATGGTGAACTGTTATTGTCGCAATTTAAGCAGTGAAAATATTGAAAAAGCCTACGCTTATTGTAGTGGTGACTACGCAAACTGTTTAATTTATCAGACGGTGTTTCGTGTCGATGAAGCTATCAATGATAAAGACGACTCCGAACTATCGTTTCCAGTTGTTGGTTTAGCGACTGGAAGTGAGCGGAGTGCTCAGCTTCAGGCGCGACAAAAACTGTTGTTGAAGATGCTCGAACTGCTCGGTAAAAATACTCTTGCGTCAACGATGTGCCGTGATTTTGTTTTGTTGCTTCGTCACTTTACGGAGCTTGATGGTGTTACCCTTTATCTTGTTGATAGTGAGCAGCAACGTTCCTACTGCGTAGTTGGTTGTCAAGGTGATACGGTGACTGAGAAGCAGCAGTCAGGTAAGCTTGAGTGTATCTGTGGCGATATTATTGGTTGCTCTATGGATAACACCAGTTTGAATAAAACAGATGGCGGTGTATTTTGGTCGAATGATCGTGGTTTGCTTTCTGCTGCCGAAGCAAAAGCATTAAATATGTGTAGCTGTGGCCGTTGTCCTGAAGAGGGCGGCGGTTCAGTGGCGTTGGTGCCGATTAATTACCGTGGTGAAGCAATCGGTGTGCTGCGTATTCATGATCAGAAAAAGGAGCTGTTTACTCGTGACGATATACAGTTTTTAGAGGGTTTGAGTGCTGGACTTGGTATCATTGTGATTCAATCCCGAGCCGATCAGAGTCGGATCTATTCAGAGATGTTCATAGATAGCGTACAAAACCCAATTATGGTTGTTGATGTTGATTTTATTTATCGAAAGGTAAATAAAAAGTTTTGTCAGTGTGTCTCAATGTCGGAAGAGGAGGTTTTAGGTAAGACTGTTCAGGGTGTCGTTGGTGCTGCTCTTTTTGATACAGTGTTTGATCCTTTATTTCAACAGGCACTCTGTGGCGAGCGCGTACAACGCACAACAGTTGTTGCCTTTTCTGGCCGAAACAAAGTTTGTTATTTGATTACCTGTCAGCCAAACTTTGGTAGTGATGGTATTGTGGATGCAATCAATATCTGCATGCATGAAGAGATCGATAAGAGACCTAAGATGCTGTAACTAGTATTTTTTGATGATGAAAAGCCCTCTGTGAGGGCTTTTTTTTGGTTTGCCCAGCGTAGTGGGCAAGCCCAGCCTGATGGAAAACCACTGTTGAGTAATAAAGTAGATCAACGTTTGTTGCAAGTTGGTTGTTTTGTACTACACTTGATAAATAGTGCGTTATAGACTGTTATGTCGCAATTCTTATTCAGCCGAATAGGGCACATGCTTTTGCGAGTTATTTAATTCTATGTTTTATGTTTTAAAACAGTTTAGAGGCGAAATAAAAGAGCTTTATACTCCGGTAATGGTTTGATTTAATAGGGTTTTATGCCTTCTAGTTTTGGTTGTGTTGTTTGGATGTTGTGCGGATATTGTTTAGGTTTTGTTATTGCTGTTCGATTTTATAACAACATTTTACTTGACCGAAAAAGGTCGGTGTGGGATAAAAATAAAAAAGGGGAAACACTCTTTTAGATTAGAGCTAGTAATTTGTTGTACGAGCCAATGTGGATAAAGAAGAGGAGTTTAAGATGGACGATACATTATATTATATTCTTGGCGGAATTATCACTGGTGGTGCTCTGATATGTTTTGTTTTCTCTTATTTTCAAGATCACATAGAAAATAGTGATCGGAAACGACGTTCAATGTATTCACGTATTAATGGTGAAAGACAATCATCTAAAACATAGGACTTTATTGTTGAAACATTTTACGGTTGACAGAAAGGAGGTTTCAGTTAAGAAAATACGATTTAAGCGTAATTAATTGTTTTAAGTTTATGTGGTTTGCCAGGGTGGTGCCTTGCAGACTTTTACACTAAGGAGGTATGGGTATGAGTAAAGATCTTAATATTAACTTTTTTAGGCCAGTCGGCGATTTCATGAAAAAAGACGTGGCTATGAAAAAGAAACTGATTGTTGTTTGGTTCCTAGCCGTTTACGGTTTTCTCTTTCTGTTAAAATTGGTTGCAGACCCCAATGAGACTGTTCAACTTACGTGATCGCACTGTTTATTGGTTTGTGCTTCATCTACTGTAAGTTTATTGACAAACTTGAGTCTGAATACGAGAAATAAAGAAAGGGAGAACTCGATATGAAAAGAATGATGCATTGGGGCTTGACCCTATTCTTTGTCTTGATGTCAACCAACGCATTTGCCGTTGCTGACCTCAATCCTGAAGGTAAGTTTAAAGTAATTCCTGCAATCATGATGATCTCGCTTTTGATTCTGTTTGTCATGGTTGGTGTATTTTCTAAAGCGCAAAATACCGAAGATTATTGGGCTGCTGGTCGTGGCGTTGGCCAAATCGGTGGTGGTATGGCGATCGCTTCTAACTGGATGTCAGCAGCTTCATACTTAGGTATGGCCGGTCTGATCTATCTTAAAGGTTATTTTGCAATCTCCTACGTCCTTGGCTGGACAGGCGGTTACGTGCTGTTGCTGGTTTTGATGGCTGGTCAGGTTCGTCGCTATGGTAAATATACCGCTCCTGACTTTGTCGGGGACCGTTATTATTCAACCACGGCGCGTTTGATGTCTGCGTTGATCGTTATTACCATCTCTTTTGTATATGCTGTTGGTCAGTACAAAGGTATTGGTATGATGTTCAACTGGATCTTTGGTATTAACTATCAGACATCTGTTGTCGTTGGTACTGGTGTTGTTTTAACCTATGTATTGATTTCAGGTATGCTTGGTGCTACGAAAAACATGCAGGTTCAGTATGTGGTTATTGTTATCACATTCTTTTTGCCACTGTTCTTTATCGCATCAAAGCTTGGTTACTTTTCTGCTGTTCCACAAATTGGTTATGGTGCCGCTGTTTATGACATTGGTCACGGTGGTAACGGTATCACAGCAGCGATCTCTGATCCGAGCTACTATCTGCCATTCGCTAAGTATACCATGTACCACTGGTTTGCGTTGTGCATGACTCTGATGCTTGGTACTGCTGGTCTGCCACACGTTATTGGTCGTTTCTATGTTGTGCCTCGTGTCAGTGATGCACGCTGGCAGGTTGTTTGGGGTCTATTCTGCATCGCTCTTGTTTACTGGACAGCTCCTGCGTATGCTGCATTTGCTAAGTTCTCTAACTTATTAGGTACTGCTGGCACCATTACGCCTGATGCGATTGTTGTTAATGCTGCTGAGTTAGCGGGTCTTCCTGAGTGGTTTGCAGGCTTCCTTGCTGCTGGTGGTGTTTCGGCGGCGTTCTCAACCGTTGGTGGTTTGTTGATGGCTGGTTCATCAGCGTTTGCTCATGATATCTACTTCCGTGTTCTTAATCCAAACGCCAGTGAAGACAGCAAGATGAAGGTTGCACGTATTGGTACCGTCATCTTAGGTGTATCGATCATTATCGTTGCATTGAATCCACCTGCATTGATCGCTCAGATCACTGCGGTAGCCTTCGCACTCGGTGCTAATACATTCTTCCCACTGTTCTTGTTAGGATTGTGGTGGAGTCGGACAACCAAAGAAGCTGCGATTGCTGGTATGATCGTTGGTCTGTGTGTAACATTCGGTTCTATGTTGTTACCTAAGACATCGCTCTTAGCATACTATATCCCGTTTACTTCAAGCGCGGTAGTTGGTGTCCCAGCTGTTTTGATCACCATGATCGTTGTTTCATACATGACTCCTGAGCCTTCACAAGAGATCAAAGAGTTGTTGTACAGAGTTCATAACGACGAGTAGATTAAGTCGTTTGCTGATCTAACAAGCCCTCTTCACTGTATGTGAAGGGGGCTTTTGTCGTTGTGCGCCCCTTAACCTTGGAATTGTGCCGATTGTAGATGAACTGTCGCCGTCCTCACATTTCTCCATAGGTCTCAATAGAGCTTGTGTGATTTTAGGCCAAGCTGTTAGGGGGGCACACAAGTGAGTATTATAGTTGGGGCTTGAAAAACAATGCGGCCCCTTTGGGAGCAAAGGGGCCGCATTGGTCGTTTAATATTAAATTCGCGATCTGAGATGTTAGTGTAGTTCGCGCTCTTTTTTTCCTGCTTCAATGTAGGGTAGGGGATTGATCTCAAGCATCGTCAATGACCGTTCAGCATTGCCATTGTCGGGGTTAAATAGCAGCGACAGGCGGAAAGTGTCTTCTGCTTTATCTAGTTGTTCTGCGTACTTGAAGGCCACGCCTAAGTTGGCATAGCATTCAGAGATAGCCTTAGAGTAGCGTTCGTAATCACTCGGGTTGTGTTTGAACCACCGTGTGTAAAATTTAGACGAGATCTCAAGGGCTTCAGTTGCTAGGGCAAGCTCTGTATGGTCAATAGTTGCCATGTTGATATGGCTACGTTCAGTTTCAAGGTCTTTGCCGTATAGTGCCCAACTAAGGTGGATGACACCAATATCGTTAAGAACGAAACCGTAGTTGATGTAGATATCTTCCCCTTTGTCGGCGCCGACGTTGGGGTGTTCCATCTCTGCACGAGCCATTTCGTAGTACTTTAATGCCTCGGCTGGTTTTTTTTCTTTTAGCAGGTTTTGTGCGCTAACGGCCGTAAGGTGAGCGTTCTTGTATTTTGCCGCTACGTTTTGATGCTCAGCACCATATTTGCACTGACTTAAGTACATGATGAGAGAAATTATAATGACAAGAATGAAAATTGGTTTTAGATTCATAAGTGTAAAGCTCCTTGATGAGGAATTAATTTGATTAAAGTATAGATGTTCTCAGAATAAAACACCAGTTTATTTTTGGTCGCATCAGCGCTACTATTTGCTATAATAGCTTAGTATGGTTGATTTGCTTGCCTGAACAGAGATGTCGTACTCGTCAGTATTAAGAGGGGAGCGCGTTGGACGCAATGTGGAAATCATTACTTAAAAATATTGCACCACGTAAAAAAGAGCAGAGTCTTGATCCTTTGGTTGATTATGTTGACAAGTTGTGTGAACAAATTCGTTCTCGTTCCGTATTGAAAATGGATTTGCGTGAAGCAACCTATTGCATTATTGATTTAGAGACCACTGGTTTAGATTTAACTCGTGACGTGATTATCAATGCCGCTGCAGTAAAAATCAAAAGTGGCCGTATCACAAAAATCTATGAAACATATGTTAATCCCCCCTTTCCAATTCCCCCTGAGTCAATTCAATGGCATGGGATTACCGATGACATGTTGCAAGATAAGCCAACTATCAGTGAGGTACTTCCTGAGTTGCTAAGTTTTATTGGTGGCAGTTTGATCGCAGGCCACCATATTAATTTTGACATAAAAATGCTTGATCGCCATGTGCAGGAATCGTATGGCAGTAATTTAGAGGGAACCCCCTGGCTTGATACCATGTTGTTGCATAAATTAGTGATGGAGAATAACACCAGTACTGAGCTTGATGATTTATTAAATGTGTATTGTGTTGAATGCGATGAACGGCATCGCGCATTAGGTGATTCGATTGCGACAGCGAAGGTTTTTTTGCGAATCTTACAGGAGATCTCCTCATCGTATCAGACTCTTAATGATCTGTTTCGCGCTCAGCAAGATATGTCACGGAAGGATAATATGTGATGGTCTATCCTAAATTAAGTTATCAACGACGTTGTATCACCGCTGAAGATTACGATGCTTATCAAAATATGCCAGACAAAGAATTGTTTGATCTGCTGGGTAAGAAATATCTTGAATGGGAGACCCCCTATCGGAAGGTGCGCGATGATATGTCGCCGCCCTATTACCGGTGGTATACTGGGGGCAAACTCAATGTTTATGAAAACTTGGTTGGTAAACATCTCAAGACTGTGCGCCGTAACAAGGCAGCACTGATCTGGCGTGGTGTGGATCATGGTGAGCGCACCATCACCTATCAAGCTTTAGCTCACGAGGTGAGTTGCCTGATCAATGGCTTAGTTCACCTTGGCGTAAAACGCGGTGATAAAGTATTTCTCTATATGCCTGATATTCCAGAGATGGTGATGGCGATGTTGGCCTGCGCCAGTATCGGTGCGCTTCATATTGCCTACCATATGGCTTATTCGGCTGAGGCACTCGCGCAACGGTTGCGCCATTGTCGGGCTAAATATATTATTACCTGCGATGGAGCGCCGTTACGCAGTCGTGCTTTGAAAGAGGTGGTCAATGAAGCGGTGGAGAGGATCGATTACGATATTAATCACTGTGTAGTCGTCGAACATTCAGGGCAACAGGTGTCGATGCGACCTAAACGCGATATCTGGTACCGTGATTTAGTCACCGATCCAACATTTTCTACAGGTGCTGAAGTTGATCTGATCCATAATGCCGATGAACCGCTGTTTATGCTCTACACCTCGACCAAATCAAAATATCCACGTGGTACCATTCATAGCTTGGCTGGCTACCTCATGTGGGCGCAATTTACCACTGAATTATTGTTTGATTTAGAAGAGATGGATATCTTTTGGAATACCGCCGATCTGGCCTGGGTGAATGGCCACACCTACGGTGTTTACGGCCCTCTAGCTCTTGGCGCGACGGTGTTCTTATATGAGGGAACCATCTCCTATGAAAATACTAAATACTTTTTTGATTATTTGGATAAATACCATGTGACGGTGTTGTATACCAATCCCGCCCTGCTACGTAGCGTTATGCGAGCGAAGAGTACTAAGCGATTCCTGAACCGTTCCAGTAACTCGTTACGGATGATCGGTGTTGGTGGTGAGAAGATCAGTGAGGATCTGTACGATTGGACTCAGTATGAACTGACCAATATGTGCAATTTGCCGATTACTCAAATTTGGGGTCAAACAGAGACGGGCGGCTGCCTGATTGCGGGTGTCCCAGGGGTGCTTGATTATGACGACGATACCATGATGCGCCCGTTGCCAGGTGTTGATGCACGCGTTGTCGATTCTGATGGTCATCCTGTTAATGCAGGGGGCGAACCGGGTCGCTTGGTGCTTGGCTCGCCATTGCCATCGATGTTGCAAGATCTTTATAAGGATGACATCGGCTACCAGCAAGTGTTCTGGAAGAAGTTTATGGAACGCACCTATTTTACTACTGGAGATGGTGCATACTATGATGAAAAGTTTAATCTTAACTTAACGGGTCGCTTAGATAATATTTTGAGTACTGGGTCAGGCCGCCGCTCCATTGATGAAATTGAGGAATCAATTTTAACTCTGGCTCGTGTGCGTGAGTGTGCTGCGATTGTTGTCGATCACCCTGCGCAGGGGTTCATCCTTGTCACTTACTGTGTTTTGGATGAATCGCGTGATGAGAGTTATCGCGAAAAAACCTTACGTGAAATTCGTGAACATATTATTGAAGAGATTGGTGAACTCAATGTTCCCGATCGCATCCGCTTTACCAAGTATTTGCCGAAAACACCAGATAACCGCATTAATCGCGCCTTGTTGAAAGAGATCGCCCTGCAAATGGAGGGGATCTAACTGACAGTGCGTGTGGTAGGAGTTGATGATGGCCTATTATTTCCCCAGCTACGCAAAGAATACGCCGTACCGCTCCCTGTACGATCAATTGTCGGCAGTGGAGCGAGGTATGGTGCTGCGCGAATTTGTCGGGGTAACCTATCGTCGCCGTTTTCAATTTTTTAAACGTCATCATTTCCATGCCCCACAGCGAGCGTTTAAAAGCAACTTACAGCTCGCCGCCAAACGTCAAGATAAACGCTTTTGTATCCGCAGCCATATTTGGCGCAAGCAACAACGGCCAGCTTATTTAGAGCTGATTTTTCGTCATTATCTCCTTGGTTTCGTCGTTCAATTTATTCGTAAACGACACGGATCTAATTTGGATGCTGAACAGGGTTGTTATCCCGATGCCCCCTATGTTCTCGCCGCCCTCGAATGGTTTTTGGCAGATAGGTCGGTCGTTGATGCGATGATTGCCGAGCACATTGAAGCGGTCGAGGTAGAGAACTGCCGCCGGTTATATCTTTATTGCTTGCGAGCTTTTTTTATAGCGCGGCAGTTGTGTGATGATGACTCATTATCGACAGCCGTTACGCTCAGCTGTCAGTGTCGTGTTGGTGGCCAGGTGCCCATTGGTGCTGAACTTGAGTTTAGTAATTTAGGCCATAAGGCATCATTTGAGCATTCATTTCTGCGCCATCAGCGCGATCAAACCTACTGCAATTTTATCTATTTCCATCATTTCTTTATTGAAGATGTCAGTTGGCGTTTAGGTGGTTATCTCGATCACCATGTTCGATTGCGTCGCTACCTCCCTGTGCCGTGGATTGGTGGTTTTTTTGAATATAATTTGGTTCGCATCGATTATCCGCGTCGTTTTTCATTGCCCCTTACGCGCGACCCCGGCTTTCTAGCGCACTATATTCAGTGTGTCATGGCGTTTAATTCTCGCCTCGCTCCGCACAGTTTGCACCTGAATGTGGAGTGTGTTGGTCTTGGCCGTAAAGCTGTTCCTGTTTTTAGTGATTACCTGTGCCTGCTCCTAATTGGTGGTGACTTGGTGAGTGATGAAAAAGGTGTTTTGACCGAGCGTCGCTTTGCCCGCAATGAGCTGATTAAGATGGTACAGCAGCGCCAGCATACCTCGCTATTCGACCATATTAGTCATCATGTCACTGAGTTTGCTTTTTTACGCCTCAATGCCGAGCATACAGATCAATCATGGCTGAGTCTTGTTCTTGTTTTAGTCGGCTACAATCGCAGCAGTCGCTTTGATCAATACTGTTTGGAACCTTTGGGTGAATTGCTCCATTGGGCGCATGATCCGCAACCTGTTTCGTCCGTCGATATGTCTTTGTTTTTAGCAAAAGTGCAGCGCGGCCTTGAGGCGGATAACAGTCTCGATGCTGGACTGGTTGAGAGCCATCTGGAATATGTTCGGCGGTGGTTGCAGCGTGAAAATAACCGCCTTGTTAACGCGGTTAGATGAGGTAGTTCGTCATGAGGTGGGCTGTGGCCTGAGATTACATGCCTGACGATTTTGGCACAGCGCATAGCATGGATGAAGCTTCTTAGCGGCATCAAGTAGCGGATCGTTTAAAAGCAATGGAGCAATAATTACCTTTTGGCTATCATCGCAATAGCTCAGGCGGTTAAACATGGTCTTGAGTTCCTCTTCAGAGTTGGCAGGGCGGTTGAACGCTTTCCACTGGCCACACTCAATTCGAACCTCTTTGTGATGCTCGTTGCTTAAATGTTGTTCAGGGTAGGTGTAGACCCATGCTTCGATCAGCGTTCGCTGAGCTGGATTGGCGGGGCTTTCTTTGATCAAGGTCATTTTTTGTCTGAGATAGATACTTCTCTGTTCGTTTTCGGGGAGATAACTTTCTAAGCGGTCGAGTAATTTCATCATTTTAAGGGGTTGTTTAAATTTCATGATCTCTCCAGCGACCAAGGTCGAGCAAGGTTCTTTTGGCACAATGAGGCCAGGAAAACCGAGAGGTAGGTTGAACAGGTAGCCACGACAGTAGCCGATCTCAATGGATGTGACTTTTTTTTTGATGTAGCGGTCAAAGTTGTGAAACCGCTCCATCAAGCTGCCATAAAAGAAAAAGGTATCGCATTGCTCAAGGTCGCGGCGACGCAACTCATCGCGTTGTTTCCATCGAGTTGAAAACTTTTTTAACATCGGTACGCTTGCGTCTTTGCGCAATGATTACCCACTAGGATAGCCCTTTACCGAAGTGACTTC
>NBLY01000005.1 GCA_002084665.1 Desulfobacteraceae bacterium 4572_35.2 | reverse complement strand
AGTACTAAGCCGGCACGAACGCCAGTATAAGACAAGGTAAAAAGAGGATCCGCAGCAACATTAACTCCAACATGTTTCATCGTCACTAAGCTACGAGCACCACCAAAGCAGGCACCAATGCCAACCTCTAAGGCCACCTTCTCGTTTGGTGCCCACGATGAATCAATACTGTTATAATTACGGGTGTTTTCTAAGATTTCAGTACTTGGCGTGCCGGGATAAGCAACAGCAACCTTAACCCCTGCCTCAAAAGCCCCACGCGCAATCGCTTCATTACCTGACATGATCTCTTTACTCATCAATACCTCTCAATATTTTAAATGCGCTAAGATTTACTATCAAAAATCTGAAGAAACCATCAACCCGAATATGTAGTAGCACCTCAGCTCATGAGGCCGTAACTAATCATTACGATAAATAGCTAAATTTATTTTTTACCTAAAATAGCTCGTACAACACTATGAGTATGGTCACCAATTTTTTCACAATTGTGTAACATATCAATAAAAATCAAACCTGGCGTCACAGAACATTCACCAGTATTCAAGCGTGAGATATGATTGAGGCGGAGACTCTCTTCCAAAGCATCAATCTGATTCTCCATGAATTGAGCTTTTTCCTGAATGCTAACATCTTGTCGTTCTAAAGCTGATTGAGTAAAGGAAAGAAAAGCGCGAGTTTTCCCAGCTAGATCTTCAAATTCACCATTGGCCATAGCTGAAAACTTGATTTTTTGATCAATTTTACGTTCACCAAGCTCCCATAAATTTTCGCAATGGTCGCCAACCTTTTCGAGGTCATTGACTATATGCATTAATGAGGAGATCTCCTTGGAAACTTCCTGAGAAATGGGCCGCTGCGAAACAGCAACAAGAAAGTCGAGAATCTCGCGTTGCAGAAGATCAATCAAATCCTCTTTTTTATTCAAGCCATCAAGTAACCGCGTGTCTTTCGTTTGGATAAACTTTAACGTATCATCCAAACATTCGACACAAATTAAAGCCATGCGGTTGGCTTCCGCGCGCGCCTGACTTAATGCTAATGGCGGCGTATTGAGGACTCGACTATCAATGAATTTTAAATGGTATTCAATCTCTGTATCTTCACCTTGAATGATTCGAGTAGAAAGCTTGGCCAGCAAACCAATAATCGGTAAAAAGATAATAACATTCAGAATATTAAACAACGTATGAGTATTAGCAATGTGCCTAGCGATATAAGGCTTGTCACCAATAGAGACACCAAGAGCAGTTGCCTGCTGTTGAGTGGTGACAACAAAGTCGGCATCGCCGGGTGTCAACCATGCGATAAACTGAATAAAATACGGGAAAAACACCAGCATGTAGGCCACACCGAGGAAATTAAACAAAAAGTGGGAGAAAGCGGTACGACGCGCCGCAATATTGGTACCGACAGCGGCAAGGTTTGCCGTAATGGTTGTACCAATGTTTTCACCTAAGATCAGAGCCATACTGCCCTCAAAGCTCACCAGACCACTTGTTGCTAAGGCAAGGGTGATTCCGATGGTGGCACTACTGCTCTGAACAATAACAGTTAGCAACGCACCGACAGCGACAGCAAGAAGATGGTTATCGCCAACCAGAATGAAGATATGGCGGAATTCACTGCTTGCCTTGACCGGGTCAAAGGCAGTTTTCATCACCGACAGGCCATAGAACAAAATACCAAAGCCAAGGATGATTTCGCCGATATAAACCCAATCTTTACGCTTCGAGAACAGCTTTAAGCCAACGCCAATACCAATGGCGGGCAAAGCAAATTTGGTGACTTTGAAAGCGATCAATTGGGCGGTAACCGTCGTTCCGACGTTGGCACCAAGAACGACACCAATGGCCTGAATCAACGACATCAGTCCGGCATTAACAAAGCCGACAACCATAACAGTTGTCGCACTGGAAGATTGAATGATTGCCGTAACCGCTAAACCAACAAAAGCAGCCATGTAACGATTATTCGTTAGAGCTGCAAGTATCTTACGCATCCGGTCGCCAGCGATCTTTTGTAGCCCCTCCGACATGATTTTCATGCCAAAAAGGAACATACCAAGACCACCCATCAACCCAAATATCAGCTTCTGGCTTAATAGAACCGACATATCTGACCTCCCAGAGGATGCCTATCGTTACAAAACGACAAGCGGTGGCATAAATACCACCAGTATTTTTGTGCAACGGAGTAACTACCAGCAACTTCAAAACCAACAACAGATTAGAAGGTGACAAGCAAGCAACATGATTCAGGTGAAAACGAAGCGAATATAACTGAGGTAGAACCATTTGACAATAACAAAACAGTCGAATGTTAAGACTATTCCCCTCAGGATTCCACAGCCTTATTTCTGTTTACACCAGCAATTAATCAGGGAGTTATTGAATAGCTTAACATCAGGGAGGTGGCGACGCTATGAGGGGTTCGATTTAATATAATTAGCGAGGGTGCGTAGCGACTCAAGAGCCTCTCGGCCCGATTGCTGTCCACCGATACGAACATCATAATGTTTTTGAATCGCAACAACGACCTCAACCGCATCCAACGAATCCAGGCCCAAAGGCGAATCTGGGCCGATGAGCGCACTATCAGGGTCAATGGTATCAGGAATATCTTCAAAAATATGACATGCTTCAGTAATTACATTTTGCAGTTCTTGATAAATTGGATCTTGATCCATCACTGGCATACTCCTTGATTAGATTACTTCAGATAACGTAATTGCCGCCATGAAACCAAAACACACAGTGCAAAGCAAAGTAACATGGCAAATAGTTGCGGCAAGATATCGTGTAATGTTCCCCCTCGCAATAATAAAATCTGAAAGGCTTCTAAACCCCAACCTAAAGGTGAGACAACGCTTAAAGATTGCATCACTGACGGCATCATATAAACAGGAACCATGATGCCGCCAAGTGCCGCTGAGATAACAATAGCAACAGCTGCTGTCAGGGTGGCTTGCTGTTGACTCTTAGCAACAACACCCAACAACAAACCAAAACCACATGCCGTTAATCCTGAACACAATGCTACGACAAAGAACGATAATCCTTTACCGTTCAACTGCAACACATCGGTACCGAGTAATGGTAAAATAAAAAAACCGATCAACAACATCAAGCTAAACTGCACTATATTGAGAGATAAGTAGGCAAATAGCCGACCAAACAATAAACCAAATTGTTGACCCGGCACTAAAAGCAAACGGGTAAATACCCCCTGGTCACGCTCCTGTAAAATTACCCCTGACAACGGCAGGATGATAAAGAAGATACCAAACAGAGACCACGCTGGAACATTGTGCTGAATGGATGTTGGCGTAACGACAATATCTTTGGCATTAAGCTGCACAGCTTGAAACAAAGAGGTTTCATCAGCAGGAAAATGGAGCGCAAACGGTTTCTGTGCCAACACTTGGCAAGCCGCCCTGAACAGCTGGATCAAAAAAATACCCCATTGAAACATGGGACAGATTCTCCGCACTCAAGTCATCAGTTTTAGCAGTCATAGCCGCTTTAACCTGAATATCAATCGCCCCCTTTAGCTGTTCTGAAGCCGCCACAGGAAGATAAACACCAACTTGCCAAACGCCGTCACTGACCATCTCTTTTGCACGTTCAAAGCTCATCTCTTGATCAAAAACACTGAGATCGAAGCTACCTGTAGCGCTTAACTGTTCAATAAAAGCTTTGCCAATAGTGCCTTGATCATGATCAACCAACACCATTTTGACGGTGGTCGCACCACTTACTTTTAAAATATTATCCTGAACCAAACACACAATAAGTACTAAGGCAACGGGCATGATAAAGAGGACAGCCAGCCCGCCCCGATCACGACGCAACAGATGCAACTCCTTGATGAATACTGCTAGAAGTTGATAAAAAAAATTCACGTTCGCTGAAGGATTCATTTAATCTCGCAATTGATTGCCAGTAAGTTTCAAGAAAAGGTCTTCAAGGTGGGTACACTCATACTGACTAAGTAATTGAGCAACATCACCCTGAGTTACGATCTCACCAGCGTCAACAATGATCACCCGTGAGCACAACTGATGGACCTCTTCCATATAGTGAGTGGTGTAAACCATGGTCATGCCGTCACGGTTCAATTGACGTAAGTTATCCAAAATCTGGTGACGAGACTGAGCGTCAATTCCCACCGTCGGCTCATCGAGAAAGAGCAGTTCAGGTTGATGCAGAATACCAGCAGCGAGGTTAGCACGACGTTTCATCCCGCCAGAATAGGTGGCGATGGTTTGATCTAACACCTCTGCTAACCCAACAAAATCACTACTTTGCTGAATTCTCTGCTTCAGCAATGAACCACGAACTCCATAGAGGCGACCCCAAAAGGTTAGGTTTTCGCGTAGGGTCAATGTTGGAGAAGTCCGACAAACTCACCACGTTGCAGCTCGAAATCAAAGGACTTAACCGCAGGCTGCCCCATACCAGCATAACGTTTAACGAGCGCTTCAGCGCGTAATAACGGCTGCAAACTCAACTACTTACTTCCTGAACAGACTTTTTAAGCTTACGACCAAGTTGACGCTCAAGCTGACGTAATTCACGAAAAAACTGTTCTTCAATATCAGCATTGGTCTCAATCATCTGTGCCAAGCCGTCAAAGGTCACCTCAGCGCGGCCCTTACAGCAACGAGTGGCCTGCAAAGCAAACTCACGCCATTGATCACCAATAATAGTGAGACGTTGGGCTAATTGTTCAAGCTGAGGTTCATCAAATAGCGTTGCCGCTTCCTGTAAAAAAGCGGCATAGATAAAGCGAAAGCCAGCCCCACCGGTACCAATCTCCTCTTGCATCCGAATTAACTGGGCTAAGCATGACAATGAACGACGTTTACCATATTTCTTTTGCCAGCCGCGCATACTGCGCGCCATAAAGCGTAAGCCACGCACACCTCCAATGGGGATCGGTGCCAACATATCGCGACACACAGTCCGAATCCCTTTTAAAACAGGCTGACGTAGATCCGTCACCTTAGGCGAATGGAGAGTATAACAGCGCCCTTTTGGTGCCAAAGCACCCTGAGCAAAGCGCGCATTAACTAGGTCTTCTTTATCACACCAAACAAGCTCAGGCATAACCGGATCACTGATCAAGTAACGCTGATCCTGCTTCGACACCACGATGAGATTGTGAGCATTAAAATGGAAACGTAATGCGGGGGGGATATAGGGGAGCCAAAACACGCTGGTTTGCAAACCAACGACTAACCCCTGTTCGAGCATCTGATCGAGCTCAATCATCGACTGCTCTTTATTACGATATTTTTGTTGCTTTACTTCACATTGCAAACTCTTGGTCAAACGGCTAAAAATACCGCCGGGCCGACAACGGTATGTCATCAAGGGAAAACCGTTGAGCTTAACAAATGGTACATAGCCGAAAAACAAGCCACCGCCAATACCAAACACCATCGCCTCGGATAGGTTTAATCCAGCTTGACGCAGTAAACTGGCCGCTGCACCAGTTTCACAATGTGCCGATTGTTGATGAGGAAAATCATGACCTATCACGCAGTTAATCTCCGTTCAAATTCAATAAATAACGTAACTAAAGTGTATCCGTTGTTGTTTCAGTTGGCAGCGAATCGGCGGCAGGCAACTGAAACAGTTGCGCTGATGAAATACGGAAAAGATTGGCGTATTTCTGACGATCTTCTGCACTAATCTTGTTAAATGGCCCAGGTTTCAAGTGACGCCACACACGCCATGATGATATGCCTGAATAGCTGGCCAACAATGAGCGATCCATTTGCGCACGAGTCATATAATAGGCTAAAATACTGGCCCGACCCGCCTCGATTTTCACTCGCACCTCATCCAGTTGCTCTTTAATATCTTCCCATGCAATACGATTGGCTTCGTTGACAGGATCCCAGCCCGCAGTGGTGGTCAGGCAGTAGTTCCCCTGTTCATCAACAGCATAAGCGACAACTCTGTTTTCTTCCAATACGCCGATATCTTGCGGCACATCCTGTTCACGCATCATCACCCCCACGCCGAGATAAGCGGATTAAACTGAATTGATCGTTCGCCGTACACTTAAGTGACGCAATCGAATCAAAAGAACTCTGAGCCGAACAACCAACAGGTTGCTGTCGGGCAACACCATAACAGCTTTGCTCACGCAACATCAGCCCAGCCGCAGCCAAATCAAAGGCTTGACCAACAGGTAGACTGCCATAGCACGGCGTGCAATTGAGTAGCGACTGCGCTGTGGGCAATTGCTCATACATTGCGCCACAGGTCTGATGTCCATCAGCTCCGATAAGGAGTAAATCACTATCTTCAACTGTGCTACGCTGGCTAAAATCTCCAGCATCGAGGCCAGCGATAAAACCATATTTTGCCTTATCAGCATGACGACTGAGCACCAAAAACGCGGCCCCTTCACCCACCACCGCACTTTGACGAGCAAAATCAAATGGATCAATCTGCTCGACCGCATCAGAATTGGCAAAATAGCGCTGATAGCAATAATTGAGCAACGAACTATGTTCATCTACACCGCCAACAAGCACGGTATCAACACGTCTCTGCGCCAACCAACAGGCAGCATTATGTAGCGCTGCGTTAATCGACAGATCAAACTGGCTGATCGTCAGGTTGGGACCGAGTGCCTGCAATTGCATCGATAAATATGCCGCAGCAACGTTATGGACAGAGTTTGAAAAACTGGTTGGCGACGCGCAACTATCGCCGTCGTCAATGATCGAGCCGAGGAAGTTAAAGGTAGTATTGGTCGCCCCATAACCACTAGCAACAATAATCCCAATACGGCCACAGTCTTCAACAGCAAGCCCAGCATCCTCAATGGCTAAGTAGCCACCGAGAAGAGCCATGCGCGAAAAATGATCAATGCGACGCAATGAACGCCGAGAGACAAAATCCGTTAAACGATCGGTGTTAGCCAATAACGCCGGTAGGGTTTGTTGCCCCGCAGGGTGATTGAGTTCGACGGTTGTTGCACTGGTATGGCCCGCTTTTAAAGCACTGACAAACTGATCATTGCCACTGCCAAAGCCGCCAACGCAACCAATCCCCTGAATCGCCATCGACTGTTTTAAAAGTGTCATGCCATCTCTCCTCTGGCCAAAATAAGGACGGCATTATTACCACCAAAGGCCAATGATTCTGACAGGGCAATATCGCCGACAACAGCACTATTTTCCACCACCGGAGTCACACTAAACTCAGGGTCTTGACCAGTAAAACCAGCACTGGCGGGGATCTGTCGCTGACGCAAAAAAGCTAAACAAAAAGCGGCTTCAAGAGCCCCAGCAGCGCCTAACGCGTGACCGGTATAGCCTTTGGTTGAATGAAACGGTGTCGACGGTAATAGTTCAGCGAGCACCAAACTTTCAACGCGATCATTGTCCTTGGTTCCCGTACCGTGGGTGTTAACAAAAGCCAGCTGGTCAGGCTCAACACCACTCCTGTCTAAGGCTTCCTGCAAAGCTTGTTTCAAACCACGCCCCTCAGGATGAGGTGCCGTCAAGTGCCAGCCGTCGGTACCACTGCCGTAGCCGAGAACATAACCTTGAGCGACAACATGTTGCCGTTGCTGACGCACTGTTTCAGATTCAAGAATTAAAACAGCAGCCCCTTCGCCGAGATTTAAACCACAACGATCCGCAGAAAAGGGCCGACTCAACACTGCAGCGTTGATTTGCAACGAGGCAAAGCCGTTATAGGTGGTACGACACAGTTCATCAGCACCGCCAGCAAGAACCACATCACACAGACCATTCTCGATCCACATCGCGCCCATACCGATAGCATCGGTTCCTGACGAGCAGGCATTAACAATGGTTTGACAAGGGCCATTCAAACCGAAATGACGACTAATTACCGTAGCAGGGTTACTCTCAACAAAACAGTCGATGGCGAGCATTTCAGGATCTTGACCGTTACGATAATCACCATAGAACGATTCGACATCCATAGTGCAACCAACAGTGGTGCCAATACAGACACCAACCTTCAACTTACGTAGTTCAGTCAAATCCCACTGCGACTGTTCAACCGCCTGTTTTGCGGCATTTAACGCCAATTGACTGGTGCGTAAAAACACATCTTCCGCAGCTTTAGGCACCAGACTACGTACCGCAAAAACGGGGAAGAGTTGTGGCTGGCTCGACTTAAATAGCGACGGATCGCCAGCGTGACGCTCACCAGCCATCATCGACGTTACCGCCTCATCGAGGGTATCTCCCGCTGCACACAAACAGCCCATGCCAGTTACGCAAACAGAGTTAGCCATCTATTACTTTCCTTGCTTATCTTCGATAAATTGAGCTAACGCTTGTACCGATTGCAGCGCAGGTCGACCCTCTTCCATATCCTTGATTTCAACACCAAAGTTTTTTTGCACCAACACGGCCAACTCCACCGCATCAAGAGAGTCAAGACCTAAACCATCACCAAACAACGGCTCATCATCGGCAATCTCTTCAGCAGTAATATCTTCAAGATTTAGATCTTCAATCAAAATTTTCTTAATTTGTTCTTTCAATGTCATTGCATTTTCTCCTGGCTGTTTGTTGATTTATCACTAAAAATTAGTTTCACATATCAAGATTTTCATAATTCAACAAGTAATTGCAGTTAAAAATTCGTTTATGACCAAAGAGTCGTTTGTTTGTAAAAAATCACAAGGATTATTTTTTCTGACAACCTGTATGACTTACAGATTCAGACTAGATTTAAACTAAATAACATCAGAAACATGTCCTGAAGATAGAAAAAACATTTTCTAAACATATAACCAGTTACGAACATCAGAAACATGTCCTGAAGATAGAAAAAACATTTTCTAAACATATAACCAGTTACGACATGGAATTTGCTTGTAAAACTTGCTCAGCTATTTTTCCATAACGTTGTCTGGTGGCTGTGTAAAATTGAATAATTTTATTATTAAGTGGGGTTAAATCAATTTCTGCCAAAATCAATTTCTGCCAAAGCAGACAATGACATATTTTTTTCAATATGTTCGTCAATAAGTTGATCTAACTCATCAATCCATTTGGCTATTCAGGTTCAATATATCAATTGTATATTGCGCTTTTTTCCGTACCTTTTCTGTCAATTGGTTTTTAGGTTCTACTTTGCCAGTAGAGAGATAAACAAAAAAGCTAGCGCAATCAACTTGCAAGCAAGAAATGAAGAGTGCAGCATCATATTCACTTGATTTTGCATGACCTGCAAAAACATCTTTGCAATTCATTGTATGGAGATCATCACTTGACAAGGCACTCAAAACTAAATTGTGATAATCAAAGGTTCTCTGTGGAGCTTGGTTTTTTGGCACGACATGTTCGACATGTGTTCCCAGAGAGTACAGATCAAAACGAATTTCAGAGTAAGCACACAATCCAAATTGCTCTCCATTTAATTTCTGCGATAAAGAAGGTTTATGTTTTTTAAAACCTTTCCACCTACTTTGCGCCCCTTTACTAGTTGTCGGCGGTGCATTATTAGCTTTCTTAATAATTTGTGGATGGTTTTCGTTTAATTGCTGCTTCAATTTACACAATAGTTGGCCCACAATTTCTGACTTATAATCACCTTGATCAACTAACGATGTTAACAAATCGAGTTCTTGTTTTTCAGGTATTGGCGGCTGTGGGTCAACATGCATGATTGCTTGCAGAATATCATTACTGGGTTCGCCGTAAGAAAATGCTTTAGGAACCGCTGCGATTGTGGCCCCTTCTGTATTAGAGCCCAAAACACGGATACACTCTTTTGGTACAGTAGATAACACTTGAGGACTATGGGTCGTGACAATAAATTGAATACGAGGGAAAGCATCTTGCAGGTTTTCAATTATTCTTTGTTGCCAGCTTGGATGTAAGTGCAAATCAACTTCATCGATAAAAACAATCCCTTGTGTTTTATCTGGAGCTTCTTCACCAAGCTGGGGATTTAATTTAGCACAACGCCAAGCAAGGTCTGCCACAAGAGAAACCATTGAACGAACACCATCACTAAGTAAGCTGACAGGTAAAATACCATATGTATCGTGATACATAGTTAACTCTTCATGAATCATACTATAGTGAAATCTACTCCAACCTTCTTCGTTTAGCATTTTATCAACAACAGTCTTGATACCTTTAATTTGGCCTGGAAATTTATAATTACTATACTCAGACATCTCCTGATGTTGTGCCATTGCATAGGTGGCCTTTGCCATCCACTGTTGAACTTGTTTAAAATTAGAAGCAGGTGACAAACAATCTTCGTAACCGAGTGTACGACTCTCACTAACAACAGCCTTACGAGACATATTCTTGTGAACATTCCAAAGTCGGCCTGATCCGTAATAAGCAACAACAGGTAATGCAACACTATCAAGGTCACGAATTTGTTGCATCAAAACTTTTCCATAATCTGTAATCTCTTTTGCGTCCTTAATTGTCGTTTTATTTTTTTTACCGGACAACACACGGGTTCCTGAGATATCAGGCTCATCAAAAGATGAGATGACAGAAACTGGGTATTGCTGTTCACTTTCGGGACTATCAGGCAACCGCAAATAACGCGCATCATTAACAGAGAAATGTTTTGCTCTCCCCATATCAAAAGCGCCAACAAAAGTACCTAAAGCGACTGTAGCAGCATCTAATATAGAAGTTTTACCCTGTCCATTACGAGCAACAATTACAGTCATCTTTGAGTCAAAAGAGATGTCGAACAAAGTAAATCGGCGAAAATTTAATAGCGTTAAATCTTTAATAATCATACTGTATACTCCAGTGCGACGTCATTCGTTACATAAAGCATATTTAAAACCCATATCGGTATTAAATGATAAAAGTTATTCACTACTTATCTGATTAATTTTAATCATAAAGATAATACTACTATAATTTCAAATATATCACGAGACAAGCAATGAAAACTTCTCACCCTCTTAACGTTAAATTAAATCTCGAAACATTAAAAATTAATTCCACATATCAAAAAAATTAAAGAATTGGTAGGGATTATTCTGACAATATTTTTCCAAAGTTGTCGCATAACGTTGAGCATAAACGGTAAATGCTTCAGGCTTACGGCCCAACCCTTCAGGCACCTCAATCACATCGGCTACCACCATTTCATAATGGTTTTCATCACACTTGCGACTGGTGAGCACCACTAGAGGCGCGCCCGTCGATGAGGCCAAATGGTAGGCGCTCATCGGCAACGCGACCTGCTGGCCTAAAAAAGTAACATGGACACGATTCTTTTCGTCCTTAGGCACACGGTCGCCCATTATGGATAAGATGCCGCCTTGCTTCAACACTGCGAGCATCTCAAAAGCACCACCGAGATAACCTTGTGGATCGATAACACGATACGGTGATTCATGTTTCACTTCACCGTTGTCTTGTTCGTAATCCTGTCGTTCAAATGAACTGGCGTGACCATGCATCAACATGTGAATCGGCTCGTTGAGAGCGCCCATGGCCGACATCGCTAACTGCCAGCAGCCAACATGCGACATCAATAAAATCATGCCACGCTTTTGATCGCGAATATTGAGTAGTTGTTCTCGACCCTGAAGACTAACAATAATCTGATCAGCTCCTAACGAACCGACAATGGCACGATCGACCATCATCTTGCCAAACGAAACCACCATTTTATACTGTTGCCACAACCGAGTAAAGCCAACAGAGCTTGGAAAGCGATGATTAAGATAGGGATCACAACTTCGCCGAACTTGCGGCCAAAACAACACATAACAGGCGCAAACTAGGTAAAGTAATGCGTAGGCAGCTTTACGCCCACCCAACCGAATTAGCAGATAAAAAGCCCGATATCCCCAGTTTGAACCAAGCTGTTTTTCAGCGGTCTGCTGATTCACAACACATCCTCCGATGGTGAAGATTGCCAAGCACGTTGTTGCATCCAGCGCGTTAAGCCATACACCACCAGCCAACCAATCAAAGCAAATAACGGCCCAAGAAGTAATGAGCCAAGAAACCACTCAAAAATACGATCTAAACACTGAGTACCAAGAGTTTGATAGCTGATTTCCGTAAGCCATTCTCCATTACGCAGATAATAACCAACTTCAATACATAGCGCAGGAACCAATGGTGGCATACATAAGTTACCTGCGGCTACGGCAAGGTAGCGATTCACACCGATAAAGCCCGCGGCAAAAAGTGTTGCCACCGTATGACAAGCGATGAGCGGTAAGGTTCCTAATAGCAAGCCAATTGCCATCGCTAAAGCTAACTTAGAAGGCGATATATCCTGTGCCAAAAGGTTGGCTAACGACCGTAACGGCTGCCGCCACGAGAACGGTGATCTTTCAGCTTTCACCAATCTTTTGTGTGGCCACGGCGCAATAGAACGTAAGCATAATCGGTTATTTAGCCACGCCAACCTCATGTTGTCTCTCAGCTTGTCAAAATGGGAAATACGCTCACAACCGGGAGCATAATATACCTGAATCGGCACATCATACAGCGGCACTCCCGCCCAACTCGCCTTAACTAAAACTTCAACCTCAAACGAATAGCGTTGATCGGTAAAAGTTAGATGATCTAACACCTGTACGGGATAAGCACGGTAACCACTCTGCACATCACCGAGCTTGCAACCTGTTTCCACCCGTAACCAAAAATTGGAAAACTGACGACCAAAACGGGAACTGTTAGGAACATTTGCGCTATCAAAATCGCGTAGACCGACATAAATCGCTAACGGTTCAGCCTCAATTGCGGCAAAAAACAGCGGTAGATCCTCGGGGTGATGTTGGGCATCGGCATCAATGGTAATCAAGTGACTAAAACCATGATCACGGGCATAATCGGCTGCCGTTAAAATCGCCTGCCCTTTACCACGATTAACCTCATGACTCAGCACGATAACAGTTAGGTCGGCAACATTGTGCGCGCCACCATCACTGCTGCCATCATCGACAACCACAACATGTTGATGCTGTTTTAAACAACGCTGCACCACATCACGCACCGTCGCGCTATGATTATATAACGGCACCGCAACCAAAATAGCTGGCGACTTGAGGTCAGCGTTACTTGTCACCATCTCCCCCTGCTGTTTCGCCATCGCTTATCCGCTTGCCACGCTTAATAAAGGAGAGAAAACCGGTGAGGTTTTTAACAAATCGCCACCAACTATGGGGCGATTTCCACAGCATGGCCACATAGCCCCATAACACTTCGGGACGGTGAAAATGGGCGCGATAAAAATTTGCAAACAACGATTCGAGCTTCTCTTCGGTCATACCATGAGTGACAAATTGAAAGCCCATGCAATCCATCTGCGCCCAATCCTCGCTAAAAGTACCCAACTCATGGATATTCTCATACAGCGGTGAACCGGGAAAAGGCGTAAATTTGGCCACATTGAGATCATCAATCGGCAGCTTGAAAATATAATCCATACTGCGGCGGATACTTTGCTCAGTTTCACCCGGCAAACCGACCATCATCAACCCCTTAACGCGAATACCATGCTTTTTGATTAAGCGAATGGTGTCGGCGAGCATATCTAAATCAGGATTTTGCCGATGCTGAGCCAGCAGGTCGGGATCACCCGTCTCAATGCCTAAACTCATCATCCAACAACCAGCTTTTTTCATTTGGCCAATCAACTCATCATCAACATGTTCGGCGCGGATAGCACAGTTGAAGGTGATGCCGAGAGGTTTATCAATCATCATCTTGGTGACATCGAGCACCCGCTGACGATGAAAGGTAAACTGGTCATCGTAAAAGTTGATATGGCGGATATTATACTTGTCGCGCAAAAACTTCATGTGCGCGTAGAGGTACTCGGCTGAATTAAAGCGGAAGGTGCGCTGAAACACCGAGCGATCACAATAACTACAGGCGTAAGGGCAACCACGACTGGAGATACAGCTGGTATTAGGAGCCTTAGGGTAATTAAAAATGGGCAACTGATACGCTTCGGGAAAACCTGTCAACTTGTCATAAGCGGGGAACGGCAGGCTATCCAAGTCAAGTGCTGGCTTGCGGTAGCCGCTAAAGGTTGCACAGCCTGAGGAATCACGGCAAACAACACCCGCCAAACTTGGCCACTGCGCAGCTTCGGTCGAGAGAAGTTGATACATAGTCTCCTCCCCTTCACCGACAATCAACGCATCAAGATCACTATAATCATCCAGCAGTTGTTCTTTTAATGCCGACACATGCGCGCCACCGACCACTGCCTGTAGTTCATGGTGTTCAGCCTTGGCGAGTTGAGCGATGCGCACCCCGTCAAGAAAACTTGAGGTGGTGCAGCTTAAACCTAGCCATGCTGGCTTATACGTGCGCACATAATCAATAATACGCTGATCAGAATCGGGAAAGGCATAGCAGTCGATAATGTCCACATCGACATCACGCTCTAACAGATAGGCCGCAATCGCCGCCAAACCGAGGGGTGGCATAATGTTCGCTAAGCGCGACACATCACCGCCCGCTTTATCGCTAGCATAACCGAGAGGATGCACTAAAAGTATGCGTGGACGCTTAACCATTTCGACGGGCTCTCTTACGTTTGGGTGCGTTACCGAATGAAACCATTTGATCCCACAAAATGCCTTTAAAACCAAAATTGTTCATCATCGCCATCTGTTCTTGACCAGCCGATGGCGGGAAAATTCGATCTCTGCGGCCCGAAAAGGAGTTTAAGATTTCCTGATTCATCCACTCTTGATCGATATCAGGCGAAAGGTAATAGACCGGCTTAAGCAGATCAACATCCGCAGCCACAACACCATCCGCCACAGCACACTCTAGCAATGTTGATTTAGGCAGAATACGAATCCCTGAAAAGGCAAACACCACACTGTGATCGAGTTGTTCTATATTCTTCAAACCTTCATGAATCGTATCTGGCGTTTCATTCGGGCCACCGAACATAATAAAATGAGCACTAGGGATTTCTGCCTCAACAGTAAGCTTGTGACAACGGAGCACCTCTTCGAAAGTAAAGCACTTATTAATCCCGGCCATAGTGCGATCACAACCCGCATCAGTTCCCATCTCCATCGCGTACAACCCTGAACGTTTGAGCAGCGCTAGGCTTTCGGCGGTGATCCCTTGGGGACGAAAGAAAGAGCACCATTTAATACCGACCTTGCGCCGAATCATCTCCTCGGCTAATTCAAGGTGATGACCTTGACTGTCGTTAAAGATGGAGTCGGTAAAAAATAGATGATTGGTGCCATAATCACGCTGCATCCGTTCAATATCATCGACAACCGCACCCACTTCACGCGGACGGAAACAATTACCTTCCAGCCCCGGATAGGTACAATAGACGCAGCGAAACGGACAACCACGCTTGGTTTGCAGATTAATCATACCGCTTTTTTGTTGATAAAAATCGACATACTCAGGAACCAATGTTGCCCCTTTCATCTGTATCCCTGTCAACGGTTGTGCGCTACTGTGGAGCGAGTCAATCGTTTCGCCGCGCTCTAATGCCGCGACCAAAGGGGCGACAACCTGTTCCCCCTCACCAACCACACCGTAATCGGCACCGATATAGGCGAGAATTTTTTCAGGCATAATTGAAAAGGCGGGGCCACCGACAATCACCGGCACATCAACACGGGTTTTAATCTCCGTCACCAGTTTACGAGCATCGGATAGATACCAGTTGTCATCAGAACTAAAAGAATCAACATTATCGATATTGCGCAATGACATCAAAACGAAATCGGGTTGATATACAGACAACGCTTCAGCTAAGGCAGGATATGATTGCTCGTGAACGAGAAAGTCATACTGCTTCACCTCATGGCCCTGCTCTTCAAGTACTGAAGCAATGATCGCCATCCCGAGTGGATACACCGGATACGGATCTGTGGATACATTGCTCGACAGAATAAACACGCGACTCATTATTTTACTCCCGCATCCTTCACATTAAAACGACGACGACGCTTGGTGTCATAACGACGATAGGTTCCATCTTCAATTTCACGGGTAATGACCTGCTTAAACAGCTTACCCATTTTCAACTGATAACCACCATCGGCATTGAAGGTATCCCAGGCATAGTAAAACAACTCTTGCAGTTTGTCGGGTGTCATCTGCTTGGGTTGAAACACCACCTTATCAGCAGTATAGTCGCCCCAATTATTGGATAGGATACGGTTCTCTTTTTCCATTTGCGTCCGTAATGGTGACTTCAAAAACGGGGTCATGATAGTAAATTCTGCCACATCCAACTCGATCTCCATCAAGAAATCGACCAGATGACGGATATCACTTTCACTTTGCTCATCGGTACCGAGAAGGATGGTTCCCTCAACGCCAATACCATGATCCTTCAGACGTTTCACGCGGTCACGAATCACATCAGAGGTATTGAACACCGCTTGATAGACGTACCATGCCCCTGCATCAGCGGCAGCTTTGAGCACTTCATCGTCATCCAACAGCGGATGAGATACCCATTTTTTCTTGAGCGGCTTCATGGCCTCAAACAGTTCCAACAACCACTGTTTATCCTGCGCCATCGAATTATCGACCAAGAACAGACGGTTATTAGGGATCGCTTCCAGCTCTGCAATCACCTGATCGATGGGACGGGGACGAAACTGCTGACCACCGAGATAACCAGTACAGCACGGGAAACACTTAAACTTACAGCCACGCGAGGTGTGGACCAGATCAAGCATTTGCACGCCACGGTAGTTGTAAAGGTCACGGTCTAAAATTTCACGCCGTGCGGTACCCACCAGTTCAATCGGTGGATGTTGATGCATGAAGTTGTAAACCTTCTTCAGGCAACCATTATTGAAGTCATCCACCACCGTTTGCATCCGCCCTTCGGTCTCACCAAGGAAAACGCAGTCGGCATGTTGTTGCACCTCTTCAGCGTGCAACATGACGGCAATACCACCAAACATGACAGGGATACCACGCTCACGAAACTCAGCGGCAATCTCAAAAGCACGTGGCAATTGACAGGTCAACATCACTGATAAGGCAACCAAGTCGGTCGATTCATTGAAGTCAAGAGTCTGCACGTTCTCATCAACAAAACTCACATCCACTTCGTCTGGCAAGGTTGCGGCAAACACAACAGGGCCATGGGGTGGCAAGTGAAATTCGGTTTGACGTTCTAATTTAGCCCAGCGTGGATAAACCAGTTTCATTCTCATAAATTTGTACTCCTCATCAATCCGTCATTATCAATGATTGGTCATCAAAGACAAAATTTTTATATATAAAACATCTTATCATCTTAACTATTCAATTTTGCATACACTTTTTCATCATCAACTCCTTACCAAACCACCAAAGGAATGATCTTCTGGAAAATTTCAAATATTTCCAGTAATGCTCCATTATTTATCCTCAAGCTTGCCCGACACATTGTCAGGCAATTGATCGGATAAATAATTATCGTTAGAAATAACGCTTCTTCCCAACTCTTTTTCGGTATCTTTTCTGGCATTGCCAGCAACCGTACCACCACGCTTGGCAACTTTTTTATTGTCAGAAAAAGTGTCAGGTTTTTCTTGTTCTGATATTTCGGTGGTTACTTTTTCACCCAACATGGTAAAAATCAGCTCTAAATCTGTCATATTATCGCGCAAATTGACTTTGGATTTTGTCGGGATATTTTTATGATTTTTGTATTCGCTGGGTGTCATACCAAAAGTAGCTTTAGATATTTCAGCAGTTAAAATAGCGTAATCTTTTTGATTTTCTATGCCCCGTTGTTGCCACTCATCGGTCAGATTCTGACGCACGGCCATGCCTCGTAAGCGTTTATCAATCCAATCTTTGGGGTAGCCTTTTTGTTCGTACAGGGCTTTCATCCGTTCTTGTGCAAGCTCTGGATTTTCTATTTCATCTATTCGTTCTTGTCCAACTTTTGCCAACCAACGTTTGAATGGTTCAGCTTTTTTGCTGGGGATAGTCTGGATCAAACGAAAAACATCTTGAGTATTTCCCGCCAGAATCTTTCGGTGTTTACCCGTTACAGTCAACATGGCTACCTGGGGACAATTTGTCCCTAGGTAGTTCGCTAACTCTTCATCTCTTTTACGCAGTTTTTTAAGGTAATCTGTAGGATTAACACTTTCAGTTAATGCACCGATAATATCTACCAAAGAATAAAACCATGCTTCCTTGTGCCAAACTCGCCTTATTTGACGACTTTGAAACAGAATAATTTTACTGCTTTGATCTATAGATTTCTCCATTACTCCAGCACCTTTTTTCCAGCTCCAGACTGCTCTTTTCCAATACCACAATGTCGGCTTTAATCTAAACGAGTGATCGCAGAGACTTAAGAATGGATCAAGTACCAGCTAAAACCTCTACCAACATAGTTACCGTATCAACAGACTTACCATGACAACTCATTGCCCCCTGTTGGTTAATCGTTAGCGCCATTAACGATGATCGAGCCACATCGGCCGCTTCAAGCACCATAAACAAAGCCCCTGGAGCGTTTAATGCGCCGTTCGAACTTAGCTCACAAAAGCCAACAACCACCCGTTCATCTTCGCCCCACTGGATCGACTCTATGGCTTGATGAATCACCGACAGGCCGTCATCAGCACAACAATTAACCACTTGGCAATTGCCAGTCAGACCAAAACGTAGTGCCGCCTCGCCTAAAAAAGTGTTCGATAGGGTGTAGGCAAAAAGTTGCGGGCTGGCAAAAACGCCCTCATCAGGAATAACGCTATTAAAATAATCGCAATCCGTTTGCAAACAACCGCTAAACGTATCGGCTAAAATACCGACGGATCGCTTCTCTTGCCACTCTTCTAAGCCAGCATCGCGCAGAGCAAAGGTGATCGCTGCCAAGCCGAGTTTCGAGAACGAGTCCATGCGACCAAAACGACGATCAGGACGGTCGAACAGATCTTGGCGTGTTACTGGGGCAAGTTCACCAGCGGTAAAACCATGAAACGTACCCGACTTGCCTGCGCCAAGACCATCGACTGCCACCCAACCAAAACCTGCCACGTTACAATTCATCATTGCTGCCCCCGTCTTAACAATAGTGCGGCGTTCACACCACCAAAGCCAGAATTGGTCGATAGCAACAGATCACCGCTAAACGGTTGCGCTGTGGCGCTAATCTGCCCTACGCCAAGCGGTTCTGGATTCACGCAGCCACAGGTCGGTGGCACCAGTTGGTCATTCAAACTGGCAATACCGAGTACCACCTCAATACCACCGGCAGCACCAAGGGTATGACCTAGCGCACCTTTAATGGATGAGATTGGTAGTGGTCGTTCGCCAAAAATAGCTTTAAAAGCAGTGAGTTCCATCATATCGTTATAAACCGTTCCGGTACCATGAGCACTGATTGCTGCCACCTCATCGGCCTTCACTTGGGCGCGATTCAATGTTTGCCGCACCGTTTGAATCAAACCACAGCCATCGCGTGCTGGTGCAGTAATATGGTTGGCATCGTTCGCAGCCCCCCAGCCACACACTTCAGCGTGCTTAACGCGATGATAACGCTGTGCCGCATCTTCGCTCATCAGCACCACCGCCGCAGCACCCTCACCGAGGGTGAGGCCGTTGCGATCGACATCAAAGGGCCGACTCGGTTGATCTGAAAGCGCCTGCAACGCCGAGAAACCTGACAAAACAAATTCACTGACAATATCCGCACAACAGACCACCACCACCTCGGCAACACCATGAGCGATCAATCCAGCCCCACGCGCAATCGCTAAGGTCGATGAAGCACAGGCGGCGTTGATGTTGATACCATTATCGTCTACATCAAGTTGGCGAGCCAGCCAACTGGTCATGCTACTTGGCACCACGGCAGCGGCAGCGCTAACCTGACCGTGGTGCTGACAGTCGTTTTCAAGCAGATCAATCGCGCCCTTGGTGGTCGCAGTGATCAAACGCGCACTTTGTGGCACACAATCAAGTTGCTCTAGCAACTGTTCCAGTATCGGATAAAGGCGCGACTCACCGGCCTGACAGGGCAAATCGTTCACTAATGCTGCGCTCTTTGCCAAGCAATTCGTGGTCTTGAAATGCTCAACAGGGCGAATCGCACTGTCACCAGCAACTAAACGCGACCACACTGTCTTAACATCACAACCTAAACCAGTAACCAAAGCGTAATCAGTAATATGTACGGATCGATTCATCACAGTTTGCCCTCTTTCCAGCGCTGGAGAAATTGCTGATAAAAGGTGGGTGGAACCACCAAAATATTCGAGTCATGGTCTAACATCATCTGTACTGAATAGCCAGTTGTCACAATCTGTTGCTGTTGATTACGTAAAATAAATTCAATATTAACTCGTGCCGCTTCACTCCAATGCCAACGCCCCTCAATGGTAAACAGCTCTTCAAAGCGCAGCGGTAGGCGATAATCAATATGCATCTGCTTAATCGGCACGATCACCCCTTTGGCGTGAAAATCCATATAACCTAGACCAAATTGAGCACACAGAGCAGTACGCGCATCTTCAAAATAGCTGGGATAACGGCCATGCCAAACAATACCGATGGCATCAACCTCTTCAAAGCGAACTTGGCGTTCAACGGTGAAGCTCAAAGGTTCTGGCGCGTTATCTACCTTGGGAAACCACCGTTTTTTCATCCTTGATCCTCCCCATTCAACACCAACCAAAAAGCCGCTACCACCTCATCATCAATCTTCAACTGACAGTCGATCACCGATTTGCCGCGCACCTGTTTCGGTTGGCAATAGGTATCAATCAGATCGAAGGGTTTAAGTTGACGGTGAAATTTCGACCGATCAATGGCACCAATCGACAGTTGGGCAACCAGATGCTGTTCAGCAACAATTTGGGCCATCAAAATTTGCACCACCGCCGGCACAATCGGATAATCGGGAAAATGACCATCAAAACCGACAAAATCAGCAGGTAAACAATAGCGTTGGCACACCACACCATCTATTAGGGTAGCGGCAGCGGTTTGGCACTCTAGCAAAGCATTTCGCATTTGACTCATTACAACTCTCTTATCTCTTGAATCCATAACGTTAGACGAAAACCGCTATCATCAGTTAATACAATACCCGTCGGTGCCCAAAGGCCATTTTGATCAAGATATTGATTATATTCGACGTTCCAACTATGTTGCTCTGAGGACACCACTTTGCGATTCAAACGCACCGGCATGCCAATAAATTCAAAGGAATCACCACTGTCGGCCACCAACACACTACGACGCTCACGCCGAATTAAGCGCTGTTGAACGGACGGATTAGGTTGTAAAAAAATGGCGCGCAGACTCTTGGCCACCATTTTTGGCAACTGCGGATGTTCCTCCAATAGCGGCAACAAATAGTTCAACTGATGCCCTTGTTTAGTGACCAAGAGATCGAACAATTTAACTCCCATAGTATCCATAGCAACAAGGCGCGCCGTTTGCTGGGTGGTATCAACCTTCACCACCCCTTCAAGGGCTACCTTACGCATGAACACTTCGAGCAAGCCACTATGGCGACATAGATAGCGGTGACCAGTTACTAACCACCAACTATCGACCAATTGCTGGGCTGTCAACTCAGGTAGCGGTTGCGGTTGATGACGCTCAAATGGGTGGTTAGCACAACCAACCACTAGCGCGCAACAGACCAACACCATCGCTAATTTAAGAGATTGCCATTTCGACCTCCATGGCCAATTATATCTGATCATCTTTCACCACCGCTTTGCTCACGATTTAAGCGTTGATAGATCGCTGGCACAACGCACAACGCCGTTAGCACCGCAGCACTAATACCAAACAGTACCGTCACCCCAATGGAGTGCATTGCTGGATGTTGGGCCAACACCAATGAGCCAAAACCGGCCAAGGTGGTTAACGCTGACACCAACACCGCATGTTCAGATTGTTGACAGCCACTACCATCGCAACGACTGAGCATAAAAATACCGTAATCGACCCCCAAACCAATAATTAGGATCGCAGCAATCACGTTAAACAGATTAAAACTTAATCCAAACCAGCCCATTGCGCCAAACATAAACAGCATGCCGCTACCAACAGGCAGCAACGCTAACAGCACCGACGAGAGACGCCGATACCAAACAACCAATACCGCCACCACTACCACTAACGCCATGATGATAAAACGGATAAAATCGTGAGCTAACGCCTGACTCAATTGCTGACGAAAAATCCCTTGGGCAATGACAATGGTATTATCAACGGCAGCCAACTGCTGTTGTAGCTGTGGAGTCAATTCAGTTTCGTCAATCAATGAGATTAAGGCCACCCCACTTGTAGCTGAGGTTGAACTCGAATCATCAATCATCAAGCCGCTCATTGCGTCAGTAAAACCTGCTTGGTGCCAAAAGTTAAGGTCAACGCCAGCAGTCGGCTGATTAAGCCAAGAGATAAACGGCTTAAAAGCCGAAGATGAAAAGCCGATCTCGCCGCCCTGTTGCTGTAACCGTTCGACAAGCCGCTGTTGATGCTTTAGCCAGAATTTATGCCACAATTCACGGCTACGTTGTTGCTGCTGTGGCGACGGCAAAATACTGGCTAAACTGACAAGGTGCGGCGGTTTTTCAGGATCAGCAATACTTTGTTGTCCCGCCACCACGCGATAGATCTCATCGTTTACCACCAGCGCTTCATCGAGAGTTTCACCGCGGGCAAACAACAACGCGCTGCTACGCATGTTGCCCCAAACCTGGCGTAACTGTTGCTCGCCGGCACGTAATGACGGAGTCGACACACTCAAACTACGCATATCACCGTCAAACTGGAGCTGTGGTGCCGCCACGGCGCACAGCAGCATCACCAACACCCAAATGACAACAACCCCCTTGCCCCGTTGCGGTAATGGTACTGAATCATCACAGCTGTGATGGTGCCGTTTATCACTACGGCCACAAAGGTGGGGCATAACAATCAAGGCCAGCAACGCTGCCAGCATAATCGCTGTCATGGAAAAAACGGCTAATTGACGCTGACCGGGTAGCGATGATGCCAACAACACACTAAAGGCTAAAAAGCTGGTTAACGCCCCCCCGATCAACGGCGGGGTTAAGCGGCGTAATTGTTGTTGCGGCTGACCGCTGTGGCGCAATGAAAAATACACATGCAAGGTAAAATCAACCGTTATGCCGAGCAACACCGCACCAAAGCCAATGGTGATTCCCGATACTGTTGGGAAAAATAGCGACACCGTTGCGGCTGAAAAACCCAATACCGAAGCGGGCAACATAAACACAAACAACGCGCGCCAACTGCGTAAGGCCAAAATAAAAATCAGCAAAATGGCAACAGTTGACACACCGAGCACCACCCGTAGATCACGCTGAATGGTACGCGCATTGGCAATGGTATACTGGTGACCGCTGATTACCGTGGCAGTGATCCCCGCTGGTACGTAAAGATCAACACACTGCTGCACTTGATCCATCAATTTGCCACCGGCAATCACATCACCAATGGCAATATCGGTATCGGCGACAATTAAGCGATGGCGGCCATCGCGACTGACAAAATCGCGTTGCTGTTGATCCGAATGTGCCATCGGATTTAGATGGCGTAAATGGCCGGCACTAATCTGCCACAACGCTAACGGATCGCGTTGCAGCTGCTGCTTGGTCATCCACCCTTGTGGGGTAAATAGTTGTTCACGTAGTTGGGTTAATTGTTGGCGAATGCTGTGTTGCTGTAAGCGCTGTTCAATGACCATTAAATCGTTTTCGCTAACCAGATTAGGCAACGCCTGTAACAACAACGCCGGCAAGTTATGCTGCACCTCCAATGGTGGGCCACTTAACACTTTGGTAAAAAAAGGGGTCACGGCACCATGCAGCGTTAACGCCGTCTCTTTTAATTGCTCGGCGGTCACTTCGGGCTGTGCATGAAGATCAATCAGCACCTTACGAGCAAAGGGCGCTTTTTGGAGCCAATTAAAATCTCGCCGAACTTCAGTACCAGCTGTATCGGGTAATAACGACTCGATATTCTCACTTTGCTGAATAAAGAGAATACAACTCACACTTAGTACGGCAAAAACAGCGTAACTAAGCAGCAACAAACCAGAGCGTTTAGCTAACAGTTCATACAAAGTTACGAACATCTACTTTAAACACCTATCGCTAAAAATAGCGTCGTTTATTTCACTATTTACCACAGAGTTGTTAAAGTTGATTCGAGTCGAATCGCCATCACTTTCATGTATTTCAACGGCGACCACATAGCGATCGCTATCGTTAAAAGTGATCATTAAATGACTGAGAAATTGTGCCGCCGCTTCAAGGGGAACCAGCTTCAGTTGTATCGGCTGTTCACTCACCACACTGATGGTGTAGTTTTGCTTTATCCATGCTAAATCGGCTTTTGCCCACGCAAACAATTGCTCTGCAATCAGTGCCATGGCCGGGTCTTGATCGAGCTTAAATGATTCACTACCGTCAATGCGCTCATGCCAGCGTTGACCTGAATCACCAGTAATGACAAAACCTGAACCAACCGGCTCCAACAACTCCCAACGTAGCTGATCTGGTTTTTGATAATAAAACTGCCCCGTTGAGATCAATTTTTCTTCAAATATACTCAGGTATTTTTCTTGGACAAAATCACTGTGTAATGTTTCGACCTGTTGCGCGGCAACAGCGAGGCGCTGCGTTACTTCAGCACTCAGAGCAACTTCAGTCGTCCAACCCATAGCGGGTAAGGTGATACTAAGCCACAGCAACAGCGTTAAACACCATTTCAGGGCAACCATAACTTAACACTCCCTTCGGCAATCACTTCATCACCAACCCGTATGACACCATTGATCACTGAAAAACTATCCAACTCGGCAACGGTGGTAATATCAATCATTAACGACTCACCAACATGGGGGCAACGCAACACTTTAAAGGTGCGACTACCGACCAAAAAACCGCGCTGTACTGAACGCTGATTGATCAGGTCAGCATAGCCCTTGATGGTGGCATAACTTTGAGCGACCAACTCTATCAACACAACGCTCTCCAAGGTGCCATCTTGAGTAACAAACAGATCCTTTGCATCAACCGTTGCTGAAACGCGTCCCTGCCCTACTTCAAATTCGACCAACTGATCGACAAGGATCATTGGCGGTCGATGTGGCAGCAGCGTGAGTGCTGATAAAGGTAATTGTGACGTAACATTCTCCATATTATCTTGTCTGCCAGTATTGAGTCAGATCATCAAATATTTGACTTGAGAACAGTGTCTTACGCAACTTGACCAAATCATCATGAAATACACGATTATTGTCATACACTTCGAAATCTTTATTGAGTAACGCATAAATTTTTGCGGTACCACCACCAAGACCAGCAGCATTACGAAACGACAGCGCTTGGAGATCGGCTAACACTTCCATGGTCAAAATATGCTTGGCATTGCTCACCAAACGGAACGCCTTGCGTGCGGCAATGGTTCCCATACTCACCACATCTTGATTGGAGGCGTTACACGAGATACTGTTGGTACTCACAGGGTTAGCGAGTTGACGATTTTCAGCGGTGGTTGAGGTAGCCAGATATTGCGCGCCCATAAAGGCAAAACCGATACTTTGGCCGTGAAAATTACCACCGTGAATGATCTTCTTTTTCTTCGGGATGATAATAGGATTATCATTCGATGAGTTCGCTTCTATCTCAACCGTGCGTGTTGCTGCCGCAATCATCTCGGTTACCGGTGCGAGAACCTGCGGTGTGCAGCGGATCGAATAGACATCCTGGACGTTGATGGTGGTTTCAAACACCAAACCATCCTGATGTTGCTCACGAATCTGATCGTGCATATCTTCGCGCCGGGTGATGTTAGTAGAGCCTTGATAAAGGTTACGAATGGTCTGTGCCGTTTCCAACTGACCTGGATGGGGCTTAACATCGTGCAGATCAACATCAAACGCATCATCAATACCACCAAACAGCTCAATACCAAAAGCACCAGTCACATAACTGACACGCAGCAGCTTTTTCGCCCCATAGATGGCAAAGGCCGCCAACGCTGTCATGGCACTGGTGCCATTCATGAGGGCAATACCCTCTTTGTAACTCAGGCGAATCGGCTTTCGTCCCAATTCGGCAAACACCTCTGCTGCTGGGCGTAACTGATCTTGATAATAGACATTACCTTCGCCGATAATCCCTAAACCAAGGTGAGCCAGATGGATCAGATCACCCGAGGCGCCAACACTGCCGCACTCAGGAATATAAGCCGCGATGTCGTTGTTGATCATCCACTGCATAAATTCAAGCAGTTCAAAGCGAACACCACTGTAGCCCTTAACCAGGGTATTCAAACGGATCAACATCACCGCTTGAGCAACATAGGGCTTTAACGGGTCACCTAAGCCGGCCGCATGGCTACGGATAAGGTTGACCTGCAACGCCTTAAGAGAATTGTTGTCGATAATTTTGTTACACATGGGACCAAAGGAGGTATTCACGCCATAGATGACATGCTTTTGCTCCACCGCATTCTCTAAAAACTCGCGACTTTCGCGACAACGTTGCAACGCCTGCTCATCAAGTGCAACATTGAGGTCACCAACGCCAACGGCAATAATCTGTTCAACGGTGAGATCACACCCCGTTAAGACAACTGTTTTTTTTGTAGACATATCAAACACCCTTCATTGCAAATTAACAACACACCGATGTCGTGCGATGATCAAAAAACGTAACTGGTTTCCGTTTATCTTCACTGATAATTTTACGCCGCACCGCGTCCAAATCAGCAATTTCGACTTCAGGTTTCACCCGAATTCGTGCTGAAATACGCTCGGCTATGTGGTGGCTATCAATTGAGTCATCAACACAACCCACCACCACTTTAATACGGTCTGACAAAGCAAAATCATCATACACTTCTATATAATACGCCGTAACCGCCTCGATCTCCTGCAATACCGCACTAATAGCGGGAGGATAAACCGTCGTGCCACGGTATTTAAGCATCTGATTTTTGCGCCCCAGAATGGGGCCAATCCGTTGACTGGTTAACCCACAACGGCATGATTCAGTGTAAAGCGTGGCAATATCACCAGTACGAAAACGCAACAGTGGCATTCCCGTTACCTGCAACGGTGTGGCTACCACCTCACCGGGGCGGCCATCGGTGATGCGCTGACCATCATCATCGAGCACCTCAACCATCATCAACTCAGGCGGCAAGTGACCACCTTGACCGTGTGAACAATCACTCAGCGTGGTTGCCATTTCGGTACTGGCATAAGTACCAAACACTGGCGCTTGCCAACAATCCACCAACCGTTGACCGAGCACCGACAACGACAGATCGGCCTGACGTACCGGCTCACCAATACAGATCAAACGCTTAATACCACACGAGGCAGGATCGATACCGTTGCCGCGAAGACGCTCGGCTAAGGCCAAGAAAAAAGTGGGCACTCCGACAATTGCCGTTGGCCGAAAACGCTGAACTAATTGCGCCACCACCGCTACCGAACTCGACCCACCACGAATCGCCGTAGCACCTATCTGCTTGAGGCCGAGGAAATAGGCCATCCCCGCCATAAAGCAACGATCAATGGCGACAGCGATCAACACCCGATCATCACGCCGAATTCCAGCGGTGCGAAACGCGATCTCTTCATTTAAAGCTAAACGATCAAGGTCTAAACTGGTCTGATAGAAAGACACTGGTAGCCCCGTCGTTCCCGATGTTAAACAGATGTCGGCAATTCGATCTTCAGCAACAGCCAAAAAATCATTTTCACACCCCTCAAGGTCAGCCTTGGTGGTTAGTGGTATTTTAATCAGATCATCATAGCCGTTGATATCTTCGCCAGTGAGAGCGAGGCGCTGAAACACCTGCTGGTAGAAAGAGGAATGGCTCAAACTATACTGAACATGATCGCGCAACAGTTGATCTTGGCAGCGGCGTATCTGTTGTGGGTTATCCGTTGAAAAATAGGTTAACTCCATCAATTATCGTCCTTCACTGTCGCCAGCAAGCATCTGCTCAAGCTCTTTAACCATCATCGCCTTAACGTCCTTACGTAACTGGCGATGGCCGCCTTCGTGCTGATAATCCTTCACCTCAACAACAGGGAGAATTTTCAACATCACCGTCGCCGGTCTGAGGCTACGCCGATCTGGTGGCAACAGTTGATCTGTTCCAGTGATACACAGTGGCACAACGGGGCAACCGCTCTGTAGTGCTAAGTGAAATGCCCCTGAATAAAAACGCTGTATTTTACCACTGCGACTACGATGCCCTTCAGGAAAGAACAACACCGCCCCCCCCTGTTTTAATACGCTATTGCCTTTGATGAGGGTCTGTTGCCACGATGAATCCTCAACCTCAAGATAATTGGCCAACTGCATAAATAACCGATACCAAAACATCTTAAATGGCCACGAACGCACAGCAAAGGTGATGTCACTCTGCGGCAAAGCTCCCATAAAATAGGTATCAAAAAACGACAGATGGTTGATGACAAAGATACAGTTGTCGGGAACATCAGCGTCATCAAGTCCTTGGCGTTCAAACGATACAAAGGGGCTGATAATCGCCAACCAACCCTTACCATACAACCAAATAATATGGCGTATGACGCGCGGCGTATCCCAGCCATAGCGCAAGAAAAAATAAAAGCCAACGGTTGGAGTCAATAGAATGCCAACTATTGTTAACAATAGTAGTAGTCCATACACCCACACGTTCATGGCTATAATTTTGAGCTGTTCGTTGTTCATCAAGGCGTTCCGCTAGTTGACTTCGGCTGCAAGTTTACGCTTAACAAATTCGTGAATATCGCCCAGAGTTCGAATCTCTTTAATCTCGGCCTCTTCACGAATTTTAAACTTAAATGCCCCCTCAAGCACGATCACCATATCAACGGTGTCGAGGCTATCTAAACCAAGATCATCATAGATCGACAACTCGGGCTGCATCTCATCTGCATCCAATTCAAACTCTTCAACCAAAGCGTCATTAATGATCGTGATCATCTGTTGCTCAGTCACTGGTGTACCTCCTTAAAATGAGAGAGGTGTTAACCCCTCCAAGGGCAAAGTTATTTTTAAGTGCTATCTGAATATTCTTTTGTTGTGGCTGGCGCACATAGTTAAGGTCGGCACACTGAGGGTCGACCTGATCTAAATGCAGTGTCGGCACCAAGTGACCATCACGTAACATACCGATGGTGGCAATAGTTTCCAATGCGCCACTGGCTGCCATTGTATGACCTAAATGGCCTTTCAAACTACTGACCGCAGCACCTTCACCAAACACCTCGGCAATCGCTTGACTCTCAGCGATATCACCCTGCGCTGTTGCTGTGGCGTGAGCATTAACATAATCCACAGTTTCAGCATCAATACCGGCATCAGCCAACGCTTGACGCATACATTTCGCCATCATGCTGGTATTTGGATTAGCAATACTAGTTGAATCGGACAAGGTGGCAAAACCGATCACTTCACCATGAATTGTCGCCCCACGCAATAGTGCCGAGTCAAGAGATTCAAGTAGCAGTACTCCGCTGCCCTCGCCACACACCATACCATCACGTTGACTATCAAATGGCCGTGGTGTCAACTGCGGCCGCTCATTGTAAGCCGTTGATGCGGCATGCATCACATCAAAGGTGGCAGTGGTGAGTGGATGAAGTTCATCAGCCCCACCACACAGCATCATATCTTGATAGCCAGCAACGATCATCTCATACCCATAACCAAGCGCTTGACTGCCCGTTGCACAAGCCGCTGATGGCGCTAAAATTCGGCCATTTATCTCATAAGTCTGCGCCACATTGGCCGCACAACTATGATTCATCAATTGAAAAAACAGCGTCGTTTTCATCCGCTCTAAACTGTGATCGTATAAGTAATCTTCAAAAAAAGCCTGCGATACTTCAGTACTACCAACGGTGGAACCCAACGACACCCCAAGGCGACCAGAACGACACATCTCAACATCGACACCAGCCTGAGCCAACGCCTCCTGAGCAGCCAATGCGGCATAGATCGACATTTTTGACATGGAACGGCGGTGTTTACGGGCGATCTGTTTGGGATCGATCCCCACCACCTTCGCCGCCACCAGACTGCGTAAGCCATGAATTTCAGTCATCTCATGGTGGTAACGCACGGCACTTTCACCAGCACGCAACCCCCGTTCGAGTTCAGTCACCGACGGGCCAAAAGGGGAAACCGCTCCCATACCGGTAATTACAACGCGACGTGATGTGATTGGTGACGATGGTACTGTTGAGGATATTACTGAATCGTTTGATGACACTGTTTCAATTCTCCCACTAATCGGTCATGGCCCAAAATGGTGCCACAGGTACTAAATCCACTAATCATCGCCCCCATCACCCCCGGAGCGATAAGTGCTTGCCCTGAAAGATAAAGACCTTTGATGCGCGTTATGGCCTGTAACGGATATTGATCCACCTGATGTTGCACCCCATACAATGCGCCATCGGGGCTAAACATGTAATCGCGTAACGTCAGCGGCGTAGCTAACTGGCAACGATCCATCGCAGCGATCAACTCAGGTTGTGACTGCTCTAATTGACCAATCATTTGAGCACTAATCCGTTGTTTATACATGTTATACGAATCTGGCCGTTGACCTAATCGACTCTGGCACCATTGTGAAAACTGAGCCGCCGTGGTGGGGGCAATCACCATAAAACCGCCACAATCAGAGCCAGAAGCAGCATTGGCTGATGTCACATAAAGGAGCTTTTCATCCACGGAGCCCCTGCCATACTGCTGGTGTTGCTGTTGTATCGGAGGCGATGTCGCTGACGCTGACAACAGATACAGATTGCGGCCACGCAACACCTCAAGCGGTTGTCGACAACGGGCAAACAGTACGCACGCCGACATGCTTTCGTCTAAACTACTTAAGCGCTTACGATAAATGGGCCTAAATACTCGATCAGGTAAACAGTTCAACGTGTAATGTGGATGAATGGTACTGATAACGGTTTGGGAGTGTATCACTGTGCCGTCACTGAGTTCAACCCCTTCAACACCTTCATTAGAAGATAACAGAATCTGCTCAACCTCAGCATCACAAATCAGATCAACGCCAGCCTCATTCAAACAACGCTCAAAAGCATTAGCCAGCGCTAGACCACCACCAACGATAGTTGAAGCCGAACGAAAATAGGGGCCGATGACACTAGCGTGAAAACGGAACGGTACCCGCTCTGGCGCAATGCCATGGAGCAAACAGTGGAGCGACAACAGGCGGCGCAACATCGGATTGGTTGTTAAAGCCGCTAAATAGTCTGTTAAACTAACATCGTGAGCACGGTCAAAAGCCGATAATTGATCAATTGGCGTAGTGGGATTGATATACGGTAGATGATCACTCACCTGCAACGTATCATCTATAAAACGGCGAATAGCGCTACGTTCACGGGGGAACTTGTCACTCAGGCTGCGCACGATCTCATCGCCGCCGACGGGGAAATCGTAACTAAAACCGGCGGCGGTAATGATTCGATCAAAACCACTCGAACGCATCGGTTCAATTTCAACATGGCGATCTAGACCAAGGAGGTTGAAAAAACGTTGCAACCCTTCACCATCAGCCAGCGCCCCAGCATAGTGAAAACCGGTATCAAACTGAATGCCCCAACGCTCAAAACCACGCAGTAGCGGCGCACATTGTTGCGCCCGTTCAACCACCGCAACCCGTTGCCCAGCCTGAGCTAGCAACAGGGCATTGGTCAGGCCACTGACACCTGAACCGACAACCAGCGCATCGTACATTTAAGCACCCATCCGCAACACAAGGCACGAGTTAGTGCCGCCAAAACCAGCCGAATTGCACAGCACCAGTTCAGGAGCTTGATCTAAGGTGGAGGTGACAATCTTCAACCCTTCGGAGTGCTCATCGGGGCTGGTGAAATTACGATTCGCGGTGATAAAACCGCCTTGGGCCATCAATATGGTGTACACCACCTGTGAAGCACCAGACATCCACAGCTCGTGGCCAGTCAGCGATTTAAGTGATGACACCCACGGCACAGCATGACCGGCATCGGCGCGGCCAAATACCGCTTTAATATTACATCGCCCGCTGTAAACCACCACGGCTAGGCACCGAAAGATTTTCGCCATCCGATGAGAAGGCATAGGAGAGTATCTCAGCTAAGATTGTCGCTCCACGCGCCTGCGCCACGGCGTAATCTTCCCGGTGTTAGTTGAAAAAGCACCCAAACCATCAAAACTACACATCGACTGCCAATTGATCTCCTGCGCGCCACCGCAAATCATCCGTTTTTGCCGACCAAGGGCGATCAAGTCCGCAGCTTGACCAATAGCATGACCGCCGCTCGAACAAGCCGAGCTCAATGTCCAGCACGCCCCTTGAGTACCGAGCAGGGTGTTTAAATTCATGGTAACACTAGAGTTCATCGAACGGAAAATTTGACCACTACCAATAGATTTAGTCTCCCCTCGTTCGCGCAACAGATCAACTTGCTCAGTTGCCGCCAAACAACTTGAATCACAGCCATAGATCAGCCCAGTATCGGGGTTGCGTAATGCCTCATCATCAAGGCCAGCCATTATTAACGCTTCACGTGCTGAGGCATAAGCTTGCACAGCAAACAACGGCATACTTTTACGCTCTTTACGGCCCAATATCTTCTTCTCATTGAAACCGTCGATTCGACCAGTCAATGGGCTACGAAAACCCAACTCGGTTCGTTGTGGATCAACCACGATCCCCGAGCGGCCTGCGCGCAAAGCTTCAGTAACCGTTGATGTGTCACAGCCTAAGCATGAGATGATGCCGACTCCGGTTATGGCAACACGATTTAGGGTCATAAAGATAAATTCTTTCCGTTAAGAATTAATTGAATAGTTTATGTAAGGTGGGCACTGTCCACCGTGATTCTCTACTCTTCTACTTTAATATCAAGCCTAATGTAGCAAAATCGGGACTGTCCCCAGCCTCACCGGGGGCTGTCCCAGATCTTTGCGGTGCAAAGCCACAAACCCTACGGCATACAAGCCCCACCATTAACCGAAAAAACCTGTCCAGTAATATAACTCGACTTATCAGAACATAAAAAATCAACCATATTCGCCACCTCATCAGCCTTACCAACACGACCAAGAGGGATCATCGGCACAATATGCTCAAGGGGTAAATCTTCAATCATCTCGGTTTCAATAAACCCCGGCGAAACCGCGTTGACCAAAATCTTACGCTTGGCAACTTCAGCAGCGAGCGAACGGGTAGCACCAATCAAACCCGCTTTAGCAGTCGAATAATTAACCTGCCCCGCCACCCCTGTTTGCCCCGATGTCGAAACAATATTAACAATACGCCCCTTACGCTTACGCATCATCTGTGGCAGCACGGTACGGGTGACATTGAAAAAGCCACCCAAGTGAACATCGAGCACATCATTCCACTCATTATCAGCCATCATTGCTAGCAATGTGTCGCGGGCGAAACCAGCATTATTGACAATAGCAAACGGCACAGCTTCTTCTAATAACGGTTTAAGAACCGCCTCAGTTTGCGCCATATCAGCGACCCAATCCCCTTGCTACCGCCCGTTACCAGAGCAATTTTCGTTTGTGATGTCATACTATTTTAAATCTCCTTAAAGATCATGATGGATTCATCAAAAAAATGTTTCGTGGCACGAAAACTTGCGCCAATAAACAAACATTAGACAATATAGAAAAGGTGATCTTGTGACAACCTAATTACGACTCGGGCAACGTCATTAAAGAATAGCAATCCCGTCGATTACATTAGGCTTATTGCTCAAGAGAATCCAAAGGACTTTGAGTTGCGTGAATATCTTTTTCCATCACATGAGTATAAATTTCCGTTGTCTTCACATCACTGTGGCCCATAAGTTCTTGAACCATGCGGATATTAGTGCCGTTTTCTAACAGATGTGTCGCAAAACTGTGGCGTAACGTGTGACAACTGGCCCTCTTAGTGATCCCAGCTTTACGAACCGCCATTTTAACCGCCTTTTGCAACCCCGACTCCGAAACATGATGACGACGAATCACCCCAGAACGGGGATCCGTTGAACGCCCGCGCGATGGAAACACATACTGCCAGCCAAGTTCCTTCGCCGCATTAGGATATTTACGCGCCACCGATTCAGGTAAATACACAGCACCAAAGCCGTCAGCTAAATCTTGTTGATGGAGTACCTTTACCCGCTCAATATGGCGCGCCAGTTCATCCATTAACCCCTGCGGTAATAAACTGATTCGATCTTTATCCCCTTTGCCAGCACGTACATAAAGTTGATTTTGACCAAAATCAACATCTTGAACCCGCAGTCGGATGCACTCAGTCAGACGCAAGCCAGCACCATAAAGTAGTTTTGACATCAAGGCATGTCGCCTCCCCTTTTTAGACCGGATAGGGGCGATTTTATCCTCAATTTGAATGTCTAAAACTTTGTGATACAAAAAGATCAAAGCGTTCAACGCTTGCTTCTGTGTCGAGGCAGAAACCTTGCCCTCAACAACAAGATATGACAAGTAACGTTCAATATCGGAAGCACTCAGTTGATTAGGATGAGTGGTACCGCCATGGTATCGGATGTAACGGACTATCCATTGACAATACGATTGTTCCGTGCGATAAGCGTAATGAGAATATCGCAATGTCTCTCGGACTTGATCCATTAATTTATAATCAGGATTCGGGTGAAACACC
>NBLY01000063.1 GCA_002084665.1 Desulfobacteraceae bacterium 4572_35.2 | reverse complement strand
TTATTGGCGTTCGTCGTATTGACTTTAAACTGGGTATAGCTGTCTTCCCCATTGGCGATTCGCTCCACTAATGATACTTTTTCATTAATTTTCATCCGCTGCCACCTTCGTAAGTTTCTTCAAAATCAGAGTACTCACTTTTTATTTTATCGATAGTAACGATACGATATTGAAACCAAATGAATTGCGACCGCAGTGCGGACGCAATTGGAAAGAGTCGATAAAACTTAACATTCCGTACAGTTTCGCTACGAGCAGTACTCATTTTGTTCTTTCTGTCGGAAGAGCCACAAATATTTAGGATTTTCTCTCACGCACATCTATTATTTCAAACACCCGCCTTTAAAACTGTTGTTCAATAAATTTACTACCAACATTGATGGTCTCGCAAAAACAAATAAGATAGATAAGCAAAAATTTCGTTCCCCAAGTCGTAGCGGTTGTTCAAGGGGAAGGCATACATGTTGTATATCAAAGTCTTGAACAACCGCTGCAACGCAGGTGGGCGGACTTTTTACGACACCATCAACAGTTAAACCCACGCCACAGGTACTAATACAGCTGTTCACTGTAGCTCGGCATTTCGTTAAACCACGCCGGATCATGTTGCGCCGCATCGAGAGCCTGCTGTGCTGTGTCAATCAAACGCTGACGATCTTTGGGATAACTGCCGGCTAAATTAAGGAAATTTGAGGCATGGTTGGAGCGTAAGATCGTTTTTTGCGGATGGAGCTGCTGCAAAATATCAAGCGTTTCAGCCATCACTTCACCGTGACTCAATGGCTCAATTGCGGTGAAATAATCATCATTATGACGGCGGAACATGGTCAGTAATGAAAAATATTCTGGTGATAGGTCATTGATCCATGTTGCCGTCGCCGCTGCATGTTCACGACTGCGTGCTTTACCAGCCAAACCAAGAATCGCCGTCACCGACAACTTCAACCCTGCGCTTTTGGCCTTTTGACACAACACTAACATCTGCTCGCCATCAAAACCCTTATTAACCAAACGCAACGTATCGCTATCACCGCTCTCTAAACCAAAATAGAGGATACGTAGTTTATGTTCGCGCAACAGGTGCAATTCCTCTTCGCTTTTAGCGCAGACGAAATTGCTTCATTTTATACATGCCGCAAAATCGACACTGATTTTGACTACAACCGATTGTAGCTTGCAGAATCAACGAACGTCCCTCAGATGGCGGGCGAAACACTGGTTCTTCATAAGCGATGTGAAAATACATGGTAAGAACATCTCCGACTAACGATTTAAATAATTTAAGATACTAATGATTGCTGCGCCAATCAATCTCGCGTAAGTGCTGGCGCGCGGCTTGGGCCAAGGTCTGATTTTCGGTCACATCAACTGCAGCGAGAAAATAATGATAGGCACTGGTCCAACGATTGCGTTTTTTCAACAGCACCTTTCCGGCACCAAAATACGCCTGATCAAGGGCGGCATCAGTCGGATGATCGGCAATAATGCGGCGGTAGATCACCAATGCGGCATCATCATCACCGTTTTCGTAGAGATAATAGGCCAACTGCAACAGGGCAAACACCGAAAGTTGTTGGCGCTGGGTTTCGTCTCGTATCGTAAAATAGATCGGCACAGCCGCAGCAAATTGCCGCTGTACAATCAATTCATTGAATTGCTCCACTAGCGAATGGTGCGTCTCTCCGTCATCACTCTGGCGTCCCAACTGCCGACTTCGGTGCAGCAGTGGCAGGTGATCAAAGCCATAAGCAATCACCGCACCGGCCAAGAACCCACCTAGATGTGCGCCGTGCGCTACCCCACTGCCACTCTGAGTAAAAAGAAATGGCACCAGATTATCAACAACCAGATAAACCCCGAGCACCAAGCGCACCGGAAGATAAAAACTATCCATAATAAAAGGGAACAAAAAGACAAAGGTCTTTACCTTGTTTTTCGGGAACCAGACAAAATAACTGCCTAAAACTCCTGAAATTGCTCCCGACGCACCGATAAGGGGGGTATATGAATCGGACATAAACAACGCAAAAAATAACGTAGCCATCATACCAGTAAACAGATAAAGAGCCAAATAACTCAACCAACCTAGACGGTGCTCGACATTATCGCCAAAGATCCACAAAAACAGCATATTACCAGCGAGATGAAGGATACCAGCATGGAGAAACAGTGAACTTAGCAGAGTTGAGATACTCGGCATGGCCGATTTGAAGCCATACTGAAAGACCACCAAATCATAGGCGCTCATCTGTGCTGCAACCGTCTGAGCTTGATGCAGACTGGTCACCCCAATACGGTGTAAATATTCGAGCAACAGCGGATCACTAGGGTTAGGGCGCTGCCATAACAATGGTAACGTGACCACCACAAACACCAAAACATTGAGCGCCATCAACGTCCACGTTACGTACGGTCGGCCAGGCGGATTAGGTTGATCAGCTAACGGCAGAAACATTACAGTCCTTCGGCAAAATACACCAGCTCAAGTGATTGATTTTTCGCCACTTAACCAGTATGCTCATGAACGCCCAGCTCGGCAAAGCTAACAATAAGCATTACTGTCAACATCTACTACATTACCTCTGAATCCAGCAATCGTCTAACGGAATCAGATTAAAGTGAGAGCTTGTGGATATTCTCTATATTCTTGACCTAATCGGCACCGCTGCCTTTGCCATATCTGGAGCATTAGCTGGAGTGCGCCGCCAAATGGATCTGCTCGGCATTCTGGTGCTAGGTATTGTTACCGCAATAGGCGGGGGGACGTTACGCGATATCCTTCTTGTCGGTGCTATTATTATGGGGATGATGACGGCAACTGCGGGTGGCATGGTGCGCGATATCCTTGCGGGCCAAATTCCCCTCATTTTACAAAAAGAGATCTACGCTTCGGCCTGTTTAGCGGGTGGCGGCTTATTCTTTTTACTCACTCAATTTGGCGCTCCCCGCACCACAACCATGCTCCTTTCCGCACTACTTGTCGTCACGTTACGCTTACTAGCCATCCGCCACAACTGGTCGCTACCCACAGCTGAGGAAACACCCTCGACCACTCATTACAAATAAGGAGATTTCTCCATGCACACCATCACTCTTAACGGTTGCGAAACACCAATTGCCGTTGGTAAAATTATTTGTCTAGCGCGCAATTATGTCGCCCACGCTCACGAGCTTGGCAACGAAGTACCAACAGAACCTGTGTTGTTTATCAAACCCGCCAGCAGCATGATTTTCAAAGGTGACCAGGTTGAGATTCCACCCTACTCAGATGACTGTCATCATGAAGTTGAGTTGGCTGTTCTCATCGGCACAGCGGGGAAAAATATTAGCGCTGCAGATGCCATGAGCCATATCGCTGGTTACGGTATTGCTATTGATATGACCCTGCGTGACACCCAGGCAAAACTAAAGGAGAAAGGCTTTCCTTGGGAGAAGGCCAAGGGCTTTGACACCTCATGCCCAATCTCTAGTTTCGTTGCGGCAGATCAGATTAATGATCCGCACAACTTAACCATTCAACTGAGCGTCAACGGCCACTTGCGCCAAGATTCAAACACCGCCCCAGCAGGGGTCGGTCGAGTTATCAGTGGCGACATCATGACAACGATGATTGAGGGGGTTGGCACACTTCAGGTTAGCGTAAAATGATCGGCAACTCTAAACCATCCATCGCTTTAATCGGTCCGGGTCGTTTAGGTCAAGCGGTCACGGCGCTGTTACGCCAACAAGGCTACCCAATCACCGCCATCGTTGGTCGTGATCGTCAGCGCACGGCTGAAGCGGCGCACTTTGTTGGTGCCGAACTGATGGCCACCACCGACATCAACCGCTGTACTCCAGCCGACATTATCCTTATCGCCACAGGGGATGATCAACTAGCACCAATAGCGGCACAGCTATGCGCGACAGTGGCCCTTCGTGACACCACCCTCCTCGTTCATTGCAGCGGTTTGCATCCAGCAAAGGTTCTTAAATTGTTGGCGATTTGGGGGGGGAGTCATTCATCATTGAAGGGCAATACAAGGCGCGCTACCACGCGGCTGCCTGTATGGCAGCGAACTTTATCACCACCTTAATCGACAGTGCCGGTGAAGTTCTTCGCCCATGCAACACGCAACAGGACATTCCCCTATCCGTACTCGGCCCACTTATTCGCACGGCGGTAGAAAACAGTCTAACCCTTGGCCCTAAAACAGCCCTAACTGGGCCGATTGTTCGTGGCGATGACGATACCGTTGCCAGCCACCTAGAGCAGCTCAAACAACATCACCCTGACCTTGTCGCTCTTTATCAACAACTTGGCTTGCAAACCGTGGACCTCGCTCAGCGCGCGAACAGATTATCGGCCGCAAAGGGTGAAAAAATCTCAAATATCCTGTCACAATCAGATAATGAACGAGATTCAGATTAACCGCCACTTTTACGAAAAATCACCACATCGGAACCAACAAATTCATATTCAGCCTGCCAATGTTGAGCGAGCCATTCAAATGTTGCGCGTGAAAAAAAACGGACGTGAGTCGGATCATTTTTATAATGCCAGTGACTAAAGGCCTCAGCATCAGTAACCATCTTGGTCATCACACCAAGAACACCACCGCTATTAAGGTGACACCACAACCGCTCAAGTTCAGCGCCAAGTTGTTGGATGTGCTCCACCACTTCACTGGTGGTGATAAAATCGTACGAGAACAGCCACACCGCTGGATCATTGGCATAAAAATGATCAAAGATGGTCATGGTATGGCCGACCTCTTCAAACATCAGTGACAAGGTTGGCCCTGGGCCACTACCAAAATCTAAAACAGGATCGAACAAGCGACTCAAAAATTGGCGATAACCACGATCCTGTGGGTCGTTTTGGTGTTGATCGTAGACACCCTTTTCTTCTGCTGGTGTGAGAAAATCCTGTTGATCGACAAACACTAAACGACAACGTTGACATTTAACAGCGGCGCGAATCTTGGTCGAACAATTCGATTCGAGTAGCTCTACATAGCGGGCATGACAAACTTTTTTTCACCGACTCTCTCCATAAAAAAAGCCCCTGACAACAGGGGCTTTAAAGTTCTTGTTAATAGCGGTAGAGCTTAATACATTTGTGCCAAAGATTTTTTAGCATAACCACGTAATTTACGATTACCTTCTGCCATTATTTGCTCAAGAGTTGAACGATATTTCGCGTCATTGGTTGCACCAAGAGCTTTCACCATCCATGCCATAGCATCAACATGATTACGGTTATTTCCCCTAATTTTAAACCCTTTAAGGAGATATTCTTCAACGACATCCATCACCTCAGGACTAAACATCTGAGCACGAATAATCCGTTTGGCAGCATCACGTTGGGCGAGTGGATTTTGAAACATCACGGTGACGAAGAGTGCTAAAAAAGTGTACTTCATTACGTTCATTCAATCCTCCCAAATAAAATTTTGAATAAGGCACAATAGCGGTATCACAATCATTATGCCGACAATTTTCATCGCCACCCTCCCTTCCTCCCAAATAAAATTTTGAATAAGGCACAATAGCGGTATCACAATCAGTATGCCGACAATTTTCATCGCCACCCTCCCTTACATGAATTAAAACTTATACCACATCCAAATTCAGATAAAAAGCTTTATCCAAATTCAGATAAAAAGCTTTCACACAAAAAGGCCTCTGGTTTCCCAGAGGCCTTTGAGTCAAACTATTATACTCGACACTAAGTGTCGTGCTTTATTACTGCTCTTCGAGAAGAACCGCGTGTGCCGCAGCAAGACGAGCGATTGGCACCCGATAAGGGGAGCATGAAACATAATCGAGACCAATTTTATGGCAAAAGATGACACTTGATGGTTCGCCACCATGCTCACCACAGATACCAAGTTTAATGTCTGGACGAGTTTCACGACCTTTTTGGCAGCCCATCTCAACGAGGAAGCCAACACCATCTTGATCAATAGCAACAAATGGGTCTTCTGCAAAGATCTCCTGCTCAACATACAACGGCAAGAACTTGCCCGCATCATCACGAGAGAGACCATAGGTTGTTTGAGTCAGATCATTGGTACCAAATGAGAAGAAATCTGCTTGGGTAGCGACCTGATCGGCAGTGATCGCCGCACGAGGCAACTCGATCATGGTACCGACCAAATATTCAACTTTAACATCGTACTCAGCAATTACTGCATCAGCGACTTTCACCGCATTAGCACGTAAAATCTCAAGCTCTTTCACGCCACTGATCAATGGGATCATAATTTCAGGAACAATATCGAAACCTTCATCCTTAATCAACTTGCACGCTGCTTCCATAATGGCCCGCACTTGCATGTCATACACTTCGGGGAAGGTGATCCCTAAACGACAGCCTCGATGACCGAGCATCGGGTTAAATTCGTGGAGGAACTCAACTTTTTGCTTCAACGTCTCAGCAGAAACTTTCATGCTCTGAGCCAAACCATCAATATCCTTATCGGTATGAGGTAAAAACTCGTGCAGAGGTGGATCTAACAGACGAATAGTAACAGGGAGCCCTTTCATTTCACGGAACAAGCCGAGGAAATCCTCACGTTGCATATCGATGATTTTAGCCAGCGCCAGCTTACGACCATCGAGATCTTCAGCAAGGATCATCTCACGCACAGCCATGATACGGTCGGCATCAAAGAACATGTGCTCGGTACGGCATAGGCCAATCCCTTCGGCACCAAATTCGCGCGCCACCTTTGCATCAGCAGGGGTATCAGCATTAGTGCGAACCTTGAGGCGACGGATCTGATCGACCCAACCCATTAAGACACCAAACTCGCCAGTTAATTCAGGCTGAACCGTTGGTACGGTGCCGTTCATCACTTCACCGCTAGAACCATCAAGAGTGATAATATCGCCCTTGTTAAACACCTTACCTGAGCGGTCAGTAAACTGTTGAGTCTCATAGTTAATTTTAATATCAGCACAACCTGAAACGCAGCATTTACCCATACCACGAGCAACAACAGCAGCGTGCGAGGTCATACCACCACGAGCTGTTAAGATACCTTGGGCCGCATGCATCCCGTGAATATCTTCAGGGCTGGTTTCTACACGCACGAGAATCACTTTTAAACCCAGTTTCTTGGCTTCTTCGGCCTCATCGGCTGAGAAAACCACCTCACCCGATGCTGCACCAGGTGATGCGGGAAGACCTTTTGCAATGACATCTTTTTGGGCATTGGGATCAAGAGAGGGGTGAAGCAATTGATCGAGCTGCTCTGGAGCAACGCGGAGTATCGCTTCCTTCTCACTGATCAAGCCCTCGTTGACCATATCAACAGCAATGTTTACTGCCGCTTTAGCGGTACGCTTACCGTTACGGGTTTGCAACATGAACAAGCGCCCTTTTTCGATGGTAAACTCAATGTCTTGCATGTCACGGTAATGCTTTTCGAGCTTCTGCTGAATCACCATCAACTGGTCGTAACTTTCAGGCATCACCTCCTCCATTGAAGGAAGTGTGCCGTCGCTGCCCGCCTTGTTGATTGGTTGCGGCGTACGGATACCAGCAACAACATCCTCACCTTGAGCATTGATCAAGAACTCGCCAAAGAACAGATTTTCACCTGTTGATGGGTTACGAGTAAAAGCAACTCCTGTGGCACAATCATCGCCCATGTTACCAAAGACCATAGATTGAACGGTAACAGCGGTACCCCACTCAGATGGGATGTTATTCAGACGACGATAGGTGATCGCGCGTTGATTCATCCATGAACCAAAGACCGCACCAATAGCGCCCCACAACTGCTCTTGTGGATCGTTAGGGAATGTTTCACCTAACTCTTCAGTATATTTATTTTTAAACAGAACAACCAACTCTTTAAGATCCGTAGCACTCAGAGCGGTATCCTCTTCAACACCGCGATCCTCTTTCATATTTTCGAGAATATCTTCAAGGAGTTCGCCATCGAGATTTTTAACGACATTGGCGTACATTTGAATAAAGCGACGATAGGAATCGTAAGCAAAACGCTCATCACCGCTGAGTTTAACAATCCCTTGTACCGTTTGATCGTTAAGTCCGAGGTTGAGCACGGTGTCCATCATCCCTGGCATGGAAGCACGAGCACCAGAACGAACCGATACCAGCAATGGACGCTCGGCATCACCGAACTTTTTATCCATCAACTGCTCCATCTCAGTGAGCTTTGCTAAAACTTGATCTTTCAAGCCGTCAGGATAGTTGCGATCATTTTTATAATACTCGTTACACACCTCGGTGGTGATACTGAATCCAGCTGGCACTGGCAGGCCAATTGAGGTCATATCCGCGAGGTTTGCCCCTTTACCACCCAACAAGTTTCTCATTTCACTTGTGCCTTCAGCTTTACCGTCGCCAAAGAAGTACACGTATTTGACTGACATCAGTCGTCCTCCTCACAAAAAAGTTGATTAATCCTAAAACGGGCTACGTTGCAAAAACTTTACGCAGCAATACGAGAAAAATCGGCCAAGCCAGCAAATAAGCCGGCTACCTGAGTCAGCAATGCGAGACGGTTTGTCTTAACCGCTTCGTCCTTAGCCATAACCATGACACCATCAAAGAAAGCGTCAACAGCCGGGCGTAACGTGGCAATGCTGCGCAACACTTCAGGATAATCCCCACTAGCCATTAAGCGAGTGACATCATGTTGAATGCGCTGCAACTCAGCAAACAACTCTTTTTCACAATCCTCTTCAAAAACGCTTTCGACAACGGCATCGGTCACACCCCCCTTAATGATGTTACCAACCCGTTTAAATGTTGCCGCCAGAGCTTCAAAGTCTTGCTGTTTTTTCATCGCCGACAACGCTTCAACTCGTTGACGTGCGTCGATCACATCATCAAATCCTGCACTGAGAACCGCCTCAACAACATCGGCAGAAAACCCTTGCCCTGTTAACATATTAACAAAGCGTAGGCGGATAAATTCCACCACCTCAGCAGTCACCTGTTCGGCACTGCGATTAAGTTTGTCCTCTAGTTGCTGTACCGCTTGACCAACAAGCGTTGGTAATGAGATGCGGAAATTGCGCTCAAGCAGGATATTAAGAATACCGATCGTACACCGACGCAATGCATACGGATCAGCGGTTCCTGTTGGAATTAAGCCAACGCCAAAGCACCCACAAACAGTATCTATTTTGTCGGCCAATGAGACAAATGCACCAACATTATCACTCGGCAGATCACCTCCCGCTTGAATTGGTAGATAATGCTCAAAAATCGCCGTGGCAACGCGTGGATCTTCGCCCTCAATTTTGGCATATTCACGCCCCATGATCCCTTGCAGCTCGGGGAACTCATAGACCATCCCTGTTTCAAGATCACACTTGCACAGCGTTGCTGCGCGGCGCGTCAACTCTAAGCAGCTCCCATCGAGTTGATTGGCAAGGGTTTCAGCCAAAAGGGTAAAGCGTTGAACTTTTGCATAGCTGGTACCAAGCTTGGCCTGATACACCACATTTTTAAGGGCTTCGAGGCGCGATTCGAGAGTTTTTTTCTGATCCTCTTTCCAAAAGAACATCGCATCAGCGAGGCGCGCACGCAGCACGCGCTCGTTACCTTTAACGACCACACTAGGATCTTTAGGGCGAGTATTGGAGATGGTGATAAATTTCGCCAGCAAGCGACCTTCATCATCTGCCAGAGTAAAGTAGCGCTGATGCTCCTTCATGCTGGTGATCAACAACTCATCAGGCAGCTGCAAAAATTCTTCGTCAAAACTTCCACACAGTGGAGTGGGGTCCTCAACAAGGTAAGCGACCTCTTCGAGCAGTTCCTCATCAACGTTGAGAGCGCCCCCCTCTTCGCGGGCAACACGCTCAATTTCACGGGCGATGATTTGCTTACGCTCGGCAGGATCAACGATAATGAAGTGCTCACGCGCCTTAGCAACATAATCATCTAACCCTGTAACAGCAAAGGCTTGAGGGGCCATAAAGCGGTGGCCAAACGATTCGTTACCACTGGTCAATTCACCATAACTAAAAGGCACCACTTCACCGCCGTACAGGGCGACCATCCAGTGCATAGGTCGGGCGAAGCGGATATCGAGATTCTTCCAGCGCATCGATTTTTTAAACGATAAACTCGATACAACCTTCAGCAACATCGCTGGCAGTTCAGCACCAACAGCTTGCCCCTCTATAACTTTGGAAAGAAAGAGGTAGCTCCCTTTTTCTGTCTCTGTTTGACTGAGTTCAGAAACCTCTACGCCGTTAGAACGAGCAAAACCTTGTGCCGCCTTAGTCGGATTACCATCAGCATCATAAGCAACCTTGATGGACGGACCAGTAAGGTTCAATTCCTGACGCTGTTGCTGTTCAGCAACGTCGGCCACTGCCAGCACTAAACGACGTGGTGTCGCATAGGTGGTGATGGCACCAAATTCGATGCGCGCAGCAGTTAATTCTTTACGGATCATCCGTTCCAGATCACGCATAGCCACTGGTAACATTCCAGCGGGAATCTCTTCAGTACCTAGTTCCAGAAACAGTTCTTTGGACATCACTTTTACTCCATGTAAGTTTCGATGAAAAACATTCACCGCTAACCTATAAAGTACAAACCACGGCAGCACCGTGGTTTATGGATAAAATTAATTATTTTTTCAGCAGCGGAAACCCTAAACGCTCGCGCTGGACAACATATCCTTCAGCACATAAACGGGATAGGTTTCGTACTCGACCGATATAGTGAGCGCGTTCAGTAACTGAGATCGCGCCACGGGCATCAAGCAAGTTAAACGCATGCGACGCCTTCATTACGAAGTCATACGCAGGGAACACCAGCTCTTTTTCGGCCAGCTGAATGCACTCTTTTTCGTACATATCGAAGAGTTGGAACAACATCGTCGTATCCGCCTCTTCAAAGTTATACGCCGAGAACTCAACTTCAGTTTGATGATGAATGTCACCATATTTTATCCCGTTAGCCCATTCAAGATCGTAAACATTATCTACACCCTGAATATACATGGCAATCCGCTCGCAGCCGTAGGTGATTTCACCAGGGATCGGCTTCAAGTCAATGCCACCAACCTGTTGAAAATAGGTAAACTGGGTGATCTCCATACCGTCGAGCCAAACTTCCCAACCGAGGCCCCATGCACCAAGGGTCGGTGATTCCCAGTCATCCTCAACAAAGCGGATATCGTGACATACGGGATCAATGCCAAAGCTACGCAATGAGTCAAGGTAGAGATCTTGAATATTCAGTGGCGCGGGCTTGAGGATCACCTGAAACTGATAGTAGTGTTGCAAACGATTTGGGTTCTCACCATAACGACCATCAGTTGGCCGTCGTGATGGCTCAACGTAAGCAACATTCCATGGCTCTGGACCAAGAGAACGTAAAAAAGTCGCAGGGTTAAACGTACCAGCCCCTTTTTCCAAATCATAAGGCTGTTGCCAATAATTCTGTAACGACAAAATCAAATCTTGAAATGTCACAATAAAACCTCCGAGAAAACCACCAACATCGTAGAATACGGAAAAAAGTCAAAAGAAGGGGAGGGAGATATTACCCGAACAAACCATCCCTAAGTAAACCAAAATTACTAGCCTATTCCTTTGGTCACTGTCAAGGCTAAACAAGCCATAACGCCTTTATAAAGCGTGCTGTATTTGATTAAGAAACTGCTCACTTTTCAGCGTTCGACCAATATGTAAACCAAGAACATGGTTCATCACAGCTCCCCCCTGTTGCAGGGTGTTGTCACTG
>NBLY01000062.1 GCA_002084665.1 Desulfobacteraceae bacterium 4572_35.2 | reverse complement strand
ACTGACAACCCCGCTGCTGAACGCAAAATTTTATTGTCAATCTCGGCGACAATATTACCAACAATCGCCGGCATCTCCGAATCAATCAAACGCGTGTCCATGGTCTTAACCATGGTGCGATAATTGACCGTAGCCAAAATTGCGAGGGTCAGCAAAATACTTACCGAGGTCATTGCCATAATTTTATTTCTGATACTACCGGTCAACCAGTTCATTATCTGTCTCCCCATTAGGATTGCTACAGAAAAACTCTACATCACGTTTAATTAGTTTTCAGCGCGAATTTCCAGCCGAAACCCACTGACAACTAGGCGTATGCATCGTTTCATAACACCGCTAGACCAAGCCAACCCACAACTTAAGCCCCCAAATACCTCTTAAAAAAACAGCGCTTATATCTGAAACAACAAAACGAATAATACATTCTCCCCCTCCTGCGCCCCAGTGGTATTATAACAAGTAATTTTAAGTCAACAAATAATACATTCTCCCCCTCCTGCGCCCCAGTGGTATTATAACAAGTAATTTTAAGTCAACAACTCTTGCAACGTCAGCGTCTCCATCTGGCGTTACATTCTTGTAACATCTAAACATAAAAACGTTACATTTTCTGCCACTTTGACATTTTATCCCACAACGTTTTTCATAACACACCAAAATTGGCAGCGGCAATAGCCTTGCGACCACCGGCAGCATCAATGGCTTCCTCAATCAAAAAACATTCCGCCAACCTCATTTTATTTACCAAAGCCAAGCTTAATGACAAGTCCACAGATCTAGCGATCGGAACATTGACAAGACCCGCCAACCCTGCGGCTAAAATCTAATATATGCAAAAAGTTTGCCATCACAAAAAAGACCCCCCAAGAGAACGCTGTTGACACACTCAATCTGCAACACTATATTGCTCTAATCCCCGTCACGGTAGGTCACGCAAATTCGCACTGCCGTCGGTTATCAAAAATGTTAGCAACTATCCAACTGCCAAACTGATAACGCCCATCCTAGGGGGATACCGATTGTTTGTAAGTGTGGCCATCCATGGGGTTTATTGTCACCGGCCATGGCGACAAATACCCTTTCCATGGTCGTTGTCAGTTCATCTATAATTATCCTGAAGTTACTTTGAATGTAGTAGAAGTTCATCGAACAAATGGCTTTACTGACACTTGTCATGTTGCCAATTGTTATGTAAAGAACCCCTCAACTGAGCCAAGGAGACAGTCCCTATCATGAACAAGAGCAATTCGTATTTAAAGTTATTTCTGACACTTATAAGCATCTTCTTATTTGTAAGTATTGGAAATGCTACAGAACTGGGCCATATAGTAGAAGTACAGAAATATAATCGTGCGATTCATATTATGGCAATGTTATTAGCTGGTTTCGGCTTTCTGATGGTGTTCGTCAAGAAATATGGTCGTTCTGCCGTAACGGCAACGTATCTCTTAGTAAGTGTCGCGCTGCCCCTTTATATTTTGAAAGATAGTTTAGGTATTCTAGGCGGTTCAGGCTCAGAAATTGACAGCTTGATTCTTGCTGAATTTGCTGCGGCTAGCCTACTCATTTGTGCGGGAGCCCCGCTGGGAAGATTGAAAATGGGGCAATACATACTCCTCGGCCTCCTCTTCGTTCCCTGTTACGCATTTAACGAATGGATTATTCTTGATCACGGCTTTGGTTTGATCGCTCACGGTAGCTTTGTTGACATGGGTGGATCGGTTGTAATTCATGCTTTCGGAGCGATATTCGGTCTGGGTGTGATCATGACAATGACTACTCCAAAGGAGATTGACATATCAATAGAAGCGGACGATACCAGTGATCGATTTTCACTGCTCGGCAGCATGATCCTGTGGTTGTTCTGGCCAAGCTTTTGCTCGGCCTTAGTCGCCCCAGAACTGATACCGCATACTGTAATAAATGTGATACTAGCGCTTTGCGGGGCAACTATTGCGACCTACTTTGCTAGCATTTATTTACGTGGCAAAATCGACGCAGCAGATATCGCCAATGCTGCACTGGCTGGTGGTGTCGCTATTGGTTCGACCTGTGACCTTGCCAGCTGGCCTCAAGCTTTTGCTATTGGCATCATTGCTGGTGGACTATCGACTTTTGGATTTGCCGTGTTGCAAGGAAAAGTAGAAAAATTCATTAAAGGGATTGACACCTGTGGTGTTATGAATCTACACGGCCTGCCTGGACTGTTTGGTGGACTCGCCGCAATTTTCATCGTCGATGGTATCAACAAAGGTAATCAACTAACAGGTATCGGAATTACAATTCTGGTGGCAATTGTTACCGGATTCGTTACCGGAAAATTTATCGCCCTGTTGGGCAGAAGAACTACTCCTTATGATGACGCTGAGGAATTTGAGCTATAACTGAAATTTTCTCACCACATATACAACATAAAATGTTCCACCGGTGAACCTGTGACATTTTCTTGATTTTACTGAACACACACCTAAAAATGGCCGACTACTTGCTAAGAAAGTAGTCGGCCACTCTATGAATGATCCACTGAGAAATCCCAAGAGGATATTTAATACAGGACGGCGACAGTTCAATGCGTCCCTTGGAGTGGGCGTTGCCAGTCTGTCAGCTAAATAGTTACAAACAATAAAGTATTTATTAGTCTTAAACGCATCCTTCGATGGCTTAAAACCTATTTTAAGGTAACTGTTGTGGCTTGAACTAATCAGCCAGACGAAGAACACGTCTGCACTAAATTGAAAATCTAAAATTGTGGTGGCTCACGCAGATTCGCGTCACCGCTGGGTATCAAAAACGTTGAGGCTGTAAATAAAATAATGAAAATTCAACAGATCCTAGATCCTCGTTAGCATGGCCCTTCTTGAACTAATAGTTCTTGTTTTCGTCCTGCTGACTGCTTTATCTATTGTTTGGACCACGCTGCAAACCGGTATTTCCCCCATGATGAGCTCAGGCAAGGCTTGTCAAGCCATGCTTGCTTCAATAGATGAGGGTGTAAATGGCCACTTAATTGATCTCGGTTCTGGTTGGGGAACGCTCGTTATCGCTGTCGCCAGTAAGTAATTCGAAAATATAGTTTACGCCTAGATAACCTTACACTCTATCGCAAAGATTTTAAGAATGCTGAACTCAGCAATGGTTCTATTCTATTCTGTTATCTTTTCCTCGGAGGAATGGTTGGGAGGAATGGTTGCTCTTCATGAAAAGCTGAAACGCGAACGATTAAATGAGATTCTCATTGTGAGTAACACATTCGCTTTGCCTTCGTATCAACCTACAAAAACCATCAGACTTAAAGATATCTACCAAACTCCGATTTACGTATATCATTGGCGGCCAAAGTGCTCCTTTACTCTGGTGGCAAAATAATGAAAATGGTGGTGATTCACATTTTACGTAACCGCCTGAAAGATCCTGCATTACTGAAACATATGGTGACAGCATACCCAATTGGATATATCGTGAAAAAAAGTGATTTGGGTCACTACCCATGGATGAAATTGGCTCTGGGGAAAACTGACTCAAAGGGAGACTGACGCTTTGAATGCAATAGATACAAACTCCGATGTATCGTCAGATAAACCTTGCTGGTTTAGGGTTACGTGAAACAGACGCTGAACCTTTGCAGGAAATTATACATAGTAATATTTGACGTGCTAAAAAAAGACGCAAAAACTCGCACGACACCTGTGATCGAAGTGGCACCACAGCTCTGTGTGCATATTATCAGTGCGGAAAATCTGGCGTTGCCAAACGCAACCTACGCACCGCGTTTTTAGCGATCACAATACCCTCATGACAGCCACAAACATTACATAAAGCAACCCCTCTGGTAAAATCGAGCTTTGGCGTTGCACCAATAAACACCATTGAGGCATGCTCGGCGCAATGGCAGTTGGTCAATTTTTCCAAAGCAACATCACAGTGGGGGCAAAACAGCTCAATTTTCTCCCCGGCAGCACACTCACCGGACAATCTCAGCCTAGAATAGTCACCCTCAACAGCAGAGATAACAAACTCACCCTCATGTTGTTGCCCCTTGAATTTTAAATGGATGCCATTAGTCCCTTGAAACGTATGTTCACCATTGAGCAAATTGCATCCATTAGGACAGTACGCTGTTGTGGCGATAAATGGTTCGTTAGAATCGCACGATTGTGCCGCTTTGCTTGATGAGCCATCTGGATAAATCCAGCAACCATTGTTAGTAAAGCGCTTCTCCATCCTTGCCCCCTTTGTAAGTAGAACCCGTCAAATAAAATACCCACCTGTAGAGCTTAGCATAACTAAACATCATCAAGTTTTACCGTATATCGCACCAGATAACAAGAGAGATGAAAAAACACCGCGCGATAATACCGAAACGGAAAGAACCTGTTAGGATTACTTGTAGGTGCGAGTTGCATGCGGTTAACAGTAAACTATATAGCTAAGTTTGCAAAATCATATTTTTTCCAATCTTGCGAGATAGTTTTGATACTTAACGGTATCGAGACAATATATATTTCGCCTAATTTGTCAGGTAAAATCTAATCTGGCATATCAAGTGCATCGCTACACCTAAAAGAAAAGCATGATGGTCACCGGAGAATCACTACGATTCTTTAATATAATAATGATTCCGAGTAATGAAGGCTTATTATGGTTGAACTCCTACTTATCCTCGTCAGTACTGTATTTGTAAACAATTTTGTTCTGGCCCGTTTTCTTGGTGCCTGTCCGTTTATGGGGGTATCCAAAAAGGTTGACACCGCTCTAGGAATGGGAATGGCGGTGATCGTCGTTATGTCAATCGCCTCGGTGGTGACGTGGTTTTTTCAATACAAGGTGTTGATCCCCCTTGAGATTGAATATCTGCAAACCATCGCATTTGTGCTGATTATCGCATCGTTGGTGCAGATGGTGGAGATCATTCTTCACAAGACCAGTCCGACACTCTATCAGTCCCTGGGAATCTTTCTGCCGTTGATCACCACCAACTGTGCGGTACTGGGTGTTGCGGTTCTGAATATACAAAAAAGTTACACCTTGCTCGAATCGTTTGTGTTCTCTCTGGGTGCTGGTCTTGGCTTCACTCTGGCCATGTGGCTGTTTGCAGGGTTACGTGAACGGTTGGAGTTGAGCCAAGTTCCTAAATGTTTTCAGGGCACCGCTATTGCACTGATAACCGCTGGACTGCTCTCGCTGGCTTTCATGGGGTTTTCTGGTTTGGTTAAAGGTTGATAGTCTAAGGACTATGCTGAGTACCTACTATTTTTTATTATTTCAGGTGAGGTAAAAATGCTTACTGCAGTTTTGGGACTGGGGCAGATCGGTTTGGTAGCAGCGATTGCTCTAGGGTGGGCCTCTAAAAAATTTGCTGTTGATGTTGATGCCAGAGAGTTAGCGGTTAACGAAGTTCTTCCCGGCGTCAATTGTGGAGCATGTGGCTATCCCGGCTGTTCCGGTTATGCTGGAGCGGTGGTAAAAGAGGCGGCACCAATCAACCTATGTCCTCCGGGTGGCAGTGAGGTGATCACCGCCATTGCCCGTATCATGGGGCTTGAAGATGATGTGACAGAACCTCAAGTTGCGGTGGTGCTGTGTCAGGGTGATAACCGCAAAACCACACAAAAATATATCTATACCGGAATGCATGACTGTAATGCTGCCAACAACATTGCCGATGGCCCGAAACAGTGCCCGAATGGTTGTCTAGGTTTGGGTTCGTGCGTTACGGCTTGTCCGTTTGATGCGATTGAAATAACAGCGGATGATCTAGCCGTAATCAGTCGCGAGCGTTGTACCGGTTGTGGACTGTGCGTTACCGCCTGCCCTCGCCAACTAATTCGCATGACCCCAGCTACAGCAACAGTCCACGTATTGTGCAATAGTCACGACAAGGGTGGTGTGGTGCGCAAATACTGCGAAATAGGCTGTATCGGTTGCAATATTTGTAAAAAAACGGCACCAGAAGCATTCAAAATTGATCAATTTCTTGCTCAGGTGGACTACGCTCACGACGATGATGCCGCTATGGCAATCGATAAATGTCCAAAAAACTGCATCGTCGATTTCAACAGCACCTACCCTGATGGCAGTAAATTTAAACCAGCATCGATTCAACCGCCAACACCAGCATGCGCAGGAAAGGATCTACCCTGATGGATAAAAAAACCTTTGTCGGTGGAGTGCATCCCCCCGACTGTAAACATTATTCAGCCGCTAAACCAATCGAAGTGTGTCCGTTACCAGAGCAGTTAATCATCCCATTATCACAACATATTGGCGCTCCAGCAAAAGAGATCGTCACTGTTGGTGATCAGGTATTCAAGGGACAAACCATCGCTAACGCTACTGCTTTTGTTTCGGTGCCAATCCATGCTGCAACATCTGGTAGAGTGATGGCGATTGAACCGCGACCACACCCCTCTGGCAAACTGCTACCCGCCATTGTGATTGAGGTCGATGGCGAGGATCGCTGGGATCCATCCCTTAAAGGGCTTGATGTCGCCCATTGGAACAGCGATGAACTACGTCAACGGATTAAGGCTGCTGGTATTGTTGGTATGGGCGGGGCAACCTTTCCGACCCACGTCAAGCTGTCTCCACCTGATGATAAACCGATCGACACCCTGATAATCAACGGCGTTGAGTGTGAATCGTATCTTACTGCCGATCACCGCATGATGCTGGAGCATAGCGAAAAAATTATAGATGGCATCAATATTTTACGCCGAGTTCTCGGTGTCAAGCAGGCCATTATTGGTATTGAGAGCAACAAGCCTGATGCCATCGCCTGCATGACCAAGGCTGCGGCAGCACATGACATTGAGGTTCAGGCTCTAGAGGTTAAATACCCTCAAGGAGCAGAGAAACAATTGATCGATGCCGTGCTCAAGCGTGAAGTTCCCAGCGGTGGGCTACCGATGGATATTGGTGTCGTGGTGCAAAATGTTTCTACCGCAGCAGCGGTGAGCGATGCCATTCGTCTCGGTCATCCGCTGGTGGAACGGGTTATCACCATTAGCGGCCCAGCGGTTGTAGAAGCCAAAAATCTGTTGGTACGGATCGGTACCCCCATGGAGTTTTTGCTGCAGCAGTGTGACGGTATTAAATACGAACTTGATAAGATCATCATGGGGGGACCGATGATGGGGCAAAGTCAGTTATCGTTGGCAGCTCCAGCGATCCGTGGCACCTCGGGACTGCTGCTGTTCGGTCATCAGGATCTACCTCACATTGAGGTGGGTACCTGTATCCGTTGTGGACGGTGTGTCACCGCCTGTCCGTTGCATCTGCTCCCCGCAACCATCGCTTCCTACGCTATTTTAGGCCGCTTCGATGAAGCCGAAGACTATTGTGCCCACGACTGTATGGAGTGTGGCTGCTGCACATTTCAGTGTCCAGCCAATCGCCCTCTGGTGCAGAATTTGCGCTATGCAAAAGCTGGAATTTTAGCCAAACAAAGGAGAACCTAGCGTGGCCCCTCAACTCTACATGTCATCCTCTCCCCATATCCACAGCGGCGAGTCTACCAACGCGATTATGCGCAGTGTAATCTATGCTCTGCTGCCTACCTGCGCGGTTTCGGTATACTACTTCGGCCTTGATGCGCTGCTGGTTCTGCTGCTATGTGTCGCTGGTTGTCTGGCCGCAGAAGCGCTGTGCTGTTTATTAGCACAACAACCGGTAAGTATTGGCGACGGCAGTGCGGCACTTACAGGTATTTTGTTGGCTCTTAATCTGCCAGCCTCTTCACCTTGGTGGTTGGCACTGTTCGGGGCGTTAATCGCCGTTACCATTGGCAAACAGGTGTTCGGTGGTCTCGGTCACAACCTGTTTAATCCAGCTCTGGTCGCTAGGGTTGTACTGTTGATCTCTTTTCCGGTACAGATGACAAGTTGGACAGCACCGAACCCTATTGGTAGCGGAGTCGATGCGATCGCCGCTGCAACACCATTAGGTGAGATGCAAACAGCGGTGATGCTCAATGGCCAACTACCACCCTCGGCGCACAGCGGTTTTGGTGACTATTTTATCGGCAACATGGCCGGCTCTCTGGGGGAGGTATCAGCTCTAGCGATCCTGCTCGGCGCTGCGTATCTATTTAAGAAAAAAGTGATTACCTGGGAAATTCCTGTCAGCTACCTCGGTAGTGTTATTGCCTTTGGCGGAATAATGTGGCTCATCGATAGCCAACTCTATCCAGATCCGCTGTTTCATCTACTGACCGGTGGGCTGTTGCTCGGTGTTTTTTTCATGGCCACTGACATGGTGACCACCCCCATCACCCGAAATGGCATGTTGATCTTCGGTGTCGGTTGCGGCGTAATCACCGTATTAATTCGCTTATTTGGTGGTTATCCAGAAGGGGTGTCATTTGCTATTTTGCTGATGAATGGTGCCACACCGTTGATTGATCGTTACACCCGCCCCAAGGTTTTCGGGCGCATTCTGCACAAAACCTAGGGAGAACACTGTTATGAAAGAATTTAGTCGTTTGCTAATCACTCTAACGCTGGTTGCTGCTGGTGCTGGTATGTTGTTATCGATGATGGAAAGCGTTACCCGTGAGCCCATCGCCAAGCAACGCAGCTTACAGCAACTCAAAGCGATCTCTGCGGTACTGCCGCAGTTCGACAACAACCCCGACAAAGATGTTGTCGATCTGCAAAGTGGCACAGACAAAAAAGGTAACCCCGTTCACACTACCTTCTTTCGCGCCCGTCGCGCCGATCAACTGGTCGGTGTTGCTTTCAAGGTGATCGCCCCTGATGGCTATAGTGGCAATATCGAGGTGATGGTTGGTCTCGACACCGATGAGCGCATTGTAGCGATAGAGATTTTGGCCCACGCCGAAACACCTGGCTTAGGTAGCATAATCACTGACCAATGGTTCAAGGATCTATTTTGTGACCGTGGCCTCGACAACACTGACTGGCGAGTTAAAAAAGATGGCGGTGATATCGATCAGATCACCGGTGCTACCATCTCGCCACGGGCCATCGTTGGCGCGGTTAAACGTGGTCTCGATTTTTTCCACCAACATCGTCAGCAGATCATTACCGCACAAGGGGAATCATCATGAGTTTAGTTGCTGAATTCAATAAGGGGATATGGGATAAAAACCCGGTATTTAAACTAGTACTCGGTATGTGTCCGATTCTGGCAGTTACCACCAATGCCGAAAATGGCTTAGGGATGGGGCTGGCCACCACCTTCGTGCTGATCTGCGCCAACATCGTTGTTTCAACAATGCGTAAAATGATTCCGTCAGCGGTACGTATTCCAGCATTTATCATCATCATCGCTACCTTTGTGACGGTGGTCCAGTTGGGGATGGAGGCTTGGGCGTACGATCTCCATCAGGCATTGGGAATCTTTATCCCGCTGATCGTGGTCAACTGCCTGATCCTTGGTCGCGCTGAAGGGTTTGCCTCCAAAAATCCGGTGCTCGATTCCATTTTCGATGGCGCCGGAATGGGGCTCGGCTTCACCCTCGCTCTATTTATTCTCGGTGCGATTCGCGAGTTGTTCGGTTCAGGAGCCATTCTTGGTTTCCAAATTTTTGGTGCCAGTTATCCACCGGTATTGCTGATGATTCTCCCTCCCGGCGCGTTCATTACTTTGGGATTACTGTTAGCGGTGTTGAACAAGACCACAGATCATAAGGTTTGATTGT
>NBLY01000061.1 GCA_002084665.1 Desulfobacteraceae bacterium 4572_35.2 | reverse complement strand
GGGTAAGATGACATGATCGAATTCGAGACCTTTTGATTTATGAATCGTCATCACTTGGACACGACAGTCGTTCAATGTTTCATTGACCGAAAAAAGGCCATCAAGCTCCTCATCGAGCTGCTCAAAGCTCAGTAGATCACCACCGCAATCCAGCTTATCCAGCAATAAAAACAGTTGTTCAACATCACGACAGGCCGCCTTGTTATAACAATCAGGACCCTGCAACGCCAACCACGTTTCCTCAACCATTTCACGCAACGGACAGCGGCCCCGCTGCTCTAACGCTTGCAGCAACGGTTCACGCAGGGCACGCACTCGCAACTGACCACCTTCAGAGAGTTGAGCCAACAGCGCATCATCACTTATCATTTCGAGCATAGACGAACCATCTTGACTCTGGAAAAAGATCAGATCGGCAAGCCGAACACCACACCACGGGGCACGCAACACGGTCATCCAGCTTAAATGATCGGCACGATGTAACAGCGCCCGAACCAAGGCTACCAAATCAGCTATCACTGGTCTACTAGCTAAGGGATCAACATTTTGTGCCTGATAACGGATACCAGCATCACGCAACGCAGCTAAAATACACCGTAAGTGTGGCCGCGAACGAACAAGGATCGCAATACTTTGCTGTTCAGACTGTTGAAGCAGTTGCTGAATTAAGGTACATAGCACCGCCCCCTCCCCTTCATCATCGCGCCCGCGTTGAGCAAATACCTGAACGGCATCGCCATTGGTATCTGGAAGCACGGGTTGCGCATGCGCGTAACAAACCGCGCCGCTACCAGCATCTTCACGTTGCGGAAAAATGGTCGGGAACCAGCGATTCACCCAGTCAACAAGCCCTCCAGAGGCACTTGCTTGCAAAAACAAGCCAACCTCCGCCTCTCTAAAGCGATAGATCGACTGCATCGGGTCACCAACGACAAACAAGCTCCGCCCCTCATCAATCTGCCACCCTGAAATCAGTGTTTTTAACAGATCGAACTGTAACCACGATGTGTCCTGAAACTCATCGATCAAAATATGTTGCACTTGATGATCTAACATCAATAACTGCTCAGTGGGATTACCGCTATCATCACTCTTGCGACTAAACACCAACCACAATTGTGCCACCGCTTGCGGCAGCAAGGTGAATAGAGCCTCTAGAATCAGCCATTGCTGCTGAGAGTACTGGGGCGCAGGCAATGCCCGCACAGCAGACCACAGATCGGTACTATAGCCTTCATCGCGTAAGGTTTGCAGCAGGGCCACCATCCGTTTTTTCATCGACGCAAACGGCTCTTTTGTTCCAGCAGGAAAACCACCGTTTTTATCACACCGCTTTCGCCACTGGCCATCGGCAGTCAACAACAGATCAGCAAACCCTTGCCATACATGGAGCTGCTCAGGTGAGACATCGGGAAAAGTTTCAATCTGTGCGAGCGCGCACAGTGGTTTTTCAGGTTTAGGACAATGTTGAGCGGCAAAAGTGCCAAGCACCAACAGCTCGTGCTGCACCGCAGGGTCAAGGGTGGCCCGCAGTTTTCGCAGCGAACCTGACACAATATGCGCCAAACCCTTTTCAAGCTGTTGCCGCTGCTGTCCAACATCACCTAATAGATGGCGTAACCATTGATCCGATTATCTAAATGGATCAATAATTGGCGTACCGCATCATTAACTACTTCAGTATCATGGTGTAAATGGATCACCTCAGCTACGGCATCACGATAAAGCTGAGCCGGCATCACACTGACTTGCGGTAAGCCACCCATCCGTGTCAGCCATGGCATTCTGCGAATTAAGGTGGCATTAAAACTGTCAATGGTTTGAATTTGAAGCTGGTCAGGATGATGCAGAAGGTGCCAGCCAAGTTTGCGATCTCGTTCCAACACCGCGCAGGCTAATTGGCGCGTTTTACGTTGATGATTCTCCTCATCAACTATCTTGCCATTACAATCGAGAAACTCTTGCCCCTGTTGTAGTGCCAACAGAACGCGTTGACGCATCTCGGCAGCCGCTTTACGAGTAAAAGTGATAGCTAAAATCTCATCTGGCCGCTCAACTCGGCCGAGCAAAGCCAACAGCCGTTGGATCAATAGCTCGGTTTTACCCGACCCCGCTGGTGCGCGGACAATACACGACAACTCGGGGTCGACAGCTTGACGACGTTGGTCTAAATCTGACAATTCTAGCGCAGCCATCAGCAACCCTCCTCACACTCAGCAATTCGACACAGCCGCGCTAAATCACAAAACTGACAAGCGCTTCTAGCAACAGGATTCACTTTCGCCTGGGCGTTAGAAAAATCATGTGCCAATTGATCTAACTGACGATCCCAATCGTCGAGCAAAGCGGGCCAATCATCAATACCACGCTTAACCGCAGCACTCTTGGCAACAGACTTAACCAGCGGCATCACGTCATCGTCAGCAGCAACACCCTTAAAGGCACATTCACCAGAGCGTATTTGGGCAAACACCACTGCGACAATTTGTTGTTTATGCTGTTCAAGCCCCTTTAGCGCGTAGATAGGCAACTGAGGTTCAAGCAACGAATCACCGATCAGATCACTGTTCTTAACCATACCGCTCTTATAATCGATTACCACACAACCGCTCTGGCCATCTAAACAATCAACGCGATCAGGCACCGCCGTTAACAGTAACGGGCCAACCTGTACCTGTTGGCGCTGCTCAACGGCAACAACGCTGAAAGGCTGACGCTGACGCTCAAAACAGCTGATCCATTCAAACAATAGCGCTGTTAAGCGAGTCCTCTCAATCGACAGCAACTCTTTAGCTTGATCATTCAACCGTGCCTGATCTAACACCTCGTCAGTCAACTGTTTAATACACTGCAACAGTTCATCATCTGTCATTGCGCATAACTGGCGATGTGTTGTCACCTCACCCCAAAACCGTTCGCATACTTTATGGATTAAATCACCACGAACGCGATTATCAATCCCCGTCTGCGGCGTTTCTAAAGCACGAACCTTTAATTGATGATGAGCATAGGCGCGGAATGGACACAACGCTTGATCTTTCAACACACTGGTACCGCCAGCAACCTCATAAGGTTGATCAGTTAAAGCTAACTCACAGCCCACCTCATCACTGAGTGATTCGAGAGTGACCACCGCCCCCCGATCATCACCTCTCAATGTCGTTAACTCATCATGTTGCTGACTCGACAAACAGTGAATGCCAACTGGAATAAACTGGCTCGGTGAAAACGACACCACACCATCACCAGCGGGGTGACTTAAAACCACCTGCGCAGCTGAACAACTTAATCGATCAATTGTCAACTGTGCATAGTGATGCTCATGCTGAATGCTTGAATGGGGCATCTGATAGTGACGTTGCACCATCGTTGGGATGAAGGGGTTGTGCTGAACCTGACCGGGCAAGGTTTGATCGGTGAGACCAGTCACCCAAATAGCGTCAAAATGGAGACCGGCAGTTTCGAGAATTCCCGTCACATGCAAACGGTCATCTTGCGCTTTCGGCTGAAACAGTTGCTCTGCGGCGAGCTTGCGCAACATCGTTAAAGCCGTTGTCCGATTGGTGTCGCCATGAACGACATTAAGGGCTGCTAGGGCGGGCACCAATTTATCGCGCCACGCCGACAACGCCTGATAGTCGTCACTCGTTAAGGATCGATCACCCGGCCAACCCAACTGATTTAAAAGCTGATTAAATTGATCACCCCATTTAACCAATGATTGATTGCGTGACTTTTTATTATCATTGTCCAGTAAGGTGATAAATTGAACAAACGAATTATTGCCCCCTCCCTGCTTACGACACATTTTGAGCAACGATGACAACGTTATCTCACGAATATTTTGCCGACGCAGCCACGATTCTAACTGAGCACGAGAGTTCGCTTCATCTGCCCCCCCTGCCAACCAAGGCGAACGCAAGAGATAACTCAATGTTACGAAATCAACAGAGCGGCCAACACTCAGCAATGTTAAAGCCGTAGCAACCATCCCCTGTTTAGCCAATGGCCGCCCCAGCGAAACATTAAATGATTGGACAGGAACGCGCTCAGGAAAAAGGGAACGCGCCAATTCGCGACGAAAAATCCGCTCGACAGTATTTTGCAACCGCACCAGATCGGGAACTACCACCGCAACCAGGCGCGCCTACCCGCCCTTGATCGAGCAATGTAATCACATGATCGGTCAGAGCGACACCATCTAACCAACCTTGCTGATGACAGCGCAACAAATAAGCAGATTGCCAACGCAAGAAGGCCTGATGTTCAGCCGACAACAACGCAGCAACTTGATAGTGGCTTGAACCATGACTTAAATGATTTAAGCATTGCGCATCGACAACAAGTCGGTGAGCCTGAGCAACCAAACGGGTTGTCGCTTGAATTTGCATTAAATCTAATTGTTGCTTTAAAAGATCGGCACGAACAACCTGTTGCCACAGACAATCTGACTGAGCAGAATTTAGTAGATTACCCTGTTGGCCAACATCTGCCAATCGACTGGCTAACCACGTATCGAGAGTTGTAATTTCAGGACGTTTCCATACCTTCACACCACACTTTTTTTGATACAGTGCATAACCTTCTAAGAGAGTTCGAGCCAATCTACGGTTAACGGTAAACAGTGTTGCACCCGCTGCTATAGCCTGAAAAATAGATTCATAAGCACTCAAAATAGTTCACATTTCACAACAACAAACATAAGCTAACCCACCATTTTAATTATTCAAACGATATTCGATAAACACATCCAGCGCGCTGGTCTGTGACATAAAGGGCTCCGTCAGCACCAACGACGCAATCCGTCGGTTCCCCCCACGGTTCGCCATCAACACTCCAGCCAGAAACAAGATCAACGCCCCAGCCAAGAATTCTCCCTTCAACTGAAAGCGGTACTCCCATCAGCCGAAACCCTTGCTGTCGCTTACCATAATTAGCACCCTGCAACACCATATACAGCATTGACTGATAAGGGGACGATCCCCTTGTTTGATCGCCAAAGGCTAGTCCACGTGGAGAGCTATTGGCGGGTAACTGCAAAATTGAAGGTTGAGTTGAACGACAGATTTCGGGCGAACCAAGCTCGACATCAGGCAATCGGTTACCATAACAGAATGGCCAGCCATAATCACCATCAGCAACAAGCACATTCAACTCATCGGGGTGAACATAAAAACCAAGCGACTCAGGGCCATCATCGGTGGCCCAGATCGAACCACTCTTCGGATGAACCGCCAACCCCTGACAATCATACAATCCTGTCGCATACAGCGCGACTGAACCACTATCTGTCAAACTGAGCACAGAGGCGCGTTGCCAACCTTCATCACCAATCTCAGCTCCCACAGACAGGTATAGCTGTTGATCGGCGCCAACAACCAATGCGTGGGCCCAGTGATGTTTCACAACAGGGAGTTGATCATAAATAACCTGTTGGCGTTCTACTTCAAAATCACCATCGCTATCATGAAGTGCGAACACACATGAGGCGGTCGCAACATACAAGATACCATCTTTAAAAGCCAAACCACTGGGGCGATCAAATCCTGAAGCAATAACATGTGTCTCTTCAGTAATACCATCACCATCTTTATCAACCAACGCGACCACTTGGCCAATCTTGGGTAGACTAACAAACAGCACACCCCGATCATTGACAGCAAGGGCATAGGGTTGATTTAGCCCCGTTGCGAACAAACTTACGCTTACACCGTGAGCAACTTCAAGCGCACGCTCACCATGATTCCACCCCTGTTGCAATGGCGCCGGAACCTCTAACGATTGCAGCGTTATCGGCAACACCTGTTTACGCAGTTGACGATAATCATCGTCACGCTTTGCCACCTCATTAAACGCGCGCAAGACAGAATTTCTAACAAGAGGCGGCCAAATATGAACAACTAGGGCATTGGCAGATAAAACTGAGATTGGAATGGCCAACAGCAGCGCCCCACGACCACAATGTTTAGCAACGAGAGCTAATCCTGCGCCAATCATAAATGTAGAAAAAAACCACAGCAGGCTGTTGGAAAAAGATAAAAAAGGGATCGCCATGGTAATGAACACCCCTGTTGACAACAGTAACGTCAGCAAAACAAAGCGGATGATTATTTTCACGGTATTAACTCCCCTACGACACAAAAAGGGCCTCTACACAAGAAGCCCCTCTGGTCATTCATGCAGCTTTGATCAGTGGATTTAATCGCCTAAATGGTGATTAGGAACCAAATAGTTCACGACGTAATCGCGAACAGAATCAGTCAATGAACGTTGTTGGCCATCATACCCTGTTGCGCGCAACTTACTCACATCGGAGCAGGTGTAATACTGATATTTATCCCGTAAAGAATCGGGCATCTCAACATATTCAATATTAACCTCTTTATCCAAAGCTGCAAAGATAGCCGTTGCTAAAGCATTCCATGAATTGGCCCCATCACTACCAATGTTGTAAATGCCATTTGCATCGGGATTTTTCAAAAAATAAAGCGCCATATCAACAACATCTTTAACATAAACAAAATCACGCATCTGTTCGCCATCCCCATATTCTGGGATATACGACTTAAATAAACCAATTTTTCCCGTTTCAAGAATTTGACGATAGGCCTTAATCACCAAAGAACTCATATCACCTTTATGGTATTCATTCGGACCAAAGACATTGAAGAACTTAAGGCCAACAATCTTGTCGAGTATCCCCTCTTGCTGCGCCCACTGGTCAAACATCTGTTTTGAGTAGCCATACATATTTAATGGTCGCAATTGATTCAAAGCATCTTCATCATCCTTGAATCCATGCGCACCATCGCCATATGTAGCTGCACTGGATGCGTAGATAAAGCGAGCATCGCTATGAAGTGCTAACAAAGCCATCTGTTTAGTATATTCAAAATTATTATGCACCAAATAACGAGCGTCTAGTTCTGTTGTTGCTGAACAGGCACCCATATGAATAATGGCCTCTAGCCCATCCTCACCAAGATCAAAGTAATCGTGAAGCTGATCAGAAACAACCAGCTCCATAAAATCGTCTTTTTCAATATAATCAGCATAACTCAGCGGTGCTAAGTTCTTCCATTTTTCACTATGACCAAGAGAATCAACAATCAAAATATCTTTACGACCCATTTGATTAAGTTGCCAAACCATCGCACTGCCAATAAACCCCGCACCACCCGTTACAATAATCACGAATTTAAATCCTTTATATATAATTGGGTAACTTTTTCTACTATTCAACGCCAACGGCAATAGTAACACTTTCATCTAATACGAGCAAACCCGTCACACCACTTCTTAACAATTCATTACACTTTAATCATGATAATTATCAACACAGACAACAACAAGTAAACAAACGCCGTTTGTTTACTTGTCTAAATATAAAATTTCACCTTAATAAAACTGTTCAATTTACATATTCTTATTTATCATTAAAAACCCAACGTCACACAAGATAAAATTAAGTCAACTAACTAATATAACACGTACTAATCGACCAATACCGCCCATATCGACAACTAACAAAACCAGCCCTACAGTAACTGTAAATTAAAAACAAAACAGCTGTTAAACATGGTTACATTTGGCCGATTACACTTGACAACTTTCCACACACAAGTCTATCTTCTTTTTTACCATAACTAAAACACTTGTGAATGTAACAGCAGGACAAAACGTTACCTCTCAACCATTCCTAAATGTCAATGAGTGTTACTGGTAAACATAATTTATTTTACGTACTTCGATTTCCCTGTTTTTTATCTAGACTAAAACTGAAAGGAACATTTACATGGCAAAGAAAAGAGATGCTCTTGACTATCACAGTTCAGGACGTAAAGGTAAAATTGAAGTTATTGCTACTAAACCATGCGACACAAGTCGTGATTTATCGCTTGCATATAGTCCTGGAGTTGCTGAACCCTGTCTTGAAATTGAAAAAGACCCAAAAACTGCCTATGAATACACTGCAAAAGGAAACCTTGTTGCTGTTGTCTCAAACGGCTCAGCGGTACTTGGGCTTGGTAATATTGGTGCCTTAGCTGGTAAGCCAGTTATGGAAGGTAAAGGGGTTCTCTTTAAGCGTTTTGCCGATGTAGATGTATTTGACATTGAACTCGACACTAAAGATCCTGATGAAATCATCCGCACAGTACAACTTCTTGAACCAACCTTTGGTGGCATCAACCTTGAGGACATTAAAGCACCTGAGTGTTTTTATATTGAAGAAAAACTCAAAGAAACCATGAATATTCCGGTGTTTCACGATGACCAACACGGTACTGCTATTATTGCTAATGCGGGTCTACTGAACGCCATTGAAATTACCAAAAAAGATATTTCTAAAATTAAAATCGTGGTCAACGGTGCTGGAGCAGCGGGTATTGCCTGTGCACAGATGGCCCTAACCCTTGGCGCAAAACTTGAGAACATGATCGCTTGCGACAGCAAGGGGGTCATTTACAAAGGCCGCACTGAAGGGATGAATGATTACAAGGCGCGCCTCGCTACCGATTCTGAAGCTCGCACCCTTGCTGAAGCGATGGTTAATGCCGATGTATTCTTCGGCGTTTCAGCAAAAGATGCCGTAACACCTGAAATGGTTAAATCAATGGCCAAAGATCCTATCATTTTTGCCATGGCGAACCCTGACCCAGAGATTCTCCCTCCCGATGCATTAAAAGTTCGTAGCGATGCCATTGTGGGTACAGGACGCAGTGACTTTCCCAACCAAGTCAACAATGTGCTGTGCTTCCCATTTCTATTCCGTGGTGCTCTAGACACCCACGCTACAGCCATCAATGACGAGATGAAGATGGCAGCAGTTAAAGCCCTTGCGAATCTCGCCAAAGAAGACGTCCCTGATTCGGTTGTCAAAGCGTATGGCAACACCAAGTTCTCATTTGGTCGCGATTATTTAATCCCTAAGCCTTTTGATCCACGCGCACTCCTTCGCGTCGCTCCTGCTGTGGCTCAAGCAGCTATTGATAGTGGTGTGGCAACACGTAACATCGGTTGTATCGACAAGTACACCGAAACCCTTGAAGCCTTGCAGGGTCGCTCAAAAGAGATCATGCGTACCCTCATCAACAAAGCAAAGTCCGATCGTAAACGGATTGTCTTTCCAGAGGGTGACAATGAAAAGATTCTGCGTGCAACACAAATTTTAATTGATGAAAAGATCGCAATCCCCATCTTGCTTGGCCCTGAAAACAAGATCAAAAACATGATCAAAAACCTTGGCCTCGATCTGCACGGTGTACAGATCATCGACACCAAAGAGAGCCCAAAGCATAATGAATATGCACAAGAGCTATTCCGTCTTCGTCAACGCAAAGGGGTCACCCTTGCTGAAGCGAGTCGTACCATTTGCCGAGAGCGCAACTACTATGGTGCCATGATGGTTCGTATGAGTGATGCTGATGCCATGCTTTCAGGCGTTAACCACCACTACCCTGAAACAATTCGCCCCGCTCTTGAGGTGATTGGCAAACAACCTTCAGTCAGCGGTGTTCACGGTCTCTACATGATGGTCTTCAAAAAAGAGGTGATCTTCTGTGCTGACACCACCGTCACCATCGACCCAACAGCTGAAGAGTTAGCTGAAACCGCTATCCTTGCTGCGGCCAAAGCGCGTCAATTCAATGTTGAACCACGGGTTGCCATGCTGTCGTTTGCTAACTTTGGTAGCGCCATCCACCCCTTTACAACCAAAGTTAAAAAAGCCACAGAGCTGGTTAAAGAGTGGGCACCAGCACTTATTATTGAAGGTGAAATGCAAGCCAACGTTGCTCTTGACCCTGAATTAACTGAGCAACAATATCCATTTTCACAGCTTAAAGGTAATGCCAACGTACTGGTCTTCCCTGACCTCAACTCAGGTAATATCTCCTACAAGTTATTAAGCAAACTAGGTGGTGCTGAAGCTGTTGGTCCCATCCTGATGGGCATGAAGAAACCTGTTCATATTCTACAACGCGGTGACGAAGTCAACGATATTGTCAAGCAGCGGTTGCTGTCGTTGATGCGGGGGAGCCAGTTGGTTCCCCCCTTTTTTATCCGCGATAAACACTCATCATATCCCTTACGCAACGCCCTCTTTTCTTCCACGTACAATCCTGATATAGTTAGAGTTCATTTGACACATCAATGGAGACTTAAAACCATGCGCTATATGAGTACTCGCGGACAGGTTCGCGACATATCCTTTAAAGATGCAGTAATGATGGGCCTTGCTACCGATGGTGGCTTATTATTACCAGAACAAATACCAACAGTAACAGGCGACGACCTAAGCCGTTTTTCAACCATGAGCTACCCAGAGATTGCTTTCGATATTATCTCCAAGTTCACTGGTGATGATTTTGCTAGCGATGATCTGCGTGATCTAATCAATCGCTCCTATGCGACATTTGACCACCCCGATGTCACACCCGTCATTAAGAAAGATGGCGTCTATATTCTTGAGCTGTTTCATGGCCCAACCCTTGCGTTTAAAGATGTGGCACTACAGTTTCTTGGCAACCTATTTGAGTATTTACTCGAAGAGCGTGACCAAAAAATGAACATCCTTGGCGCAACCTCGGGCGATACCGGTAGTGCAGCTATTTACGGTGTACGTGGTAAAGAGAAGATCAATATCTTCATCATGCACCCGCATGGAAAAGTATCACCGATTCAAGAACTTCAGATGACCACCGTCACCGATGCCAACGTCTTCAACCTTGCTATTCGTGGCACCTTTGATGACGGCCAGCGCATCATTAAAGAAGCTTTTGGAGATCTAGATTTCAAATCGAAATACTCTCTCGGCGCAGTAAACTCAATCAACTGGGCGCGTGTTTTAGCACAGATCGTTTACTACTTTTATGCCTACAGCCGTGTACAACCTGAAACCGACAGCGAGTTGATCGACTTCTCAGTACCGACAGGAAATTTTGGCGATATTTTTGCTGGCTACATGGCAAAACGGATGGGCTTGCCCATTGGCAAACTAATTCTTGCCACCAACGAAAACAACATCCTTTCGCGCTTCGTCCTTGATGGTGACTACTCCGTCGGCAACGTCGTCGAAACTCTATCGCCATCGATGGATATTCAAATTGCCAGCAATTTCGAGCGCTATCTATTTTATCTACTCGATGAAGACAGTGACTCTCTCAAGGCCCTGATGGAAAGCTTCTCTGACAGCAACAGCTTACAGTTTGACGAGCAACTACAAGCAAAGGTTCGCCAAGATTTTGCTTCATTGACGGTCAACAAAGCAGAGACCCTTGAGCAAATCACTAAATTTTATCAGGCAACTAAATATGTACTCGACCCTCATACCGCAGTTGGAGTGAAGGCGGGACAGGTACTGAGTGACCCAGATATTCCTGTGATCTGCTTGGCCACCGCGCACCCGGCAAAATTTGGTGAAGCGGTACAACAAGCCATCGGCCAGTCACCGCACATCCCAGCATCGTTAGACGGAATTGAACAACTTATGCCTTATCGACACCTTGCTATCCTACTGATGATTCTCACCACCATAATGCTATCGGCGTGCCAATCAGATCACGAGACACCGCCTGTACAGCCATCTGCAACAGAAAAAACGGCCCATTTAATTGAAAAGCCAGCGCCGCAGACCACCACTGCGCCAATCAACCTTGAAGTATCACAACAATCACTCGAACAATTATATAACGATGAAGAACAACACTTCACAGCCGACGCACCAGTGCGCATAACAAAACAAAAGAACAGCGAACAGAAAACAAAGATTAGTGGTGAAATTTTACTCGATGAGGAGAGTGAGACGCTAGTTGTTTACTCGATGAGGAGAGTGAGACGCTAGTTGAAAGTATCGATGGTGCAGAAATAAAGATTAGCGTACCGCTTCACTGAGAAGCGGTACGCAATCAATCATTACTAGATAACATTGATGTCTAATAACGATTTTTCCGTTTTCGCAGCTCTGTAAACACCTCAAACTCTGAATTATCTTCCATCATCAAAGCCTTACGTAACGTCTAATAACGATTTTTCCGTTTTCGCAGCTCTGTAAACACCTCAAACTCTGAATTATCTTCCATCATCAAAGCCTTACGTAACGCGCAATCAGCCGTGCGTAAAAACGGATTGGTGGTTAATTCTTGCGCTAACCGAACGGGAATCGTTGCCTCATCACGTTCCCGCTGCAACTGAACATCACGCAACTTATTGCGCACAACCACGGAATTCGGTTCAAGATATTCGGCAAAGCGATAATTGTCTAATGTGTATTCATGGCCACAATAAAGAAGCGTTTCAGCTGGCAACCCTTTAAGACGCTGGAGTGAATCAAACAACTGCGCCATTGTACCCTCAAAAACACGGCCACAACCACCAGAGAACAGCGCATCGCCACTAAACAGCGCACCAGAGAAGCTATCACCAGCATGGATATAATAACTACAATCCGCTGTCGTATGCCCCGGCGTATAAATAACTTGTATCGCGCTACTGTCCTGAGAAACCGCTAAACAATCAAGCTGCGCCAACGATTCTTCATTGGTTAAAACAATATCTACAGCAGGAATCCGTTTATCAGCACCAATGATGGTACAACCAGTAACACGTTTTAACTCCTCGTTACCTTGGCAATGATCCTGATGCATATGGGTATTTAGAATGAGCGACAACGTACAACCATGCTGTTCGAGATAACGCAGTACAGGTTGCGCGTCACCGGGGTCAACCACAACCGTGGCATCACCCATATGAATCACATAACAATAATTATCTTGATTGGTTGGTAGCATCTGAACTTGTATCATTACAGTGACCTCCCATATTGAACGGATAATTTACGGATAAAACTGATTATGCAGGTAACACTTTTTTCCACGTACTAATGGTCACACTTTCAAACAATCCCGCCTTAGCATAAGGATCATTCGCAGCAAAGGTTTCAGCCTCTTCACGACCCTCTAAAGCAAGAATCACCACCGAACCATTCATACACCCCTCATCGTCAAGGGTCGGCCCCGCCGCATTGAGCTTTTCAGCAAAACTTTTAAGATATTCCACATGAGCTGGTCGGTTTTCCATACGAACCTCCAAATGGTTTTTCTTGTCAACACAATGAACAACATACAACATAATTATGACTCCAATTTTATGTTTTTTATAATAACTTCAGCACAAGTGTAGACAAACTGTCACCGTTCAAGGAAAGGATATTT
>NBLY01000004.1 GCA_002084665.1 Desulfobacteraceae bacterium 4572_35.2 | reverse complement strand
GATTCCCACTGTATAATACCTGGTGGGTTTCCTGTAGTTGGCACAGCAGCATCACCAACTGGGTTTAACTTATTAAAATAAGTGGTCATTAAATGTTCCCGCCCCAATGAATCGAATACTCGTACCGATGACGCATAGTTACTGGTATTTGCGGGGTCGTTTGTAGCTAAAGTGATCTCCTTAGTGGGGTTAGCTGGGGAAAAAGAACGGGTGGCGATCGTCAAGTCGGTAATATCACCCATGGTGTCACCATCATCATTAAGATAATAGCCCTGCACGGCAAAGCCCTCAGGGTTGACCAGCGTACCGCCATCATCGAAGCGAAAGGCCCCAGCACGAGTGTAATTAATGGTTGCTTCGTCTGGGCTGCTGACCATAAAAAAACCAGGGCCCTCAATGGCGAGGTCGGTGTTTGATTCGGTTGACTCGAAGGTTCCCTGACTAAAGATATTATCAACCGTTGACATCCCCGTACCACGCCCGACCTGTGACGCACCACCGGAACCTGCGATCTCAGCAGAGAGCAGGTCAGAAAAGACAGTCCGGCTAGCCTTGAAACCGATGGTATTACTGTTGGCAATATTGTTGCCTAACACAGTCAGTGCATTACCGTTGGCATTGAGACCACTAACGCCACTGTACAGTGAGCTTTGAATTCCCATAATTTATCTCCCTTGACGATGCCATAAACAGATGGCATTCAACGGGCCCCCTACATGAGGACCGGCCCGATTAAGCAATAATTGCGCTATCGATATTAGTAAAAACGTTGCCCTTGAGTTGCTCTTTATCGGCTACGGTAACCACCGTATTATCTTTGATACTGACCACCAGTGCCGCACTATCGAGCAGAACCAAGGAATCGCGGCTACCCTTCTCATCGGCCATTCGCACAGCTTGGTTTAGCCTGCCAAGAGCGTTTTCGCTCATCTCTATCCCTCGGCTTTGCATCCGCTGGGTGGCATGTTTTGAAAATCGTACTCCACCGCGATCAAGCTGGTCGCCAAGGAGCTGTTCAAATGACACACTTGGATTAGTGCTAGGGGCTACTCCGCCATCCTTTTTTAAGATAGCAGGCTGAATCGGCTGAGGATGAATAAATAATGAATCTGCCACTTTAGAGACCTCGGACACTTTGCACGTCGGCATAACGATAATCACCAGAATCCGTTACCAACGTTTCAGTGCCGTCAGCCATATCAACACCGATCACACGACTACGGAGCAATGATGTCGCGGCAACAGCATCGTCGCCATTAAAAGCTGACACCCCCAAGGTATAATTGCCATCAATCAGGGTTTTGCCGTTGCCATCGGTACCGTCCCACTCTAAAAAGTGAGTTCCGGCCTCCATATTTTCCAACGGAAAGCTGCCGACATTATTGCCTGCGGCATCACGAATATAAAGGCTGCCACTATCCGCAGGAGCATCAAGTTCATAGCCTAGCTTGATCGGCTCACCATTAAACTTAAACTCAGATGATGTGGTCACCACCTCGGTACCAATCATCGCCAGCGCCGATAACCGTTGAACCTCTGCTGAAGTGTTGCCCATACTTTCAAGGTTATCGTTCACGTTAAACAACTGTTCCAGCGAACTAAATTGAGCCAGTTGCGCGGTAAACTCTGTTGCATCGGCTGGATCCATTGGATCTTGATTTTTCAACTGCTCCACCATCAGAGTCAAAAACTCATCTTTGCCAAGAGCACTCGAATCGCTAGTAAGCGACTTAGCCAAATCAGCACTGGTTGTACTGCCTGGAATACTGGATATTTCTGCCATCACAATCTCCTTTCTTCTAAACCCGCAAACTCACACTACGACCATCAATCCGTGATTCTACAACAGGGGGGCTCGTTTCAGCCTCATCGCCATGATCGATAGTTGAGAAATGATCAGCCTGCATATCGGAAACAAATTCATGCTGCCCTGAGGACTGTTGATCACCACGCTCACCAGAATCAACACTCACTTGAAAATCATCAACCGTTATCCCTTGATCTTGCAACGCATCGCGCAAGCGGGGAAAGTTACGCTCCAACACCTCTTGAACTTGCTGACTCTGAGCTTGTAAATGAACCTTTAATTGATCACCTTCCATCACCATGCGTAACTGCAATTCACCAAGTTCTTCAGGATGAAGCTTTACCGTCACGTTGCTGCTCTCGCCACGTGCGTGAAGTGTTAAATGATCAATCGTTTGTTGAACAACTCGCCCCTCTGGCACGTTTGAACCGTCACGTAACGGAATAACAACTTCAGCGCCTCGGGTGACTCCAGCTTCTAGTGTCGCCATTTGAGGGTGAGTTGCACTGGAGATAACGCCATCACCATTCTGACTTGTTGGCACATTTAACCCAAGCGATTCTGATTGGCCAATGGAATCACCAAATGACGTTATAGAAAGATCGCTTTCAGCACCATTGAGATTTAGTGTCGCCGAAGTGGTTTCAACTCCAGTTGCCACGTTAGAGGAAGTGGCCATAGTTACCAAAGAGATATCTTGACCTTGCTGTTGACGGAGCGATTCACCAACCTCTGGCTTGTTCAGCAATGAGGCAAAGAGCGGATCGGTAACAATCGTGCCACTACCAGCAGTTCCCTTGGCGAGCCCTTTCTCTGAACCAACTCCCCGCTCGGCAATCTTCTGTAATGGCAAAACATTCAATTGCTGCAACGGCTGTGCTTCACCTGTTGATGCTGCCATTTGGGAAACAGCAACCTCTTGCACCTCTACCTTATTGACTAAATCAGAGCTTTCAGCAACGGACTGATTACGATTAAATATTGGATTTTGATTTCGTTGTGAAGCTTCAGCAACAATCTGCGCTTGAGGTTGCGCGGTTTCTTCAACGTGTGCCGATTCAGTTCCTATAGTTTTTACTTTTAGTTCACCTGCAGCCGCAGCAGTTGCAGCCGCGTCCGCCGGTAAAACAGTAGCAAGCACGGTTTCACCAACAACCGTCTCTTCCATGATTGCCATAGCTGCAATCGCTTCATCCGTAGCAACAAACCCCTTTGCACTGTCCTGCGTTTCGTTCTCCTGTCCAATTCCAGTTTTTTTACCGACAACCTGTTGCTGCGTATCTTGATTTTGAGCAACCATGGCTGCCCCGGCAAGTTCATCATCACTGCGATCTCTGCGAGCTTCGTTTAATACAGGTGAAAATCTGTCATCGCTTTTCGCGCTACTGGAACGCGTCGCCCTAGGTGCAGCAGCTTCATTGATCACTGCGGGCTGATCAATCATTGGCACTGTTTGCATCAAACCTACCTCCATTCTCTTAACTTACTGACCTTAAAGCTTAATCTTCACGTAGTGTCGAATATGCTGTACTTAATGCCGCCGCCTGCTCACCGCCGATATTAGCCAGCACCTTGCCTGCGCTTTTTGATTTCATACCGGAAAGGATACCAATAGCTAACTCTCGATCTAATGAACTTATGATCTGTGCTGCTTTAGCGGGATCCATTTTATTGTACATTTGGCTCAGCTCTTGAACCTTAGCCAGTTCAATAACATCTTTTTCGACTAGCAACTCTTGAATCTCTTTGCGCAGCAGTTGCAGTTCGTCAAGTTTCTTATCGACTTCAAAACGGAGGAGGTTTAGTTCATTTCGTTCCTTTTTTAACGCCTGAGCCTCCTCCTCATTTTTTTGTTTTTTTTCTCGAAGCTGAACAATCAAACGGCGCTCCTCAACCGAGCTAATCTCCGTCTCCAGCTGCTGTATCCCCTCTTCCATCAACTGAGCATCCTCAGCAATAACCTGTGTCGTAATCAGCGCCAATGCCAATAACGCGATCGAGACCAAGAGGGTATACTTCATATTTAATCTCATCGATCGTCCTCTTTTCTAAACATAATCGCCACTTCATCAATCTGTGCCATCTCTTTACGATGAAGTTCTTTTTTTATTTCTAAGATTTTTTTCTCTTTTAGCTTTTCCATCAACTTTTTTTCTCGACTGGCAGCACCTAATTTTTGCCGACAATCTAAAACCAATTTCCGCGCCAGACCAAGCTGGCGATCTAAATCAATCAAAACTTGGCGTTTATGCTCAATCCTATTTTCATACAGCATAAATTCATGGCTTTGAATACCAATGATCTGCCGTTTTTCATATTCACAACTTATCTCAGCAAGCTCAGCAGTTTCAGCACTCAACTGACGAACAGTCCCCTGTTCGTACTGTATTGCTTCGGCTAAAGTTTGACGAGCCTGATCTTCTAAACGTTGTCGATGCTCTAAAACCACTTGTAGTTTAAATGATTTCATCGATCCCTTTCAAATGACTAGCAATTATGTTGTTCTGACTGATAACAAATTTATGCGCACTGTTCTTTTCGGCGTATTAGGATAAATCGTTAGGACAATCGGCTATTTTTTAAAAAAAGCAGAAAATAAGAATTGGAGCAGCGAGGAGAGTAAAAAAAGGGGGGGGGTGAGGCTTAGGTTATTCGCGGTGCTCTGCGCGACGGTTTAGAACTAAATCTGTCATCGCCGCAGTCGTACCCGCCAAAGTATCTCTTTCGTCCATCCCTTGGCAAAGAAACTCATTAACAGCATCAATACGAGAAATAGCGTAGTCAATCTTAGGGTTACTGCCCGCAACATAAGCGCCAATGTTAATCAAATCTTCAGCTTCTTTGTGGGTCGCCAAAATCTCGCGAATTTTCGCCGCACTCTGAACATGGTCAGGTTCGACAATGTCGCGCATAACGCGACTGGCGGAATGGAGAATATCAATACAAGGGTAATGGTTCTTTGCCGCGAGATCACGCGACAGCACAATGTGACCATCAAGAATTGAACGAACCGAGTCAGCAATCGGTTCGTTCATATCATCACCTTCAACCAAAACCGTGTACAGTCCGGTAATACTCCCTTGCTTTTTAAAACTACCTGCTCGTTCGAGCAATTTTGGCAAGGTTGCAAAGACTGATGGCGTATAGCCTTTTGTGGTCGGCGGCTCACCAATCGCTAGCCCCACTTCACGCATCGCCATGGCAAACCGGGTCACCGAATCCATCATCAACAAAACATTATGTCCCTGTTGACAAAAATATTCCGCCAATGTCGTTGCAACAAACGCACCACGCATTCGCAACAATGGCGACTGATCTGAGGTCGCTACAAGGACAACCGAGCGAGCGAGCCCTTCTTCGCCGAGATCGCGTTCAATAAATTCACGAACCTCACGACCACGCTCACCAATTAATGCGATAACGTTGACATCAGAACGAGAATGCTTAGCCATGGTGCCAAGAAGAACACTTTTACCAACACCTGAGCCCGCCATGATTCCCAGACGTTGCCCTTGACCACAGGTTAGCAAACCATTAATGGCGCGCACCCCCAGATCGAGAGGTTGACCAATCTTACTCCGCTCCATCGGCCCTGGCGGCAAGGCATAAACAGGCATCTCTTTTTCAAAAACAGGTTGCGGCAAACCATCAATCGGATGGCCCATTGCATCAACAACTCGGCCAAGCAAAGCATCACCTACACCCATTGTTGCGCTACTTCGCATTACCCGAATAAGGCTACCCGGACCCAGGCCACGAAGTTCACCCAACGGCATCAATAGTGCCAAACCATCCCTAAAGCCAACGACCTCAGCTAAAACTGGCTCAGATTGAGCCAATGGTGAGATTTCACACAGAGTACCAACGGAAGCAGCCGGACAATAGCCTTCAACAACTAAACCAACAATCTTAGTGACCTTACCCCACACCTTAACTGTGTTACACGAACGAACTAGACCTTCGAGGTTTGCCATCACTCCCCCTTGATCGCCTCTTGAAGACAAGTCGATATCGCCTCCATCTGAGCCTCTACGGTTGCATCTACCCGACCAAACGGTGATTCAAGAAGACATCCTCCGCGAACAATCGTCGCATCAGGAACAAACTCAATATTACTCAAACCGCTTAAGCTAGCGATAAACAACGGCTTATGTTCATTCACAATCTGAAGATCTTCAGGATTAACCTTAATATGAAATTCCTCGGCACTGACAGCCAAATGAATTGCTTGCTTAACCGTGCGAGCGACAACCTCTGAATCGATTTTTATGTTCGCCTGAATAACACGTTCAGCAATAGCAAGAACAAGCCGCAACATATCAGCTTGACTGCGCTCTAACATTTTAGCTTTCAAGTTCGATATCTCATCACAGGCTGAAGCTAAGGATTTTGTCACAGTGGAAAGCGACCTCTCTACTTCAGCAATCCCACTTTTCCTCCCCTGCTCAAATTTCGCTTCAAGTTCAACTAGGTGTTGCTGCTTCAGTTCGTCAACACTTTCAGCGATTGATTCTTGCAAAGAAACTGAATTCTCAACATTAGTTTGGTCAATAATGCTCGAATCAAGAACAACAAAACCACCCGTTTCGGCTTGGGTGACAGTACCGAGATCAGACATCGTCACGCGACGATAATCAAGATCGTCGGCATTACGGATAATTTTAGACAAGTTCATCTCCCGCTCCACGTCCTGGAATAACTATCTGACCCTCTTCTTCTAGTTTAAGTGCCAGCTTGACGATGGTTTGCTGCATCGCTTCAACATCCGATAATCGTACCGGTCCCATCGCTTCGAGGTCTTCCTTTATCATCTCGGCAGCTCGATTTGAGATATTCGAGAAAATTAAATTCTTAAGATCTTCAGGTGCTGTTTTCAGTGACAGAGTGAGAGTGTCATTGTTAATTTCACGCAAAATCATCTGCATCGCACGGCCATCAATGTTAACCAGATCGCTAAAGGTAAACATCTTCTTGCGAATTGATTCAGCAAGTTCAGGATCGACCGATTCAATACTATCGACGATCATCCGATCCGCACCTTTTTCAACACGGCCGAGGATATCAACAACTTTATCCACACCACCAACGTCCTGTTGCTCCTTCTTACTAACACCACCAATTTCACGGCGTAACGCTTCCTCAATTTGAGCAATAACCTCGGGCATAACTTTATCGATTTTTGCAATACGGTACATCACATCACCCGCTAGATCATCAGGTAAAAATTTTAACACCTTACCCGTATGATCTGAACGTTGTGTCGATAAAATCAAAGCCAAAGTCTGAGGATGCTCATTAGCAAGGAGACTCGCGACCATACGCGGCTGCATGGTTGCAATGGTTTCAAGCGGCCTAGCTTCTGTTCCACTCATAATCTCCTGTAGCAACACGTCGGCTTGTTCGCCGCCAGTCCCGGTGATGGCATTACGAATAAATTCTTCGCTTTTAATGTACATACCAGGATTTTTTTTCTGGTCGTTTTGAAACTCTGCCATAATATCATTAGCGAGTTCGGCAGGAATGTGATCAACCGTCATCATGATCCGCGTAAGGATGCGAACTTCGTCATCACTCAATTCAGCAAACACAGCTGATGTTGCGGCTTCACCGAGACACATCAGCAACACTGCTGCCTTCTCGTGACCCGACATTCTATTTAATTGCATCACTTCCACTCAAATACTCCTACACCAAACCATTACTTTTCATCTGTCATCCAAGTTCGAATCACCTGTGACGGTGAATTTTCTGCCTTTAGAATATTTTGCCTCATCTGTTCTGTTGGATCGAGTTGAACAGGTGTGCTTTTACCTGATGCCATTTCAGCTTCCAGTTCCTTAACTGTTTTAAAGTGTTGTACTGTCGCTTCAGATTGCAATGTCTTTAGAGCTGGACGCACCAACATAAAATAGAGGAATAGCGCACCTAGCGCGCCAACAGCATATTTAATTAGCGGTAAATATGAATAGATATTATCACTCAATGATGCCTCAACCACGGCAGGTTTTGTATAAAACTCATCGGCAAAAGGCATTGAGACCACATTGAGTTGATCTCCTCGCGAACGATCGATCCCCAAAGCGCTCTGCACCATTTTCTCTATCGTCCGTAGCTCTTGCTCTGGCCGAGGTTGCAATGTTGTCTCACCTTCAGCCCCGTCTTCCTTTTCCGTAACAACATCCGCGATCAGAACTGAAACAGATAGATGCTGAATGGTACCCACCGGAGCAACGGTACGATTAACCACCTTACTAATCTCATAATTAGTCGTTTCCGCATTATTGCTACTACTAGCACCAGAGCCACCACCAATGGCACCGCCGCCTTCGAGATTTGCCTGTACACCCGGGACACCGCCAACAGAATTGCCACCAGAATCTTTTTGTTCTTGAATTTGCTCACTTCTTGGCACAGCACTTTTAGGGTCGTACAACTCCTCCAACTTTTCAACTTGAGCAAAATCGAGTACTGCTGTCACTTTTACCAGCGAATTCGAAACACCGAGCGCACGATCAAGCATATCCTGAGCGCGACGTTCCATCTGGCGCTCCACAGCTTGTTGATACTCAAGCATTCCAGGTGTCATGGGGCCACTCAATCCCTGTTCTGGGCGCTTAGATAGAACCTTCCCCATGGAATTGACAACATTGACATGTTCAGGATCTAAACCTTCAACACTACCCGAAACAAGATTAACAATACCCTGAACTTGTGAATCGCGTAAATTTGCTCCCGCCATTAATTTAATAATGACAGATGCCGTAACAGCCTGCTGCTGACTCTTGAATAATCGCTTTTGCGGTAAGGCAAGATGAACCCGTGCCGCAGCGACAGGTGACAATGATGCGATTGTCCGCGCCAACTCCCCCTGCATCGCTCGTAAATAATTCACCTTTTGGACAAAATCAGTAATGCCGAGACTCTGTTTGTCAAAAATTTCAAAGCCAACACCACCCCCCTGGGGTAAGCCTGATCCGGCAAGCTCTAATCGTGTTTCGTAGACCTTATCTGCAGGGACATAGATACTACTGCCGCCGCCCTCTAATTCGTAGGGGATCTTTCGCTCTTTTAACCAGACAACGATTGACGAGGCATCGCTCTGGGGCAAATTTGCGAACAACAACTGGTAATCAGACTGTCGCGTCTGTAAAATAATCAATGCAAATAAGGTCAACGAAAAAAGGGCTACCGCTGCAAGACTGATTTTTCGCGACAGCGGCCAACCACCCATAACGGTGAAAATATTTCCTTTTTCTAACTCTGCCATGGCTCCCCTTGTCCCCGCCTTAACTCACTCCAATTACAACAAAAAAGACCAAACACACAATCATACCTGCATTCGAATAATCTCTTGATATGCATCGACAACTTTATTTCTCATTTGAACCAACATTCGCATTGAGATATCTGCTTCTTCCATTGCAAGCATCACCTCATGGAGGTTGTCAGAACGTCCGGTGCTTAAATCTGTAGCCGCCTGATCAGCGTTAAGTTGAGCTTGATTCGTTTCTGAAATGGCTTGTGATAACATATCACCAAAATTAGTTTCAGCTTGTGGCTGAGACTGCCCTAACGATGGCAGCATTGATTTCAAGTGACTATCTATTGAAATATCAGTCATGGCTTACCCCTTTCTACTTTCCGATTTCCAGAGCTTTCAATGCCATCCGCTTGGCAGACTTAATAGTGGTAATATTTGCTTCATAGGCTCGTGTTGCCATCATCATATCCGTAGTTTCTTTTAAAATATCGATATCAGGCATCGCCACATATCCGCGATCATCAGCATCTGGATGTTGTGGGTCATAAACTAACTTTGGCTCCCGTTGGTCTATGGCAATTTGACTGACACGCACCCCATTAATCGCCTTATTAGAGCGACTCGACAGGTGATCGGCAAATGACATCTGCTGGCTTTGAAACACCACCATTTTACGCTGATACGGTCCCCCCTCAGGGGTGCGAGTTGTTTCAGCATTTGCCATATTTGAACTGATAGTATCAAGCCGCGTTCGCTGGGCCTGTAGGGCCGAAGCACTAATATTTAATGACGTGAAAATTCCCATCTACATGCCCCCCTTTAATTACCTTGAACAACGTATTTTATAATACTCATCTTCTTACTTAGAAGCTGAGCCGAAGCCTCATACATGATTTGATTTTGAGCCAAAAGAACCATCTCTTGATCGACACTCACGGTATTTTTATCACCAAGACCACCGCCGCCACCAACCTCCGACACTGTTGCCTCAACTCGCGCAATCGATCCACCATGAGACGAAATATGGCGCGGGTGAGTCACAGCAACATCCTGCCCTCGACCTTCAACGGCTTGGCGCAATGCACCTTCAAACTCAAGTCGCTTAGCTTTATAACCAGGAGTCTGTGCATTGGCAACATTACCAGCAATCACTTGTTGATTTTGCATACGCAAATCAAGCGATTTCTTCAGCAGTAAAGCCGTTTTATCTACAAAACCATTGGTTAACATGACTCATCCTTTCAACGGTTAAATCGTTCTATTTCAAGAGTTTCTTGGGCCAAGGTTCGCCACTGGCCATCATTACTGTTCTCGACCAGTTGCGCCAAAAGATTTAACCCTCGCTTTTTAAACCCTTGCTTCAACAAAATAGTTGCTTCGCGATACTGAGCTTGTTCAGCGTATTCAGCCAGTGACTTCAGATGTTGATAACGGCTCAATGCACCATTTAATTTTCCTTGACGCAGCATGATCTCAGCCTGCAATAGCACGTCTGCACCATCAGCCTGAGTGATATCATCTCCGACAACGCGCGCAATGCTTTCTCCGGCGGATTGGATGTTGCTGTTTTGCCAATCCAACGTCGCAGCAAGTCGATTGACCTCGTCAGATTGGGGCCGCTGCGGATCGCTTAACAACTGCTGTGCTTCATCACCCTTACCTAAGTTCTGTAATGCTTGAACTTTCAATAAAAAAACCTGAGCTCGACTTGCCCCCTGAGGGTAGTGTGCGTCATACCGTCCTGCGTATTCGATAACGCGTTGAAAGGCTTGCTGCTGAGCCAAGGCAGTCATCAGTGGCGCATAAACTTGCTCTTGACGCTCGCCAACAGCTGTAACATCAAGTAGGTACAGATACAAATGAACCGCTCGATCTGAAAATTCAAGCTTAGAAAAAACTTGGCCCAATTCGACAAGAAATGAAAAATTCTTCTGACTCGAAACCAAAAGATCTCTATTTTGTTCAACTAAAACCAATGCCTTAAAGTACTTACCTTTATCAACGAGTTCGTGGATCACTCCTGGCAAAATTTCAACCAGCAAAGCTTGAGCATGTGGCACAAGATCGGTCATACGATCCGACTTTAGAAAGTGTTGCAGCTCTTCGATCGCTGTCATCCTGTGGCCCATAAGATACATAGCAACAGCGTGTTTAAACTGCATCTCTGCACGACCATTGCGTGTTGGCATAACATCAATTAATGTTTCAAAATCACTCAATGACCTACGCCGACTAAAAAAATCATCCGCCTGAATCCCCAAGTCAGCAATTTTTCCTTGAGCTAAAATTGCTCCCGTTGTCCCAGGGATAATCTGATGTAACAAATCATAACCGGCACCACCATCACCACGATGTATCAAGGCAAGGCCCATTAAATAACGAACTAAATCACGCTGATCTGCCGATTCTAAAGTTTCGAGCAATTTTTTCGCTATGTCAATGGCAGCATCATACTGTTTTTCCCTATAAAGGCTTGTTGCGTACCCCGCTAACGAAAACGGTTGTCCATACAACCGATCAATCAGAGCTGAGTATTGACTAATTGCGCCCTTGTAGTTGCCGCGCAGAAAGGCCACATCCGCTAAGCGTTGACGATAAATGGTTTCCAACTCGCCGACCCCCTCAATTAATGCTCCGTCGAGGATGGGCCAGCTCTGCTTCACATCACCGGTTGAGATCAGCACCTCAGCCTGGAATAGGTCGATGTACTTCTGCATCACAATCGGGTAACGCTGATCGGCCGCCAGTGTTAATTCAGCCAATAGCTCAAACGGACTATCGGCTTGATTGACGGCCAGATACAAGCGCTGCAACGACACACAGGCGGCAAGGTGTTGTTGCTCCTCGTTAAGCAGCGCCGTGATTCGATCTAAAAACCTTCTTGCCTTGCTATAGTTCCCTGCTCGCTGATGCAGATCAGCCTTAACCAACATCAACCGCAGCGGAGCATCACCTCGTTCCGCTTCTAGTCCAACATACTCTAATGCCGTGAGCGCACCGTCCCACTCGCCCTGATCAGCCAATGCCACAACATCTAAAGGCAACACATCAGACACATCATCAATCAAAGAAAGACACGGAAACGGTGCCAGAGTATAATTAATTGGCGCGCCAAGTGTGACGGGCCGTTCATATTCGGCAAAAAAACGTAACCAATCACCACCATATTTCGAAGCAATAGCTAGGCCAGCAACTCCGCCGCCGTCCTGAACAGCTGTTTGTCCCGGCACACTACGTGAAATGGCAGGCCGTGTGCCGCGCTGCGAATCTTGCCAGTGCAAATCGATCACCAAGCGGCGATCCTGAACATCTTTGGAGCTATTGACAAAATATGGTGGCCGGCGCAACAAAAACGAAAGCATCATTTTATTTTGAGCTTGACCGATCAGAACACGAACAAGGCGCTCATCTTCTGGCGGTAATTTCAATTGTGATGAAGCTTGCGTCTTAGGCAAAACCACCTCGAGCCGCTGCCCCGATGTCTTAACTTGGAACTCTGGCAAACGGTTAAACTGGAAAGACAAACGGCTGATATTTACCTCATCATACTTTTCCACCGAAAGCAGTTCATACTTTTCCTGCCCCCAAACAACAATAGGGGATACGATGCAGATCAATCCTATCTGTAACAGAATCACAAGAATTGTCTTAAGGCTCAAACCGACACTCCAACCCAACATAAATTAGCAATCACAGTGCTTTCCTAACCGCAACAACACAACCACATTTCCGCACCAAAAAAACTATACACCAGTATATCCTTCCAACATCCATGCAATAAACAAGCCAGAGAAAGAGCGGCGACCACAGGCGTGATAACGATACCCCACCACTCTTAATCACAGCTAAAAGTCAAGCGAACGAAAGCAAAGAGCAAACAATGTCATTTATTTGACACTCCAATTAAGTGAAAAACAAGTTCAGAATTTTTACATTTTACACTATACTGACAATAATCATTAAATAGGGACGACATTGGAACGGGTTAAACTTTAGCCATCCAACAAATTTGACCCTTATAATGCATATGCATATTCAAATAACAACAACCTGCTATTAACATTTTTGTACCCATTTCCACGGAGAGTCGAAGAAGCCATGACTGATGAGCTAAGCAGTGATCAAATAGAGATTATCCAAGAGTTTTCACAAGAAAGTCGCGACATGATCGAGCAACTTGAACCAACGATCATTGAGCTAGGACAGAATACTGACAACGAGACTATAAATGCGGTCTTTCGACTCTTCCATTCAATGAAAGGTAGCGCTGGTTTTCTCGAATTCAACAATATTACCGGCGTTGCCCACGCAGCAGAAAGCCTGCTCGACATGGTTCGCTCTGACCAACTTGTTCTCCTTCCTGAGCATGTAACCCTGTTATGTGAATCATGTGATTTCATGAAGGCAGCTCTTGACTGCGTTGACGAAACCTTTAACGATGAAGCTCTGGCCGAGGAAAGCAAAACAATGGCGGCACAGTTTCACTCCGCCATGGAAGCTCCAACACCTAGCGAAGAGAACATTCCTACAACTACCCCAGCTGCCGATGAGGTCGTTGAAGCGGGGGGCGAGGTTGTCGAAGCAGCAGAAAACGACGAGTTCATGCTTGAGATTACTGGGGAGATGGTTGAACGCTTTATTCAAGAAGGTGACGAACTCCTCGAAGCCTCAGAACAAGGTCTTCTTTCTTGGGAGAAAGAACCTGCGAGTCCAGAGTTCGTCGCAGCCATCTTTCGTAGTATTCACAGTTTCAAAGGTAACAGTGGATTTTTTGGCTACGGCAACCTTGAAGCACTCAGCCACCAGATTGAAAACGTACTTGATATCGTTAAGAGTGGTGGCTCTTTCGCTACGGAAAACCCGTTCGACACGCTGCTCCATGCCGTCGATGCACTTAAAGAGGGCGTTGCCGCCCTCGGTGCCAACGGTAAAGATCAAATCGATGAACTTGCTGCCCACGTTGAGGCACTTAAGGCCCTACCTGCTCCGAAAATTGGCGAAGTACTCGTTGAAAAAGGGGTTGTTAGTCAACAGTGCGTCAATGAAGCTCTTGCGCTACAAAAAAAACCCCTCGGTGATGTACTAGTTGACATGGGCAAGGCTTCCGCCGAACAAGTTGACCAAGCACTCTCATCACAAAGTGAAGTCAAAAAGCAACCACCGGCACCCGCTGCGAAACCTAAAGCAAAAGCAAAAGCAGCGACAGTCAAAAAACAAGATATACGTGTTGACCTTGATAAGCTTGACAATTTAATCAACCTAATAGGCGAACTGGTCATTGCCGAAAACATGCTGATCCACAACCCCGACCTAGACGGCCTAGAGCTTGAGAGCTTCAATAAAGCCGCACAACAGATGGGCAAACTCGTTCGTGAACTTCAAGAGATGGCGATGATCATCCGTATGATCCCTGTTTCTGGTCTCTTCCGCCGCATGATCCGATTAGTTCACGATTTATCGGTAAAATCAGGCAAGAAAGTTGACCTAAAACTCACCGGTGAAGCAACGGAAGTTGATAAAACTGTGGTCGAAACTATCACCGACCCATTGGTTCATATTCTGAGAAACTCGATGGATCATGGACTTGAGCCCCCAGAAGAACGCCTTGCGGCAGGTAAAAGTGAAACGGGAACGGTCGAACTCAATGCGTGCCACGAAGAGGGCGAAGTGTGGATCACCCTAAAAGACGATGGCCGCGGACTCAACAAAGAAAAAATCCTCGAAAAAGCGATCCAAAACGGCTTGGTTGAAGGCGACGGCTCAGACCTGAGTGACCGTGTGATCTACAATATGATTTTTCAACCTGGCTTCTCAACCGCAGAGAAAATTACCGACATTTCTGGCCGTGGTGTTGGTATGGATGTCGTTAAACAAAATCTTGAGAAAATTAAAGGTAAGGTTGACGTCGACAGTGTTCCAGGACAAGGAACGACAATAAAACTACGCATCCCACTCACCCTTGCCATTATTGACGGCATGCTTGTCCGAGTCGGTGATGCGCGCTGTATCGTACCAATCTTGTCCATTAAAGAGGCTTTCCGTCCACAGCCGGACGCACTAACAATTACTCCAGACTCGGAAGAGCTCGTTCGCGTTCGCGAAAACTTCTTCCCCGTCGTCCGTCTCCACGAGATGCTTGACGTACAACCAGACCATTCGAAACTTGAGGATGGAATCCTTATTGTCCTTGAGTATCAGGATCGTAGCATATGCCTTATGGTTGATGAGATCTTGGGGCAGCAACAAACGGTCATTAAAGGGTTATCTGAATACGTCGGCAACGTACGCGGCTGCTCGGGGTGTACGATACTTGGTAACGGTGATGTCAGCCTCATCCTAGATGTCGGCAACCTTGTCGAGAGAAAATAGCGAACATTTGAGAGACTCCATGCCAACTACGGGAACACAAAACTCAACGATGATGGCCATCTCCGATCAAGAGTTCAATTCGTTGCGTCAATTGATTTATGATCGCTTTGGAATAAACTTAACGCAGGAGAAGCGATCACTGCTTGTCGGTCGCTTACAAAAGCTGATCCGTGACAAACAGCTCGGAACATTCCAGAACTACTATGATTATTTAAAAACAGACAACAGCGGTAAAGCGGTCAGCGATTTAATCAATTTGGTTTCAACAAACTATACCTATTTTAATCGCGAAAAAGACCACTTTGAATATTTCCAAAAAACAGCATTACCCGCAATCTGTGAAAAATTAAAGAAACAGAACCGCAAAGATATCCGTGTTTGGTGTGCAGGTTGTTCAACAGGAGAAGAACCCTACACATTACTGATGTTAATGCACGAATACTTGGGTGGCCAATACAGCAACTGGGATGCAGGAATTTTGGCTACAGACATTTCGGAGCAGGTTTTATCAAAAGCCAAGCTCGGGATTTACGATGCCGACAAAGTCTCCTCACTGCCAGAGACATTACAACGAAAATACTTCACCAAATTGGCCAATGGTCAAATGCAGGTGTGTGACAAAATCCGTAACGAAGTTACATTTCGTCGCTTTAACCTCATGAACAAATCGTTCCCGTTTAAGAAACCGTTCCAAATTGTTTTTTGCCGAAATGTTATGATCTATTTTGACCAACAAACACGTAATGCCCTTGTTCAAAGATTCAACGCAAGCATGGAACCTGAAGGCTATTTTTTCATTGGTCACTCTGAAACCCTTGGACGCGATAGCGAATTCTTCAGATAAAATTGTTCAGCTTAAGCCAGATGTGTTAACGCTAGACGTTGAGATGCCCCGTATGGACGGTGTCGAATTTTTACGCAAACTAATGCCTCAATTCCCCATTCCAATTGTAATGGTAAGCTCCCTAACCCAAAAAGGGAAGCAGATCACCATGGACGCACTTGAAGCTGGCGCGGTTGATTTCGTGACCAAACCAACGACCAATGTTGCACAGGGGCTCAACGCCATGCTCATGTCACTGCGCGCGAAGGTTAAAATTGCCTCAAATGCCAATGTTTCACACTGGAAAAATAAGCCGATCAGCCGACGTAGCGCACCAAGCGCCACAGCAAATCACGCCTTAGATGAATCGACTGACAAAGTTATTGTAATTGGCGCATCAACAGGTGGAACTGAAGCGATAAAAAAGGTGATTACCAAGCTTCCATCAAACTCCCCTGGGGTGGTTATTGTTCAACATATGCCGCCAGGTTTTACCAAAATGTTTTCTGAACGCCTCAATCAACTCTGCTCAATGGAGGTGAAGGAAGCTGAGACTGGAGACAGGATACGACAGGGAAGGATTCTTGTTGCGCCAGGAGCGATGCAGATGGAAATCGTTCGTTCGGGGGGAATATATCAAGTGAAATGTTATGCTGGCGAAAAAGTCAGTGGCCACTGTCCATCCGTTGATGTGGTTATGAATTCAGCAGCAAAACAAGTTGGAAGAAACGCAGTCGGCGTGATGCTCACAGGGATGGGTTCCGATGGTGCAGAAGGGATGCTTGCCATGCACAAAGCTGGAGCTCGAAACCTTGCGCAAGACGAAGCAACATCGGTTGTTTTTGGCATGCCAAAAGTTGCCTTTGAAAAAGGTGGCGCTGAAAAACTTGTCGCTATTGACAACATCGCATCAAATGTTATCTCACTGCTAACAGGAAAATAAACCCTATGAGCAACTTGATATTGGGTGTTGGAGAATTTGGAGCATCCAAAGACCAAGCAGATATTGTTAAAACTTTTGCCCTAGGATCATGCGTTGCCGTTGTACTGATGTGCCCAAAAACACGCACCGTCGGCATGGTTCACGTTGCACTACCCGAGTCGAAAATCAATCCAGACAAGGTCAAAACACGTCCTGGCTACTTTGCTGACACCGGTATTCCGGCACTTTTAAAGCAAATGGCTGGGATGGGATGCGACCCGCGGGGTCGTGGCTTCATCGTTAAACTTGCGGGGGGAGCCAAAATCATGGACCCCAACAATACATTCAATATCGGCAAACGCAATGCATTAGCGGTAAAGAAAACGCTTTGGAAATACGCCCTCGGTCCCGTTGCTGAAGACCTCGGAGGCACCTACAGTCGTACTGTTTCGGTTTCCGTTACAACAGGAGAAATAACACTCTCATCACCTGGTCGTAGCGACTGGAAACTTTAGCAAAAGAGGGAATACGATGAAACAACGAGCCAGCAAAGAAGAGATTATTGCAGCGATCAAAGAGGTGCCCCTGCTTTCACCAAGTGCCTCACAACTGCTGCAACTTTCAGCAAGCTCTGATCACGATATCAGCGAAGTCGTTGACATTGTCAAATGTGATGCGGCACTCACAGCCCGAGTACTAAAAATAGTCAACTCGGTTGCCTACGGCTTAGTTCATGAAGTAACAACCATTGAACGTGCTGTTGGCTACCTTGGTGAACGAATGGTTGCAGGGATTGCCCTTGGCGATAGCGCATCGGCCATTTTCCACAAAGAACTAGAAGGCTACGATGGCCCTAAAAGTGAATTATGGAACCACGATCTTAGAACAGCTATCGCATCAAGAGAGATCGCAAAACAATCAAAACAACCACTCAGCCCCGACTTAGCATTTACAGCAGGAATTCTTCATGCCGTTGGCAAAGCAGTTCTATCTGATTTTTTGCAACAAACTGCCAATGATGTTTTAACCGGCATTGATGGCCACGAAGTCAGCGACTACCTTGCGGGAGAACGAGAGCTTGTTGGCATAGATCATACTGAAGCGGGATATGAACTGGCAAAAAACTGGGAGTTACCTAAATCACTACAATATGCGATCCGTTATCACCATCGCCCAGCTGAAGCACCACCTGAATATCAACATCTTGCTTACACTGTCCACCTTGGCTGCATTGTCGCCATGATGTGTGGCAGTCAATCTTCAGATTCACTGCAATACCATTTAGACCAAAATTACATTAACTTTATTGACCTAACATCAGAACAACTGGCACTTGTTATGCTGGAAGTCAACGAAACATTCGACACCATGCATAATGCCATGACGGACACATAGAAAGGACACAAAAATGAAACGCATCGTAATAGCAGATGATTCAGGTACCGCACGAATGATGATTTGTCGCTGCCTTGAAATTATTGGTCTCGCTGATGCCGAATTTGCTGAAGCAGAAAATGGCAAAGAGGGGCTAAAGCTGGTTAAGCAAGAACCAGCTGATCTTCTTATTAGCGATTTAAATATGCCAGTAATGGATGGCGAATCACTGCTTAGGTGGGTAAAAGCCAGCCCAAAGCTGGTTGACCTACCCGTATTAATTATAACAAGTGCTGGAAATCAGGCAAAAACGGACAAGCTTCTTGAAATGGGAGCTTTTGGCGTTCTCAATAAGCCGATCAATCCAGCAATGCTCAGTGAAGCACTTGCACCATTAATCAACAATGAGGATGGTTAGCATGAACGAATTAACAACATTTCTCCATCAAAAAACCACTGCCGTTCTCGAAGAGACCCTTGAGAACATGGCCTTTGTTAGCATCGAAGAATGTACCCTTGAGGAAGCAACAAACCTCAAACAACCGATGCTCGGAGTTAACCTTCTGATCACTGAACCTGAACTTCTAGAGATCCGCTTAGACGTGTCTAAGGAATTGCTTTACCAGATTGCTGAAACCATGTATACCATGGACAGAGATGAATTAAGTGATCAGCTCATTAACGATCTTCTTGCAGAAATCCTTAACACACTAGCAGGTCGGTTCATGACCGTGATACTTCCACCAGAATCTGACTTTTCTCTCAGCATTCCAGAACTCGCTGACGATGAAGAAAGTACCTCGGAGTTTAAATTTAACTATATAGCTGAAGACCTCCCTCTCTCTGTTGAAATTAAAGCAGCTGAAATGGATAACCTTAATTCATTATTGAACAACTAATCCAACGATCCTTGAAAGGAACCAACCCCATGGGTAAACGAGTACTTGTCATTGACGATTCAAGCACCATGAGAAAAATTGTATCAAGATCCCTACGTCAGGCCGGTCTAGATTTTGATGAAATACTTGAAGCTAGTGACGGCCAGGAGGCTCTTAATCTTCTCGAGAATGAGAATGTTGACCTTATCCTTAGTGACATTAACATGCCAAACATGGACGGTATTGAGTTCCTGCGTCAAAAGAGAGAAATTGACGGAATCAAGAACATTCCAGTTGTCATGATTACAACTGAGGGTGGCGCAGACATTATCGGTGAAGCAAAAGAACTCGGTGCGGCTGGAAGCATTAAAAAACCATTTACTCCAGACAAAATCAATGAAGTCATTAGTGGCATTATGTAGATACGATTTTCGGCGCAGCCCCATGCTGCGCCGAAAACCTAAGCGATATCAACACAATTTCATCCGATAAGATCATCTCAATTTACCAACTAACGAATTCATCACAACAACTATTAGCCTTTTACTTAATGTGTTGATTACAAATATATAAAATGGAGGGTTCATTTTGGATCTATTGGAAAACATCAAAGAGGCGACCAAAGAGATTTTTGAAACAATGATCATGCTGGACATCACCGCTGGTGACCCTCTCGCCGAAAGCGTTACAAGTTTTAAATGTTCAGTTTCAGGTGTTATTGGCCTAGCTGGAACCTGCCAAGGAATGTTAGCTATCCATACACCCGACTCCGTTGCTAAAGCGATCACCAGTAGCTTTCTTGGTATGGATGTCGAAGAGATCGATGATGATGTCACTGATGCCATCGGCGAACTTGCCAATATGCTAGCAGGAAACATCAAAATGGTGCTCGATGCTGCAGGAAAAGATGTCACTATCTCTATCCCCTCATGTATCCACGGCGACGAATACAGCATGGATTGTGTTGCCGATTCAGAATGGGTCGTTGTCCCTTTTTCCATCGAAGCGGGTAAATTTCTTGTTGAACTACAGATAAAAAACGGTTGTCAATAACACCAACACGCTAAATACTTGGCTACATATAAACAACAGCCCGTTATCTGGAGTCGTATGTGAACATAGACCTTCAACAACAAATTATTGATAGCACCCAATTACTTTTTGACACCATGCTGATGATGCCACTAACACCGGGGATCGCTCTTTCTGAAAAAGTTTACAACTTTCAAAGCAGCATTTCTGGAATGCTAGGCTTTGCGGGTGAGGTTCAGGGGATGTTAACCATCCACTGCCCTCAAGATGTTGCCTTCGCCATAACAAGTGCACTAATAGGGATCGATATTGACGAAGTCGATGCCGACGTAAAGGACACTGTTGGTGAAATGGCCAATATGATTCTGGGTGGCATCAAAGACGGATTTACAGAACAAGGAGTAGAAATCAACTTAGCGGTCCCGACTATTTTAGCTGGCCGTTCTTATCGCGTAAGTGGAATGGACGATGCGCTGTGGATCACCGTACCATTCTACCTTGATGAGGGTGAATTCCTCGTTGAACTTAAACTAAAAGCCCCTAAGTAGGTACATTGTGGCAGTATCAGCAGTTGTTGAACAAGTTTTCAACACAATACTAGATCAACTCTCAGAAGAGATTGGCGCCCTGCTAGGTGCGCCAATTGAGTTAACTGATCACTGCCTTGAAGTCCTGAACAAAGACTCATTGTTTGCAATAAGTCGCGGGCGTTCAGTACTGTCGACAATGGTCGTTTCTGGAGATCAAAGTGGTGAATCATTCATCATTACCGATCTAAAAGATTCGGTTATTCTTGGCGGCACCTTGATCATGCTTCCTCAAGAACAAATTGAGGAAAATTGTAAGCTAAGAACGTTCGATGGTGAGGCCGCTGATGCTTATGGCGAGGTAGCCAATATCATCTCGGGGGTTTACACTGCTGTCTTTCTAGACATGTATCCTGACAATCTCCACTTTAAACGTACGTCGGTTGATGATTTTGTTCCCAGCCAAATCGACCCCAACAGTGACACCCCCTTCCCCTCTACCGAATACGTTTATAGTTGCTGTAACATGAAGATTGAGGGATTTGACCTGCATAAGTTAGAGGTCATCATTCCGGCAACTATTCTCGGCGAAGAAACCAAAACTGAACCCGTTGCTAAACCTGTAAATGAAACACCATCAGCCCATCAGGAACAACCTGTACCCGACAGCCCCCCCGAACAAGCTGTTGCCAATGATGATACGGTCAATACTCCCCCACAAGAGCCAGAAGAGGATCGTGTCGAGCAAGGCATGCTTGGCCTAGAACTTGAGATTGAAGGGCTCACGGGGCGCTATACCAGCAAAAAAGAGTTTTTTGCCAAACCTGGCAAAAAAACAATCTCAACAGAGATGTTGAGTGGTGACAGTGAAGGTAGTGCTTACTTTTTAACCGACCTAAAAGATGCGATTTTCTTTGCCGGGACCATGATTATGTTACCCGCTGAAGAGATAGCCAACCATATAAAAGCTGGTGAATATGGTGAGGATGAAGCAGATGCCTTCGGTGAAGTTGCAAACATCATTAGTGGTGGATTAGTTCAAAACTTTGATGAGATGTACCCACGCAAATTTCATCTCAAAAAAGGTGAACAGGAAATTTTCACCCCAACTAAGGTTAGAGTAGAAGATCCAACACCTTTTCCAGCTGGTGAATATTATACCGTAACAGGAACGCTAAGTTGCGATGCACGTGACTTAAGCGAAGTATCCTTCATCTGCCCCGTAGACCTGCTGCACATGGTTCCACGCCCCATCGAAACAGGATGGGGAGCACCTACAACGGATCACGATAGCCCTTCGCCCGTGGAAAAAAAGGCGGCGGCGGCAAGTGCGCCGACAGACAAAGTAGCAGACAAAGCGGTCGAGCAACCCTTACCACCTATCGTTGCGGTGGTGTGTGACGACCAATCACTGCGAACCCACTTTAGTGAAAGCATTAGCACCACAGAGCACCAAACAATCGAACTGAGTAGCAATGAGAATTTCAACGAACTCCGTCAATACAGCTTAACGGGGGCATTCCTTATCATGGAAGGGGTGAATGAAAAGGGATTTGCCACCATCATTAAGGTACGCTCTGAACTTCCCCAAGGCCGCCCGCTTATTGTTGCTGGCCCACAATGGACACGATCAGATGTCATCAAAGCGGTTCGCTATGGTGCGACAGATATTATCCTTACTCCAGCTACAAATGACGAAATCTGCGAAAAAGCAAAAACAAATCTGAAAACAACTTGCCATTAGTGCGACAAAAAGCGACAATGGCCACTTCATTCGTTTGTCTCATAATCCTCACTTCTGGAAGCAGCCGTGTCACACATCCTTTTGTTCGACAGTAATGATGCAACCAGAACCAAGCTTGCTAACGACCTCAATAACGATACCACGACAAACATCATCGAGGTTTCAACTGTTGAGCAAGCACGTGATGCTCTTGATCAACATCCATGCTCAGTACTTTTTTTCCAACCTCCTCAAAACGAGCATGAAAGCCTAGATTTTTTCATCGAGTTAAACAACAAGTTAACACCAATTGTTTCTGTTCTTCTCGTTCCTGAAGACACAACGATGTCGACTAAGACGATTCTTCAATCTGGTGCACATTTTTTCCTCCATGCGCCCTATACACAGCAAGAGATTGCACAAATTTCTCACCGTGCGCTTCAGCAACACCTCACTCAACAACGCGCCACACCACGAGCACAACGTGAAAACGGCTTTCTAAATATCATTGGCCAATCAGAATCGATGTGTCAATTATTTAACCTGATTCAACGTTTAGGTGATGATGGTGACAGCACGATCCTCATCCAAGGTGAGAGTGGTACAGGCAAAGAACTTGTCGCTAAAGCACTGCATACCCACAGCCCAAGGCAACAAAATAATTTTGTCCCGCTCAACTGTGCAGCAATTCCTGAAGAACTTCTTGAAAGTGAGCTTTTTGGTTATGAAAAAGGGGCATTCACTGGTGCGATAAACAATAAAAAAGGACGCATTCAACACGCTCACGGCGGAACCCTTTTTCTTGATGAAATTGGCGACATGAAACCCTCTCTACAGGCCAAACTTCTGCGCGTAATACAGGAGAAAGAGTTTGAACCAGTTGGCAGCGTTAAGAGCATCAAAGTCGATGTGCGCATCGTTGCAGCCACACACCGCAACCTAGATGAAGCGGTCGCCAAAGGGACGTTCAGAGAAGACCTTTACTATCGATTAAATGTCATTCCGTTGCACATTCCACCACTTCGTCAGCGTGGCGGTGACATCAGACTGTTACTTGACACATTCACGCAACGTTTTTGCACCAACAAAAGGCGAAATGTGTTCACCTATTCAGATCAAACACTTAGATATCTCACACGTTACCCCTGGCCAGGCAATGTGCGGGAACTCGAAAACTTAGTGCAAAGATTCTCCATTCTCCACATGGGCGAGATTGTCCACCCCAAGGATCTTCCTGAAAAATATTTGTATCATCAAAAGGAGGAGACCACAGCGGGCTTAATCAGTGAAGGGGGAGCAACAGATTTCAATTCGCGTGTCAGTGAATTTGAAGATCGTCTCATCCTGCAAGCATTGGTTCAAGCAGGTGGGAACAAGAAGGAAGCTGCTGAACTGCTCAACTTGAAACGAACAACACTTTTAGAAAAAATCAAAAAAAAGCAACTGGACAAAGCACTGACCGAACTCGATTAATTGCACAACACGCCAACCAAGTTTGCAGTTGCTTTTCACCCCGTTCTAAGTTATATAGTTGAATTCATGCGCGATTAGCTCAGCTGGATAGAGCATTGGCCTCCGAAGCCAAAGGTCGCAGGTTCGAATCTTGCATCGCGCACCATAATAAAATCAAAAGGCTAGCTGATTTTCAGCTAGCCTTTTTTATTCCACCTATGCCTCATTTAAACCATTAAACACATCACCATTCAGCAGGATATTCATCATCAAGATCGGCGGGGTCGTTAAAAGCGACAATCAAACTTTCATCACGTTGCAACACTTTGGCCACCGTAGCAGCGCAAATCAGAACATTCTCACCTGAGTTGACCGCCACACCTAACAACCCTGAGCCAAGTTGGTCGGCAACCTCCTGAGTCACATAAAGCCGCTCTATCTGACCACCACCAGTGACATAATGAAAAGGGACATCGCCTGGCTCAATTTTAGTGCGATTTTTTTGGATCAACTGTTGCGCCGCAGCACAATCCTCTTGCTGCTGTTTCTGTTTCAAGCGCTGACGGTTTAATTGGCGATCGTGTTCGGCCTGTTGCTCGCGCTGTTTCTTTAACCGTTCTTTGGTGTCATCTGAAGTTGTCTGTGCCCCTTTTTTACCATTTTTCTTTTGCACCCTTTTATCATGTTGCGCTTTTTTGACCTGCTTTTGATTCACAAGCCCAGCTTTTAGTAGTTGCTCTTGTAACGATAATCCCATAATGGGTGCTCCTTGCAATGGGGCAAATAGTCGAGGTAACGGTTATTCACTCTTGTAATAATTTGCATGAGCGTAGCAAATTTTTCAATTCACCTCAACTGGATGTAAGTGCCAAATATCATTATTATATTCAGTCATAGTGCGATCTGTTGAAAAATTACCGCTGCGGGCGCTGTTTAAAATACCCATCTTCGTCCAGGTCACGCTGTCATTAAAGGCCGTTGCCGCACGCTCTTGTGCGTGAACATAGCAACGAAAATCAGCCAAAGTCATCCACGGATCATCACACGATGTCATTGAGGCGATCAATTGATCAAAAATTCCAGTTTCAAACTGATTAAAATGACCCGATTTTAGCAGATGAATTACCCGCTGAAGATCAGTATCGGCATTGATGAAGCTAGTGGGATCATAATGTCCCGACAGCGCAACGACCTCTTCAGCATGTAAACCAAAGAGGAAAAAATTTTCCTCGCCAACGGCGTCAAGGATTTCAACGTTGGCACCATCATAAGTACCAATAGTTACAGCACCGTTCATCATAAACTTCATATTCCCTGTTCCTGATGCCTCTTTACCGGCGGTCGAAATCTGTTCCGACAAGTCTGTTCCAGGACAGATCACCTCCATCGCTGACACATTGTAGTCAGGGAAAAAAACAAGTTTAAGGCGATCACCGACATCGGGGTCGGTATTGATGACGTGGGCCACATTGTGGATCAATTTCACAATGGTTTTGGCCATCTCATAACCGGGTGCTGCCTTGCCACCGATAATGGCACAACGATTAGTCCACCCCTCGGTATCACCATCTTTAATCCGTACATACAGATGGATCAGATGCAGGACATTAAGAAGTTGCCGCTTATATTCGTGTATCCGCTTCACCTGAGCATCAAACAGCGCACTGGTATTAAATGTCACACCAGTACGTTCATGGATAAGCTCGGCTAGTCGCTGCTTATTGTGCTGACGAACCTGTTGCCAGCGCAGGATAAAATCACGATCATCGACCCTCTCTTCTAATCGTTTCAGTTGGGTTAAATCTGTTAGCCAACCATCGCCAATGGTATCATGAAGTAAATCGGTCAACGCCTCATTTGCCGAACCGATCCAACGCCGCGGAGTGACACCATTTGTTTTATTATTGAATTTGTGCGGCCAAAGTTGATAAAAATCTCGGAACAAACCATTTTTCAATAATCGAGAATGAAGAGCAGCAACGCCATTCACCGAAAAACATCCCACCAAGGCTAAATGGGCCATCCTAACCCGCTGCGCAGGGGAGATTATCGACATCCGCTGCAATCGATCTTGATCCGCTGGCCATTTCATCGACACCTGAGATAAAAAGCGACTATTTACCTCGTAAACAATCTCTAGCAAGCGTGGTAACAGTGCACCAAACAACTCGACCGACCATGTTTCAAGAGCCTCGGGCAACAGGGTATGGTTAGTATAAGCCATTGTTCTGGTGACAATATCCCACGCGTCATCCCAACACATCTGCTCTTCATCAAGGAGTAGGCGCATCAACTCAACTACCGCTAAACTCGGGTGAGTATCGTTAAGCTGGAAAACATTCAACTCAGAAAATTGACTAAAATCATTGCCATGACCTCGTTTCCAATGCTTTAAAACATCCTGAAGGCTGGCAGAGACTAGAAAATACTGCTGTTTTAAGCGTAACTCTTTACCGTTGCCATTGCTGTCATTCGGATACAACACCATGGTAATGCTTTCAGCATCATTTTGTTGGGCAACGGCTTCAAAATAGGATCCCGCATTAAATTCTGATAAATTAAAATCTTCAGCTGAAGCAGAAGACCATAAGCGTAGAGTGTTGACGGTATTATTGTGAAACCCTGCAATCGGCACATCGTACGGGACAGCAAGCACCTCTTCAGCATGTTCCCAATGAACAATAAGTCGACCATCGTGGCGTTCGATGAAGGAACGAGTATAGCCACCAAAACGAACCACACAGGTATAGTCGGCTCGTTGCACCTCCCACGGATATTCCCCCTGACGCAACCATGGATCTGGATCTTCGATTTGGTAGCCGTTTTGAATACGCTGACGGAACATGCCATATTTGTAGCGTAAACCATAGCCCATAACAGGCAGTTGCAAGGTGGCGCAACTATCCATAAAACAGGCCGCAAGACGACCAAGACCTCCATTACCAAGCCCCGCATCCTGTTCATCCTGTTCAACTTGCTCAAGCTGCAAGCCTAAATCGTTTAACGCAGCACCTACTTCATCCTTGATCCCCATATTGAGAACATTGTTCCCCAATGAGCGACCGATGAGAAATTCCATCGACAGATAACAAGCTTTTTTCGTTTCCGCTTGGTAATGAGCCAGCCATGTCTGCTTCCAATCCGCCATTAACCGATCACGCAGACAAAAGGAGAGCGCCTTAAAGCTATAATAACCAGGAGATTGGAGCTGTCGGCCAAAAGTATTGTAGAGGTAGTGCAAAAAACTGGTCTCTATACTCTCGACATCATTTCCAGGACTACGCAACGCCTTGTCAACAACGGCTTGCATCTCTTTATCTGGTTGCTGAATAATCATCCGACCCTCCGTGAAGATACAGATCTAAATAACAGTTGGCTCGACAATGCCAACTAAAATCTTGACCCATACCAATCTTTTGTAATTTTTGCCATGAACGCGGGCGACGATAAAGATCAATCCCCCGATGCATGGCTTCACGTAATGCTTCAGCGGTATCTGGCTGAAAAACAAAACCCGTGGCGGACAGGTTCTCTAATGATTCAGCACAGGTATCGACAACGGTATCTTTTAAGCCGCCTGTCGCGTGAACAATTGCTGGCGTTCCATAGGTCAAACTGTACATTTGATTTAAGCCACAGGGCTCAAATCGCGATGGCATCAGAAACAGATCAGCTCCAGCCTCTAAAAGATGAGCCAAGGACTCTGAATAACCGATATGGACAAAAACACGTTGCGGGTATCGCCGCGCAAGTTGGCTAACGGCTCGCTCTAAGTGTTCTTGACCTGAGCCGATAACAACAAAACAGGCATCTGTTTGCTGAATGAACGCTGGGATCACGGCACAGATTTTCTCAACATTAAGCTGCTCGAGCAAAACCTGCTTATTGCGTTTCTTTTGCGCCACACGCCCCCTCTTTAGAGAATAATGATAGGGAAGATAGGGATCTTTCTGTGGGTTCCACACGTGGCTATCTATACCATTGACAAAACCATGCAGCCGCCCTTGCTGTTGACGCTGCTGCAAAGCACCATGTAGGCCACAACCTAATTCAGCCGTGCAGATCTCTTGCGCATAACTGGGGCTCACGGTGGCAACATGATCGGCAAAAACAATTCCAGCCTTCAGCATCGACATACCACCATGGAATTCTATCTGTTGGTAATGCCACCATGATGGCGGCAGATCGAGACCGACAAAAAGCTCATGGGGAAAATGACCGCCATAGGCGAGGTTATGGATGGTGAACACCGTTAACGGCGGTTCTTTTTCAAGCTGAAGCAGCGCAGGAACTAAGCCGGTCTGCCAATCGTTGCAATGAACCACATCTGGATGCCAATCAAGACCCAGCCGATCACAGGCCAGCTCGGTGACAATTTTAGCAAAAAGACCGAAACGCTCGCCGTTATCCCACCAATCGTTACCGTCACTATCCTGATAAGGCGACCCGGAACGGTCGAACAATGTGTCGATTTTGATTAACAAAAGTGGGCACGAAAGTCCATCGGCCTGAGCACGAAAAATCTGCACCTGACGCTGATTGCCACAACTTGAAACATCTAGCGTCGCCACGCACTCACAACACTGCAGACGAGCGAGAGCATCACGATAGGCTGGCAAAACAATCACCACTTGTTGGCCTAATTCTCGTAACGCTGTCGGCAACCCCGCCGACACATCACCCAGTCCACCTGTTTTGACTAACGGATAAACTTCGGAGGTGGCGAATAACACCTTTTTCATGATTGATCCTCCCACTTCAGCACCAACATCGCCAACGGTGGCAGCGTGATCACTGCACTGGCCATCCGTCCCGAATATGGTTGATCCTCTGCAGTGATCTCCTCAGCAAGACCAACACCACTGCCACCGTAGCGTGTATCATCCGAATTAAGCCGCACCGCATAACGGCCAGTGCGTGGCAAACCAATCCGGTAACCCTCACGAACCACAGGGGTAAAATTGAACACACAGATCAGCTGTTGACCATCGGCTTGGCGGATGAAACTTAACGTTGACGACTCGTTGTCGTGGCAATCAATCCACTCAAAACCGTGGGAATCGAAATCGTAGCGATGGAGGGCTTTTTCACTAAAATATAGCTGATTGAGTTGGCGGACAAACTGCTGTAGTGCCCGATGATTGGGGTGATCGCACAGGGCCCAGTCAAGAGGACTGGCATCGTTCCACTCATCCCATTGACCAAACTCACCGCCCATGAACAACAGTTTTTTACCGGGATGGGTCATTTGATAGGCCAACAACAGACGCACATTAGCCAGTTGTTGCCAGTGATCACCTGGCATCTTACACACTAGTGAACGTTTAAGATGCACCACTTCATCATGCGACAACGGCAAAATAAAGTTCTCACTATAGGCGTATATTTGACTAAAGGTCAGTTGGCCATGATGATGGGAACGGTACAGCGCATCACGGGAAAAATACGCGAGAGTATCGTTCATCCAGCCCATATTCCATTTCATCGAAAA
>NBLY01000060.1 GCA_002084665.1 Desulfobacteraceae bacterium 4572_35.2 | reverse complement strand
TACCTACGCCGATGTTTTTAGAAGTTTAGCAGCCTTTTTCTTGTGTGACTTCAACATTGTGATTAAAGCGTTCATCGACAGCGAGGTTGTAAATTGAGCCAACGGCTCCAGCTTTTGGGTCGCGAGCCCCATAGACCAGCCGCGCAATACGTGACAAAATAATCCCGCCCATACACATCACACAAGGCTCTAGGGTAACATATAGGGTTGCTTCATCGAGTCGCCATGATTCCACGCGCTTAGCGGCTTCGCGTAATACAATCAACTCGGCGTGGGCGGTAGGATCTTGCCAAAGTTCGCGCCGATTTCCCGCGGCTGCAATCAGCCGATCGTTGATAACCAGCACTGCGCCAATGGGTACTTCGCCTAGCGATTCAGCTTGCTGAGCCTGCGCTAAGGCCAAATCCATATATTTTTTATCTAGTTTTTCACACACGATTTTGCTCACTCAGCAGGCTGTCAGATTTTACATGGCTCTACGGCGAAACAGCCCGCTAACTAATTTTACAACCGGTATGGATCATTAGAGCTATTGACTTACCGTTAGGAATAACTGATTATTGTCAACTTCGCTTTCCAATACAAGGACCTAGAATGACTTCATTACCCATGCTGGCGCAAGATAAATTTACTTTTTTCAAAAACTTACCCGATGGTGAGATCGGCAGTTTAATGGAATTTTGTACTCATCATAAAGCGACAGCTGGTGAAATCATTTGGAATGAGGGCGATGATGACAATCAAGCGGCGTTTATCCTCAAAGGCAAACTGGGGATAAAGAAGATGACCGAGTTCTCCAGCTGAAGCGATTACCGACGTTGAACTTCTATTGCTGTCAAATGATCGTTTTGAGCAATTGATCAAAGCCTACCCTGAACTCGGCCTGAAGCTGCTGCGTGGCTTGTTTAAAATGACCAGTAAACGGCTAACTAAATCGTATGAGCGCATCGCTTCGATCTTTTAACATGACCGATTAATAGCGCTCCCGACTCTCCTTGAGTGACTGATTAGCACCATAATCCCCAACACCGCCTTTAGCCACGCCAATTTTTTGCGCTAAGTAGATACTGGAATGACCACTAAACAGATAAGACAAAAAACAGGCGATGGCAAAATACTCTAAATACTGAGCACCAAACAGTTCAACGCCCATCACCGTACAAGCCAGCGGCGTGTTGGTTGCCCCAGCAAATACAGCGATAAAACCGATACCTGCCAGCAGATCAATAGGTACACCTAAAAAATTCGCTAACGCCGCGCCCAAGGTAGCTCCGACAAAAAACAGCGGCGTCACTTCACCACCCTTGAAGCCACAACTGAGGGTAATGGCGGTAAGTAGCAGCTTCCACCACCAGCTCCAAGGAGTGATCCCTTCACCACTAAAGGCATTAACAATAGACGCACCCTCAACGCCGACAGAACCAACGCCAAGACCAAGATAGTCGCGGGTGCCAAGCAAGAAGGTGATACCGAGAACCAGCAGCGCACCAACAATTGGTCGCAGCCAGTAACATGAAATAAGCCGTTTAAAAACACGACTAAACAGTTGGGTCAGTTCGGCAAATAAAAAACCTGCCAAACCAAACAACACAGAAGCCAACATCACCTTTGCGGCTAACAGCGGTGAAACATGGGCAACGACAGCGTCGATATGTAGCTCAGGGGCCACAATTTGATATTGTGTATGACCAACTCCCCACGCGGTGCAAACGTGGTCACCGATCACACTAGCCATCAAACACGGGATCAGGGCATCATAGCGCATTTTACCAATCGCTAAGACCTCTAGGGCAAAAATAGCTCCAGCTAACGGGGTACCAAAGACCGCACCAAAGCCTGCAGCCACACCGCAACTTAAAAGGATGCGTGTATCGTTGCGATCCAACTTAAATGGCGCGACAAATACCTGAGCGATACTGCCACCCATCTGCACCGCCGTGCCTTCGCGCCCCGCCGAACCACCAAACAAGTGAGTGATAACCGTGGCAAATAACACCAACGGCATCATCCGTTTAGGAACGCCAGCGCCGGGTTGATTAATCTGCTCCATCACCAGGTTATTACCTGCTGAAGCGGTATCACCGTAATGATGATAGATCATCACGATTGCCACGCCAGCGAAGGGCAATAGATAAATTAAATCGGGATGGGCGATACGTCCCTGTGTTGCTTCAGCCAATAGCCACAGGAAGAATGCGACACTGGTGCCGATCAACAGCGCTACGGGAGTCACCATCAATAGCCAGCGCAACACAAACCACACCAAACTTATATGTTCCCGCACATCCCATCGCACCATTATCAACCTACTCCATCCTTGGCAACACCACCACTATCTGTTCTCGCTAATCTACGCTGTTAACCACGATCACGACAAATACTTTTCCCGCAAATACTTTTTGTTAATTTTGCCAACACTGGTCTTATCAATCGCATTGACGAATTTCACCCGTGTCAAGATCACCTGCTTTGAGATGACACCAGTATCGGTATATTCATGCAGCAATGCTAGAAGATCTTTTTTACTCGGCAAATCTTCAAGACCATCCATCAACACTACTAATGCCAGTGGTCGTTCGCCCCATTTTTCATCGGCTTGAGCAATGACAGCCACCTCGGCCACTGCGGCATGGTGCGAGAAGATATCTTCAAGCTCAAGCGATGAGATCCATTCGCCGCCGCTCTTAATAACATCCTTAGTGCGATCGGTGATCTTCACATAACCACGCTCATCGCGTAGCGCCACATCACCTGTATGCAGATAGCCACCCTGCCACAAATTCTCCGAATTTTTAGTATCTTTCAGGTATCCTTGCGTCAACCACGGTGCCCGAGGGTGCCCGAGCGACAATTTCACCACTGTTCTGCGTGCCAGCCTCAACATCTTGCAGCTGTTCGTTGACCACTCGCAAATCAACCAGCGGCATGGGACGACCTGTCTTACAGCGATATTCGATCTGTTCATCACGATCGAGTTTCAACATTTCAGCATCAAGGTGGGCAAGAGATAAAATAGGGCAGGTTTCGGACATGCCATAGCCAGTAAAAATATCGATCCCGCGATCTAAGGCTTCACTACACAAAACTTTTGACAGTGCTGAACCACCGATAATCACCTTCCAGCGGCTCAGATCGCATTGATCGATCTTGGGGCTCTTAAACAACATATGCAGAATCGTCGGCACGCAATGGGAGAAGGTAACCTGTTCGCGATCGATTAAGTCTAACAAGACATCGGGAGAATATTTACCCGGATAAACCTGTTTTACTCCGAGAGCAGTTGCCACATAAGGCAAACCCCATGCATGAACATGGAACATCGGCGTGATGGGCATATAGACATCACCTTGATGCATTCGCCCCTGCGTTTCGGGCGTACCAAGAGCAGCCAAAACACCGAGTGTGTGCAAAACCAATTGACGATGGCTAAAATAGACCCCTTTCTAGACCCCTTTCGGCATCCCAGTTGTTCCGGTGGTGTAGAACGTTGTCGCACGGCTATTTTCATCAAAATCCAGCTTTCATAATCGCCACTAAATGGGATCTGGCTGACAAAAGAATCGTCGCTATCCTTTAGCAGGATATATTCGCGAACCGTGGCGATGCGACCCTTAATCTGTTCAATAATCGGAATAAAGTCACTATGAATGAAAAGGACATCGTCTTCGGCATGATCAATCGTATAAAGAATTTGCTCGGGCGAAAGCTTGACGTTCACCGTGTGCAGCACCGCGCCAATCATCGGTACGGCAAAAAAACATTCCAAATAGCGATGACTATCCCAATCCATCACCGCAACGGTATCGCCAGGCTTCACCCCCATATCAATAAGAGCATTGGCTAAGCGACATACACGCTGATGCAATGTTTTATAGCTGTAACGCAACTGATCACGGTAAACGATCTCTTGATCGGGGCAATTCACCAACGGAAACTGCAGCAAGTTTTTAATCAACAGTGGATAGGTATAAGCAGATTCAGTACGTGAGATAAGAGGATCTGGCATTGAAATAACACTCCATAGTAAGGGGAATAGTTACAATTATTAATTTGACGGATGACGGCCAAATGAACTAGCGACAGCCGCGACACACAGGCCACTGAAAACCAATAGGGAACTTTGCATACTTTGCACAAATTCATTCTGGGTAGCCAATGTTACCGATTGTTCACCCATGTATAACGAAAACATCACCGTGATGATCGCCATGCTAGCCATCATACCTAGGGTTCGCATACTGGCAGCAAACCCAGAAGCAACACCGAGATCACGCGCAGCAACACTGCCCATAATGGCATTGGTATTTGCTGTTGAAAATAGCGCAAAACCTGCACCGAGCATCACCAACACCACAACAATAAAACCCAGTGATGTTGATTTGGAAATAGTGGCAGCAACACCAATACCAGCGGCGCAAAAAAGCATCCCAACAGTGGCCACCTTAGCGGCGGGAAAACGATCAGACAAACGACCACACATGGGTGAAAAAATCGTTTGAACAATGGGCTGAACAATTAAAACCAACCCCGCCGTGTGTGGTGGAAATCCTTTAACATATTGTAGATACAAACTTAAAAAAAACGTAATACCAAACGTGCCAGCATAATTAAACAGTGCAGCAATATTGCTCAGCGCAAACATGCGATTATGACGGAGTAAGTTGGTATTGAGCAGCGGATAACGCTGACGTGATTCATACCACAAAAACAGGATAAACCCAGCCACACCAACACTCGCAACCAGCCACCACACGACACCGTCGTTTAGTCGCATCACACCCGATATCAACGCCAAAATTGATAAAGCATAGATAATCCAGCCACGCCAATCAAATGATTCACCCTTAGCCGTTGGCCCCTCTTCTGTAAGTTTCACCGTGGCGACAATAAACGCCATCACCCCCAGCGGCACACCCAAATAAAAGATAGAGCGCCAACCTAACCAACTGACCAAACTCCCACCAAGAAATGGCCCGCAAGAGATCCCAGCATAGACACTGGCTGTGGCAATCCCCAATGCGCGCCCGCGTTGTGTAGCAGGAAATGCCGTCACCACCATCGCCATAGTGGTCGCCATCACCATTGAGCCACCTATCCCTTGAAAAAGTCGTAACAAAATCACACCATCAATCGACCATGCTTGCGAGATAAGACCGCCAGAAACAGTAAAAATCACCAGACCAAGACGAAAAATCTGTCGTCGACCTACAAGGTCACCCAAACGACCCATCGCTAATAAAAATACCGAAGCCGACAGCGCATAAGTGGTCTCAACCAAACCTAGCTGAACCGCGCTAGCTGAAAACTCTCGACCAATGACGGGGAGGGCTACGCCAACAGCTGACATCATAAATGGCATCAAAAAGTGGGCAACGCACACCACAACAAGGGTCGCAGTTTGCGAAACTGAACTTGTACGATTAACGTTATCACCAAAAACTGACATACCCCCCTCAAACCTCTACACAAATAAACCAAAGAAAGAAGGCCGCATACTATCACGCTCCCTACTAAGTTGCCATAAACAGACAACACTGGTATAGTTTAAAGAACGATCATTAGACCAAACACTATTTAGCCTTGATTAAAACTTCGGCTGCAGGATCACATATGACACCTATTGAGCAGCAACTACAACAGATCCATCAACAAGATTCATTTTTTCACCACATAGCTCACGAGCATTTTGGGCTGGTTGTTGTCGTTAGCGCACTACTTCTTCTCTTATGTCTTATCCTCTTACGCACCCTGCGTGACCTACAAAGTAAAGAAAAAATCCTCAAAGAAAAGGAAGAACGACTACGTTTAGCCCTCGATGGATCTCAAGATGGTTTTTGGGATTGGACGGTTAAAACAGGGGGAAATGTAGTCGACAGCCAGTGGTGCCGCATGCTGGGCTATCAACTTGACGAAATTGACCCAACGATTAAACAGTGGGAGAATCTTATTCATCCCGACGACCTTGTCAGCGCAACAAAAACACTGCAACGCTGCATGAATAAAGAATTTTCCCACTTTGCCAGCGAATTTCGCATGAAAATGAAAGATGGCAGCTGGAAATGGATCATTGGCCGTGGCATGGTGGTTACTCGTGATACAGATCAACGCCCCTTGCGCTTAGTAGGCACCCACCGTGACATTGACCGACAAAAGAAAGCTGAACTTGCCCTTAAAAAAGCACTCCATAACGCAGAAGCCGAGCGCAATAAAATTGATGCAATTCTAAAATCAATCGGTGACGGATTGATTGTCACAGATCAACAAAACCAGATCATTTTATTCAATCAAACAGCAAAAGCACTGCTACAAATTGATGATTCTCAGGAACAAATTCTTGACATTGGCGAGACAGTTGAGGGCAACCTTTTAGCCTCAAAAGTCCAAGAGATCCTCAATGGTGACAAAAACTGTTACTGCTAAATGATAACTTGCCAGCAAAATCTCAGCATGAATATCTCAACATTATTACTGAAAAATCAGAAGCGCTAGCCACAATAGTTGATGAACTCCTTGACCTTAGTCGCATTGAAGCGGGGCGTATCATCACCCTCGACCGCCAACAACACACGCTAGATACAGTAGTGCAACCATTTATCAATCAATATCGCGACAGTTGTCCAACTCACCAAATCGTCACTGATTTTAATGATTTAGAGACCAATCTATATATTGATAAAAATAAACTGACCCAAGCCATCGAAAATATTTTAAGCAATGCCATTAAATACTCGCCAAAGGGTGGCACCATCACCATTAAAACGCACAAAACCGCCACAAACTTCATAATCACTGTTAGCGACCAAGGCATTGGCATGACCGCCGCACAACTAGAACGAATATTTGACAAATTTTATCGTGTTGACAGTAGCAATACTGCCGTTGGCGGTCTCGGAATTGGCCTATCTATTGTTAAGAACATTATTGAATCTCACCATGGAACCATTCAGGTAAACAGCGAACTTGGTGTCGGCAGTAGCGTCGATATCACCTTACCTCTGGCAAAATATCACGACCATTGCGAACATTGATACAATCTATTAAGGCCACAGAAAAACTCATGTCTTTCTTCATTACACCAGTTAAAACTACGTCTCTGTTTGTTTTGATTTTACTAGCAATGCTACCACTGCCTGGCTTCGCTCACCAACCGATGTTAGCGAAAAGCTACAACCAAAATCAAACTGTTATCGGCTGGTGGATGAGTGAGAAACTTGATGGTGTTCGCGGCTACTGGGATGGAGAAAAATTGTGGTCAAAGAATGGTCACCTTTTCCACCCGCCAGCACTATTCACTCAACAACTTCCACACTTTGCCCTAGAGGGAGAGCTATGGGGCGGACGGGGGACTTTTGAGCGCACCGCTGCTACGGTTTTACGCCACCAACCACACGCTGGTTGGCTTGAGCTTAAATTTGCAATTTTCGATGTGCCTCATCGTGACAAAAACTTCCGCGAGCGGATTGCTTTCGCCGAAGAATGGTTTCAAAATCACCCATCACCCTACGCCTTTGTCATTAAACAGATCCCCATCACTAGCACCGACCAGTTGCAACAGCAACAACATCGAATCAGCCAACTTGGCGGGGAGGGCCTCATCGTTCGTGACCCAAACGCCTATTACAGCGCAGGGCGCAGTGGCTCAATCTGCAAAATCAAACCGTATCAAGATGATGAAGCAATCATCATCTCCCACCTTGGCGGACAAGGGCAAAACACAGGACGGCTCGGAGCGTTAGTGGTACAAAAGGCTGATGGCACATTATTTAAAATCGGCACCGGATTTAGTCGTAATGAGCGCGACAACCCGCCACCAATCGGCGCCACCATCACCTTCAAATATAATGGTTTATACTCTTCTGGAATTCCAAAATTCCCAGTGTTTTTACGCATCCGCAGTGACAACGGGCTATAGCATAACTTCAACGCTACTGAGGGATAGTGATACACAGACACTCTGCCGAAGCAAAAACCGTATCCCCCTGACAAATTTTTCCATGCACCATCACTTTACGCCCCTGTGCTGAAACCACTGTACTTTCAACGGTAACAACCGCACCGAGGGGAAGCAAATTACGGAAACTTATATTTAGATTACCGACCACAATGGCATAACCCGCGGTCCACGCCGCAAGGCCCAACACCTCATCGAGCACCGCTGCCATCGCGCCACCATGTGAATGGCCAGGAGGTCCTTCGGTTTCAGGGCCAAACCAGATACGCGCACGCAGTTCTTGCTGGCCATTTTTATAATAACGGACACGATAACGGTCACCTTCTGGCTCACCAGAAACAAAACGTAGCGATGCGCCAACTAAGGCTGGTGCATCAAAAGAGGTCCAATCGCTCTCGCCGCTCAAATCGACATTGGCGGTATCTATATTAAGTGAATCCTTCACAGAAGTTCTCCTTTATTGTTTCTTTAAAATACTACTGACGACTTAAACGCCAGCTTGGTGCTGCGCTCAAATGGGTGCTACGCCATGGGTTGATATCTAAACCGCCACGGCGGGTATAACGGGCATAAACGGTCAACTTCTCGGGCTGACAGTAACGGATCAGATCGGTAAAGATCCGCTCGACACATTGCTCGTGAAATTCATTGTGTTGGCGAAATGAGATCAAATAACTAAGCAGGATTTTCCTATCGATCTTAGCGCCCTGATAATCGATCCACACACTAGCCCAGTCGGGCTGAGACGTGATCAGACAATTACTTTTGAGCAGATGACTATGAACGGATTCGCTCACCACCGAGCTAGAATCGGCGGCACCATCAAGGAGCTCAGCCTTAAGTTGATAGTGCTCAACATCTATATCAAGCTCATCAAGGCAACAACCCGATAAACATTCCACTTGCCACTGTTGAATATCGTCGACAGCAAATAATTCCACCGCAACTTCGATTCAATCAGAAATTCCGAAACACAAGGGATACGAAAGCGGCCCAATGCCACCACGGGTTTGCCGCGTAAGTTCAACCACGACAACTCGTAGCCATTCCACACATCTTCACCACAAAATGGCAAGTCGCCAAAAATATGTAGTTCATCGCGCTTTATCTGCCTTGGTACCGGAAAGAGCAAGCTGGCATCATAATTTTGCGGATACTCACTTTGCTTGCCGAGGGGGATTTCACTTGGGTGATTGGTCATTGCTCAGCCTTTTCTCGTCTATCTTCATTGTGCTTACGAATTGTTATTATTTAAAATCTACATTGTGACCAGAAGACTGTCGGACTTAGCAAGAATCTAACTGCGAAATTTAACGGTCTCTTTGGGCTACCATAGCACGTTGCTATTTTTTTTAAACTGCTAGGAGACTGTCGAGCTTAGCAAGAATCTACTGCGAAATCATCTGATCGGTGCATATTCCCTCACATTTTCGACAAATAGGCGCACTATTCGCCAAGAATCTACTGCGAAATCATCTGATCGCTACAATTCGCCAAGACCGACAGCCTCCTAGGAAAAACTGTGCATTTACACCTTTTTTTTAAAAGCCATAGGTGTAAAAATATATCGCAAATACAATCTAACATCTGTTACTCACGATAACCATTAAGGATTTAGAGCAGCTATGGAAACGATCCAAAGTCAATTTGTTCAATTATCCCATACCCTCAGTCAACAGATTATCGGCCAACCGCAATTGATTGAGCGCCTCCTTATTGCTCTACTAGCCGATGGCCACCTGCTTGTTGAAGGTGCTCCCGGCTTGGCCAAAACACGCGCCATTCGCCTCCTCGGTGACCACCTTGAAGGTAGCTTTCATCGTGTTCAATTCACCCCCGACCTGCTCCCTGCTGATTTAACTGGCACCGAGATCTACCGCCCGCAGCAAGGGGTGTTTGAGTTCCAGCAGGGGCCACTATTTCACAATCTGGTATTAGCCGATGAGATCAATCGTGCCCCAGCTAAAGTGCAATCGGCACTGCTTGAAGCGATGGCTGAGCGGCAGATCACCGTCGGCCAAACTACCTATCCACTACAAGATCCATTTTTAGTCATGGCAACCCAAAACCCCATTGAGCAGGAGGGAACCTACCCGTTACCGGAAGCTCAATTGGATCGTTTTTTACTTCACGTCGCCATCAGCTACCCCGCAGAAGAAGCGGAGCGCGAAATTTTACGCCTCGCTCGCCGTGAAGCCTCGACCATTAAGCAACCGTCAACCAATGTAGCACCGATTAAACCGATCAGTTCGGCGCAACTCAAAACTGCGCGTGAAGTGGTATTAAACACCTACATGGCTGACAATTTAGAAGATTACCTGTTGCAGATCATTTTAGCCACCCGCCAACCACAACGCTTTGGCGATGATCTAGCTGGCTGGATTCAATACGGTGGTAGTCCGCGTGCTACCATCGCTCTCGATCGCTGCGCTCGCAGTCGCGCCTGGTTGCATGGGCGTGACTATGTCGCGCCAGAGGACATTAAAAACGTGGCCTTCGATGTATTACGCCACCGCGTACTCCTCACTTACGAAGCTGAGGCCGAAGGGATCACCGTTGACCATCTGATTAACGAACTACTGCAACGGATTCCAATCCCATAATGGCTTTTTTAGCAAACAAACAAAGTGAGTCAACAGCCTCCGCTGTTCGTATTGATCTCACCTCTTTAATGGCATTACGTCAGCAAGGTGCAAAGGGGCAACCACCTCGTGGTCGCATCCTCGCCGCTCAGGATGGTGGCTATCGCTCCAACTTTCGCGGTCGTGGCATGGAGTTTGCCGAAGTGCGTGGTTATCAAGCAGGTGACGATGTGCGTACCATCGATTGGCGCGTTACGGCACGCACTGGTAAGCCACACACCAAGCTATTTCAAGAGGAGCGCGAACGTCCGGTATTGGTGGCTATTGACTACCGTCGACCGATGTTTTTTGCCACTCGTGGTCAATTTAAGGCAGTGCAAGCATCACAACTTGCGGCACTGATCGGCTGGCAAACCCTGCAACAGGGTGATCGCCTCGGTGCGTTTATTTTTTCAGAAGAGCGTCACACCGAGCTGCGCCCGCAATCTGGTAAACGTGGTGTACTCAATCTGTTACGCCAGATGGTTAACGACCCAGTATGGCAGCGGCCACTGCAACACCCTTTTGAACCACAACAACGATTATTTCAAACCCTAACTCGCTTGCGCCGTGTGGTGCGACCGGGTAGCTTGGTGACCCTGATTAGTGATTTTGCCCAATGGGATGACGCGGTGGAAAAACAGCTAGCACTACTTAAACGGCACAACGATTTAACCCTGATTTTTTGCTACGACCCCCTTGAAACACGGCTGCCACCAGCGGGAAGCTACCCCATATCAGATGGTCGCCAGCCGTTTCACTTTGACACCGCCTCGCCAGCGATACGGCAGCAATACGAACAACAGTTTTTAACGCATCGCCAACGAATTGAGCAGTTTTGCCTCCGCCACGGCGCACATTTCAGCCTGTGTGCCACCACCGATGCCGCCCACGACTGTCTCGGTCACCAAAGTCAGCGCAATAAGTGAATGACATGAATCCAATCAAACAACCCTCTTTGATATTACGCGACATCCATCTCCCCGACCCTGTATCGTGGTGGCCACTGGCCCTAGGCTGGTGGATAGTTGTCGCCCTCGCCATCATTGTAAGCGCGGTAACTATCTTAGCCATCCGCCGCTATCGGCAACGCGGTTATCGCCGCTTAGGCTTGCAGCAGTTAGCAACGATTGAAGCCGATATGGCGACGCAAGACGATCATCATCAACTGATTCAACGGCTATCGCAACTGCTGCGTCACATGGCGATTCTCCATTATCAGCAACCCTGTGCAGGGTTAGAGGGCCAAGCTTGGCTGACTTTTCTCGATCAGCCGTTCCATAAAAAAGCATCGCCAAACAACCATCCATTCAGTGAGGGGGCTGGCCAATGCCTCAGTTGTGGCCCATACCAAAGAGATATTCCTGAGATTGATACAATCGCACTTTTCACCCTCTGCCGACGGTGGATCAAAGAACTCCCTCTACCGCCTAAACAGCGGAGGTCAGCATGATTCAGTTTGCTTGGCCGTGGGCCTTTATCCTATTACCGTTGCCCTATTTGGTTTATCGCTTAACAGCTAAAGTTGATCAACGCGAAGACTCCGCGCTATGGGTGCCCTCGTTAACCCCATTTGCGCTAGCCAAAACAGGTCAACCCGCCCCAGCCAAACAGCGCTGGCGGCTAATTTTGGCGATTCTATGCTGGCTGCTACTGGTAATCGCCTGTGCTCGCCCGCAATGGTTAGGGCAACCAGTCGAACTTCCAGTTAGCGGCCGCGATCTGATGCTGGCTGTTGATCTGTCGGCCAGTATGCAAGCGCAAGATTTTGAGATCAACGGTGATAAAGTTGATCGCCTCACCGCCTTAAAAGCGGTGGCAACAACATTCATTGAACGCCGCCAAGGTGATCGACTCGGCTTGATCCTCTTTGGTGACAAACCATACATTCAAGTACCGCTGACCTTTGACCATATCACCGTCATTCAACTATTAGATGAAGCGGTGATCGGTTTAGCGGGTAAACAAACTGCGATTGGTGATGCCATCGGTTTGGCCATCAAACGGTTAAAAAAACAACCCGACAACCAAAAAGTGTTGATCCTCCTCAGCGATGGCGCCAATACCGCTGGAACCATCACACCCGAAAAAGCAGCCGAATTAGCCCAACAAGTGGGGCTCAAAATTTACACCATCGGTATTGGAGCAGATTCGATGGAGGTGGGTTCGTTTATCTTTAAACGCACCGTTAACCCATCAGCCGATCTCGACGAAACAATGCTCACTTATTTAGCCGAAACCACTGGCGGCCAATACTTCCGCGCCCACGACAGCCAGGAAATGACACAGATATACCATCAACTCGACAGCATGGAACCTGTCGAAAAAGAGAAGAAAATCTACCGCCCTATCAGCGCCCTCTATTTTTGGCCCCTCGGTGCGGCATTGATTTTGTGTGGAATATTGCTTGGTAGTCGAATAATACGGAGGCGGCCATGAAAGAGTTATTATTAACAATATGGGCCAATTTTCATCTCTTACGCCCCCATTGGCTGTGGCTATTACCACTGTTGGTTCTCGCCGTATGGTGGTGGAAAAAACGGGTGAGTGTGGCATCAAACTGGCAAACCCTGTGCGATCCACAACTGTTGCCACATATCCTCATCAGCAATCAGAACGATAACGCAACTGAGCCAGACCATTCACAATCATGGCTGCGTGGTTTAATACTAACAGGCGGCATTCTTGCCATAGTCGCCCTCGCTGGCCCCACGTGGCAACGCCAACCACAACCATTATTTAAACAACAATCGGCGCTGGTTATTTTGCTCGACCTATCACAATCGATGTTAGCCACCGATCTTAAACCGAACCGTTTAGTACAAGCGCGCTTAAAGGTCACCGACCTGCTACGCCAGCGAAAAGAGGGGCAAACGGCACTGATCGTATTTGCCGCTGAACCGTTTACCGTTGTCCCCCTTACCGATGACAGCAAAACCATTATTGCTCTACTGGCTAGCCTCGATCCAACCATGATGCCAGCCCAAGGAAGTGATCTAACGCAAGCGATTGCCCTCGGTGAACAACTGCTTAAACAAGCGAGCCAACCACACGGCACATTGCTACTCATCACTGATGAGGACACACCACAACGTGCTTTAAAGGCTGCCAGTGCGCTACAAAATAACGGCTATAAATTGTCAGTACTCGGCATTGGTACTACTGATGGCGCACCGATCCCGCAACCACAGGGGGGCTTCATAAAAGATCGCAGCGGCCAGATGGTTTTACCGCGCCTTGAGAGTAACCGCCTGCTCGAACTCGCTCAAGCGGGCGGCGGCCATTACCACCAGCTAGCAATTGACGATAGCGACCTCAATGCGGTGCTAAAAGATTTAGACCATCCCGACCCACTACAGGATGAAGCAAATCAACGCCTTGGCGAACAGTGGCGTGAAGAGGGGCCGTGGCTATTATGGCCGCTGGCATTTATCGCCGCATTGGCTTTTCGCCGTGGCTGGTTATTGATACTATGCTTGGTGTTGCTAGTGCCTCAGCCTGCTCAAGCGCTTGAATGGGATCAACTATGGCTCAACGCAAGATCAACAAGATCAACAAGATCAACAAGATCAACAAGATCAACAAGATCAACAGGATCAACAGGATCAACAGGATCAACAGGATCAACAGGATCAACAGGAGCAACAGGAGCAACAGGATCAACAGGATCAACAGGAGCAACAGGAGCAACAGGAGCAACAGGATCAACAGGAGCAACAGGAGCAACAGGAGCAGATCAACTCAACCGCCACCGATGACAACAGGAGCAACAGGAGCAACAGGAGCAGATCAACTCAACCGCCACCGATGAAGAGGAGGTCGAGGACTGGCAACAAAAACAATGGTTGCAACGCATTCCCGATGATCCGGGCGAACTGTTACGGCGCAAATTTCAATATCAGTACAATCAACGGCAACATCGAAATTCAGGGGATAAAACATGGTAAACCGTATCTTACCTCTCTCAATATTATGGCTTGTTTTAATCTCAGCAACGACACTCCATGCCGCCGAACTACATTCGCGCACCGACCGTAGTCAAATCGGTATCAACGAAAGTGTGACCCTTGAACTTACTGCGCTGGGCAACCTTGATAGTGACCCTGACCTGTCAGTACTGAAGGATGATTTTGAGATCGTTAGCCAATCACAAAGCTCTCAAGTTCAAATTATCAATGGCGATTACAGTAAATCGAAGGTGTGGACGCTGACACTTTTACCGCAGCGCAGCGGTACGCTCATCATCCCCGCGCTGTGTAGTGGCTCAGATTGCTCGAAGCCAACGGCATTGATAGTTCGCGAACAGAAACCCAGTGATCTAGCTGAAGCCAAGGTAATTCTTGAAGCAGAGGTTTCAAGCCTTGAAGTGATGGCAGGACAACAACTGATCTACACCATCCGCTTACTGTATCGTCAACCTCTGTTGCAAGCAGGTCTCGGTGACCTCAGTCCAGAGGGGGTGGAAACCACGGTTCACCTGTTAGGTGAGGATGTACGCTACGAAACGGAGCGCGGCAGTTGGCGCTATAACGTGATCGAACGCAACTATGCCCTGTTTCCGCAACATGCTGGTCAACTCACCTTGCCGCCACTACACTTTAATGGTCAACTACAGGGAGATAACCGCTCACGTTTCAACTCGCGCTTTGATAATTTCCGCCAAGGGGGGCAAACGATCCGCCTGCGCTCACAAGCACTTGATATTAACGTAACCGAGCCACCAACCATCCCCAGCCAACAACCGTGGCTACCTGCACAAAAGTTTCTTATCGGTGATGATTGGCAGCATACACCGCCGACTCTCACCGTTGGTGAACCGGCAACACGCACCATTATCACCAGCGCAACAGGTCTTGCGGCGGCGCAACTTCCTGAGTTAACTATTATTTCGCCACAAAGCTTTAAGGTCTATCCCGACCAAACAATACGTCAGGATCAGTTAGAGGCAACAGGAATTCGCGGCATAATGGAGCAAAAGATCGCCGTTGTACCAACCAAGGCGGGAACTTTCACCTTGCCTGAACTACAATTAAAATGGTGGGATATTGACAGTAAAAAATGGCGCACTCAACGAACTAAAGAAGTTACCGTTCAGGTGCTTCCTAGCCAACGTGATGCCAGTTCGGCTATCGATATCAACGTTTCGGATCAACCGGGGCCAGCTAAAGCACCAACGGTTGTTCCAGCACCAGCTGAATCGCCCGTTTCACCAGCACTCGACACGGCCAGCGTAACCGACCAGCCAGCGCAACATTTATGGATGTGGATCAGCGCGCTGTGCGTTGTCGGCTGGGGAATTACCCTAGGATTGCTGTTGCGCTCGCGCCAACAGCGACACCAACAAATAACCACACCAGCGCAAGAAACAGTTATCACCGCCATGCCACAGAGTAAAGCACGCGATGAGGTGGTCCGCTGCGCACGCGATAATGAGGCGGCTCAAACGCGTGCGGCACTACTGATTTGGATTCACGCCATCAGTCCAGAATCTGACATAGAAACGTTTACTCAACAGGCGAAGGAGCCATGATAACAACTATAATAAAACACAATTGTCACTACCTGATTTCTACCCCAAAGGGTAACTAGATTAGCATCAATCTTCCGCATTGGAGTTCCTGTCTCATAGCCGCCTTCGCGGGAGAGATGATCTTTTCGGTTCTGGCGGAAGAGCAGTGCTTCTGAGTAACTTCAAAATCATTTTCCACACAGCTTCTGAGTAACTTCAAAATCATTTTCCACACAAAGGTACTAAGCCACAAAGAAAGATCTTAAAATAATCCTTTATGATCTTGATTCTCTTGGTGGCTTGGTGTCTTCTTGGTGGCTCTGTGTGAGACGGTTTATCTTTTATTTTTGAGACTGTTACTCAGCAGCAATAAAAAAAGGCCTGCAAACAATGCAGGCCTTTTTTATTATCTCAATAGATCAACCAGTTAAATGGTTAGCTACTCGCTGCCATCTTACTAGACAAAACTTGCCGCCAGCCGCTTTAACTCATCAATCAACGCTGGCAATCCACCTTGCCGACTAATTTCGCACTGCTCAGCCAACACAGTATCGAGAATCTCATCGGTCGTTAGTGGGTTGGCTAATACCACGCGAAAAACAGTAATGGTATCACCGTGATAACGAGCAGGTTCTAAACTGGTACGAGAAACGAATGTTTTACCTGCGGCGCGTTGCCGTTTTTGGATTATTTTGGTGATGGTATCTAAAATAGCATTTATTTTACGGCTTGTTTCAGGCTTCGCTTGGTCTAAAATTCGTTGCAACCACGATGGGTTATAACGATAGGTGAGGATGTTCAGTTCAGGCGCAGTAACCAACTCAAAATCATCATGAGCGTCAATACGGTTGGCAAAGCGTTGCGCTCGCTCTATCCCCTGATCCATCAATAGTTCATAACCACGACGACCAATAATCGACAACCCAGCATGAACCAACATCGCCTTACCGGGGCGCGATCCTTCAAGGGTATGACTACCTAGATCTTTTGAACCGTGACGTAAAATATAGGCGGCATGATGTTCAACCACTGATAACGCCGCTGGATCTTTAAATAGCACCATCCCTGCACCCATAGGTACATATAATTGCTTATGGGCATCAATGGTAACCGAGTCGGCACGTTCAATACCGCGTAGCCGCCAACGATGGGTGTTGGAAAATAGTGTTGGTCCCCCCCAGGCTGCATCGACATGGAAATGACAGCCAAGCTCTTCAGCTAAATCAGCCATCTCTTCCAAAGGATCGACACTGCCTGTTTCGGTGGTGCCAGCAATACCGACAAGGCTCAGAATTTTTTTTCCTTCGCTTTGCACACGCTGACATTGGATACGGAGCAAGCGCATATCAACACGATTATTGTCATCGGTGCCGACGGCAATAAGGTTGTCACGACCGATCCCCAACAGATCGATCGCCTTACCGAGAGAGTAATGAGCACGACGGGAAATAAGTATCACTAGTCCACTACAGTTCAAGTGCTGGAGCGCCTTAAACATCCCCTCTTGTGCGATCCCCTTAAAATCACCATCTGGCCCGCACAAGCGATTACGCGCGGCCCACAAAGCGGTAATGTTCGCTATGGTTCCACCCGAGCAAAAAGCACCCAAAGCACTTTGACTATCGTGAATCCAGCGCTCATAAAATTCATCATCTTGATTGTAGATCAACCGATTGAGCATCGCCAACACTTGACGCTCCATCGGCGTAAACGCTTTAGAGGTCTCCACCTTAACCAAGTTTTGATTTAAAGCGGTCATGATGCGCGACAACGGTAACATAAAGTAGGGCATCGCTGATGTCATGTGACCAACAAAGCCAGGTGATGCGGTATGAACCGATTGGGCGACCAGCTTCTTTTTTACAAATTCGGTATATTCTGAAACGAAGGTGGGATTTTCGGGAATCGTCGAAAAAGAGAAATCAACCTCAATCTCTTTAAGCTGACGCTCTAATGCAACAATGTGTTCCTGCAAAAAGCCAGCAACATTTTCGGAGATCGCCTGATCAATACTGCCCAATGTTGACTCACGACCTTCATTGACAGTAAAAATTCGATATAAATTTTCAAGATTTGCTTGAGCATTTTCTTTCATTATTTTCATAACTCATTGCAACAGCACTTTTCAGTGACTTTCAACATACGGACAAAACAACCAACGTTTTATATACCGTGCGTTCCGACCTTCTGTCAAATTCAAATCCAACCAACGTATACATTAACGGTATTAATGCACATTATATGATAAACAATCACATCAAGCACAAAGAAAAACACAAGAGCTTACCATCAGCGACAAAATGAGTTCACGGTAAACAGTTAATCTTTACACCGTGCCAACCAAATGGTGTGTTTTTGCCCTTTATTGTTATGCGCCCCAACCTGAACCGTTTCAACCACAAAGCCAATCTTTTTCAAACGTTCACTAAAGCGTCGATCATCGGCAGCGGACCACACCGCCAAAACGCCATGAGGCCGTAATGCCGCGAAAGAGGTCAACAATCCGCTATGAGTATACAGCCAATTATTGTCCTTACGGGTTAGGCCGTCGGGACCGTTATCGACATCTAAAATGATCGCATCGTAGCTCTGCGCCCCCTTGCGGATCAGTTTACCAACATCACCAGTGAAGGCTGTCACTCGTTGGTCATCTATTGGCTTACCTGCGGCCTCGCCAAGCTCTCCTTGGTTCCACTCAATCACTTTTGGCACCAACTCGGCAACGGTAACCTGAGCCTCGGAGTTCAAATGAGAGAGGGCACTGGCAAGGGTAAAGCCCATCCCTAAGCCGCCAATCAGTACGTTGGCGCTAGAGTTGCGGTCAAGACCACGACATGCAAGCTCAGCCAAAACATCTTCCGAGCCGTGCATGCGAGTTGTCATTAGCACCCCGCCACCAACAATACTAATCATAAATTCATCAGCACGTTGATGAAGTCGTAGCTCACCGCCACCACTGGGAATCGGTGCGCTATCTAAAAGTGTCCAAGGGGTCATAAAGTTAATCTCTTATATGTCTAAAAGGTGAACAATTAAAGAAATGCGCTGTTATTTCGCATTGTCTTGACAAGATAGAGTGCTTTGTCTGTTCGTGCAAGAAAGCCGGGTGCGATGAGTTGCGACAAACCAGTTTTACCGAAGCCATCACGCTGCTATTGAACTCTTTGCAGCAATTGATAAAGGGTTTCGGTGATAAAATAACGGCACCGATTGCAGAAGTGCTGGAAGAGTTCATGGCTCAGATACCAAGCTTATTGCGGCGACCGATGCTACTTCTAGCTTGTATATTCTGAAAATCAGTGTGACATCGTATTGTTGCACCGTTTATTATGGTGCGAAAGTTGAGTTATTTACCTGATCGGTATAGACTTCGACTCTAAAGAGAAAAATATCAGCGAATTTGAGTGGGAGATGGGATAAATCGTAATCACACACCATAAATACGTTAAATGCGTCCCTTAAGAATTGACGTTGCCAGTTTATCAGCTGAATAGTTATCTTTTTATTTATAATACTTGCCAGTTTGAAGCTGTAAACTTATAGTTCTTAGCCATTTAAGTTTGAACTGGCCATTTTTGACGCTTTCACCTCGGGCGCTATTTTCACAAATCCGCATTTGCAAAGCTTGCATCAACTATCACTACACCAAATTACCGAAAAACACAGGCGTTAATTTACTGCCACTGGTTAGAATATAAACGGCCCCAGCTGCATAGTGCCAGGAGTTATGTCACTCTTATCATGATGCGCTTGGTGATGATATACGGGGAGAACAGATGACCGATAAACAAATTCAGGGGAGAACAGATGACCGATAAACAAATTCATGAGATGCGCAAGGCTTGGGAGCGATTTGTAACAGATCAGGGGTTAGACACCCAAAAGGTGCGTCAATATGTAGCTAACTCCTGGCAACGTTGTCGCCAACTGGAGGTGGACCCCCATACTCCTCACCAAACATGTACCAACCAATTAGCTGATCAGCATTTACGTTTCGAGCATCTCCAATACCTAATTAACGTGGCCCAGCCAGTGATGGAAAACCTACACAGTTTTGTCGGTGAAACCGGCTTTCAGGTGGTTTTAGCCGACGACCGCGGGATAATTGTCTCGCAGGTGGGAGGGCAGGAATCTCAAGCAGATATGTCATTGGGGTCTATCCGACTCGGCGAAGATTGGAGTGAAGCGATGCGCGGTACCAACGCCATTGGTACCTGCCTTGTGGAACAAAAACCAATCAAACTTCAGGCCTTTGAACATTACTGTGAAACAAATCAAAGTTTGATGTGTAATGCCGCACCAATTTTTGAACCCGACGGTCCAGTGATCGGCGTTCTCAATGTCAGTGGTGACAGCCAACTCGACAGTTTGCACACTCTAGCCATGGTAGCGGCCGGTGCTAAAGCGATCGAAAATCAACTTCGTCTCATCCATACGCGCAATAAACTTCAGGTCGCGTATAAATACTCGACAACCATCATTAACTCGATGTGGGAGGGGCTAGTTTCGGTCGACACTCAGGGGATGATTACTAAAATCAATGAAGCTGCGGCCCAAATTTTTGCTGTCGAGGCAGATAGCGTGAAGGGGTGGCATATCAGCAACCTTGTCGGCCCTGATGCACCGATACTTGACCTACTAAAAACTGGTGTCAGCTATGAAGAACAAGAGGTGTTTCTGAAGGCAAAAGGGTTCAGTATCTTCAGTTCTGCCTGCTTGCAATATGACGATGAGGGCAAGAGCATCGGTGCGATTGCCGTCATACGCGCCCCAGCAATTGAGCTAAAGGAAAAGCCAAAAATCAAGCAAAAAATCAAGACAACTCGTTCTAACATCGCCCATACGGCCAATACACGTTACACACTGGATACCATCATCGGTGAGAGTGATACGATTAATGAGGCCAAGCGACGTGTCGAGATTGCCGCACAAAGCCCCTCTACGGTTTTGATTCAGGGAGAGAGTGGTACCGGTAAAGAGATGTTTGCCCAGAGTATTCATAGCTGCGGCAAGCGCAGTGAACAACCGTTTATCGCGATCAATTGCGCTGCGACTCCTGAAAACCTGATCGAAAGCGAGTTATTTGGCTATGAAGAGGGATCGTTTACCGGTGCCAAAAAAGGCGGTAAACCGGGCCACTTTGAAGAGGCTGACGGTGGCACCCTGTTTCTGGATGAGATCGGCGATATGCCGTTACATGTTCAGGTAAAGTTATTGCGGGTGTTGCAGGAGCGTAAAGTGAAACGGGTCGGCTCCAGTACCGAAATCCCTATCGATATCCGCGTGATTGCTGCGACGAATAAAAATTTAGCCAAAGAGATTGAGGCCGGTCGCTTTCGTAGTGATCTCTATTTTCGCCTCAATGTTCTATGTATTACCATCCCCGCGCTGCGTGATCGCCTTCAGGACCTGCCTTTGTTGATTAAAGCCCTGAGTGGGCGGTTGGCTGAGAAACTAGGCCGTGACGACATTACGGTCGCCGAATCATTTTTGCGGGCGTGTTGTATCTATCCCTGGCTGGGTAATATCCGAGAGTTGGAAAATGTCTTAGAGAGAGCCATTAATCTGGCTGGCCCTGATGGACTGCTGACAGCTGAGTTGATGGAATTGCACACTGAACTGGTGGGCGGCGCAGATGTGAAACGGCAGAGTAAGGTGCGTCCGCTCAAGGAAACAGAGCGCGAGATGATTGAGCTCGCCCTCGATGAAGCGGACGGCAATGTTTCGCGAGCCGCAATGCTGTTAGGCATTAGTCGCAACACGATCTATCGCAAATTTAAAGAACATCAGATTGACGTTAAATAGCTAGGTAAAATTTTGACGGCATACGAAAAAAATTTATGCTCTTTCTGCTGCTGAAAAGTGTAATTGATCTAGTTAAACAGAAGTATAAATGGAGACATATATAATGGGCAGTCAGTCTATTAGAACGAAAATAGCACTCTGGACGGGTTTGTGTTTATTGCTTACCTCATCTGTTAACCTCACATTGTCGGTGTTTTCAGCTCGTGAAGAAGCCATGCGTGATGCTCAACAGATAGCGACCGCTTCTGCCGTCGAAAATATGTTGCGAATTCGCACCGTTCTTGAACGGGCAATGTTTACCGCCAAAGGGTTTGCCCAGTCGGTTACTGCGGCTAAAGATCATGACCAGCGCATTACGTTTAGTCGCCGCCATATCAACCTAATGCTGCGACAGATGATCCTAGAAAATCCTGAATTTGTCGGTGGTGCTACCTGCTGGGAACCGAATGCTTTTGACGGCCGCGATGCAGAATTTGCAAACACTCCCGGACATGATGATAGTGGTCGAATAAGCTACTACTGGTTTCATAACGATCTCGGTAATGTCTCGATGGATATCTTGACAGAACTTGACAGCAAATCCTGGTATGTTGATCCGCTACGTAAAAAGCACGAAACGCTTTCTGAGCCCTATGTCTATCCAATTCATGGCAAAGATGTTTTCATGACGACGGTCTCGGTGCCGATACAGGATAGTCATCAAGTGTACGGCGTGGCGACGATCGACGTGACCTTGGATTTCCTACAGCAATTGGTCGAAGATGTATACTCATATTCCTGCAGATCAGGTGATGGCTTCCGTCAATGCCATGATGTGGAGTGAACTCGGTGGCGGTATAGTCAGCATTGCCATTGCCCTATTATTATTGTGGGTCATCGCCACTCGAATAACCAAGTCGATCCGTATGGGGACTGAGATGGCAGAAAGCATCGGTCGTGGTGATTTGAGCCCGCGTCTCAAACTTAATCAGGCGGATGAGGTCGGCAAATTGGCCGAAGCGTTGAACCAGATGGCTGAAAGCCTCTCTTTCAAGGCCAGCCAAGCTGAAAACCTTGCCGCCGGCGAGCTCCAGCAGCGGCTGGCATTAGCATCGGAGTTGGATGTTTTCAGTCACTCATTACAGACGATGACCGAAAATTTCAACAACGTCATTGGCCACGTTTGTAGCAGCAGTAAGCAGATCATCCTCGACAGCGAGCAGATTGCGCAGATCAGTCACGGCATGATCTTGGCGGCTAGTCGGCAAGCGACGTTGATTGAAGAAGTTTCACGCACGGTGAGTGAGTTGGCTAGCCAATTTAAACCAGAAGAGCTACCCAGCCGTGAAGTCAGCTGTTTGCTTGCTGATCGTCTGTTACAGGTGCGTGAAGCGTTGGATGAAATTGGCTGGATTGCTCATGAAAATGTCGCTCAAGCTGGTGGCTGTGCAAGCACCAATAAAGAGTTGGCTGGCCACGCAATGTCATTGGAGCACGAGTTGCAACGCTTTACTTTCCTTGACCAGATTAACACCAAAACAACAACCGATTATCGCTAATGTCGGTCTAAAAATCTGCTTTGCGCAATAACACAAAAAACGCCTGTTGGATTATTCCAACAGGCGTTTTTTATTATGAAGCACGCTGTCTTAGCGCGTCAATGTCGCTATAAAAATCTCATACTGACCACGTAACGTCTTTTTGGCCAAAATCGTTAGCAATTCGAGCCCAAAGAAAAAGAAGATCAGACAACCGATTGAGATAGATGATCGCGAGTTGATTGATGGCAGCGCCCTCTGTCGCACAGACAGCAACCACTTCACGTTCTGCCCGCCGAGCGACCGTGCGCGCCAGATGCAACCACGCGGCAGTGCGACAACCGCCAGGGAGGATAAATTCGCGTAACACTGGAAGTTTTTTTGTCGCAGATCCTGCCCATTGTTCCAAGCGTTCAACGTGAACAGTTTTTATTCGGGCAGATGCTACCAGCGCCGGATCAACATTGGGCGTAGAGATATCGGTTCCGAGGTTGAAAAGATCACTTTGGATTTGTCGTAATGAATCCGCAATGGTGTCCGCTGGTGTCTCAGCCACAATGACACCAATCAAGCTGCTGAGCTCATCAATGGTGCCGTAGGCACAAACGCGCAATGAATTTTTGCTGACACGTTGTCCACCAGTTAAGCTGGTTTGACCGCCGTCACCGGTTCCTGTCGATATCTCCATGGTAATTCTCCTGTTTGTTGTAAAACGGGGTTGAAAATAGATAAAAGGAAAAGGCTGGTACAATAACTAACGCCAGAGGCAAATCAGCTCATCTGGCGTTAGTTATTAGTTTATAATTGTCGATTAATCGCTCGGCAGTGTAATGCATTGCCGCTGCGGGGTTAACAGGCCGTATTAGCTTGCTGTTTGCGCTTACGAATGATCGTATCGATGTCCAGCACTGAAAGGATCAAAATAGCGAATCCTCCTGAATATCGACCAATGAATGAGGTGTTTTCATCCGAGAGGTTATAGGTAATAAAACCCATCACCACCATCCATAGCAACAGAATAAATCCGCGTGCTGGGCGACCCAACACTAGATGTCCAGAGCCGGGTAGCATGATCGCCAGAAATATGGGGCTAGATTCTTTCAATCTGGAAAATATCGACATCACTAAAATCCTTTGGGTCGTGGCCACCTCGGGGTGATGAAGTTTTCCAAATCAACCGATTTACAACGATATTTAACAAACCACAGCGAGGCCAAAAAGTAAAAGGTCAAGCCGCCGAGAATATTGATCCAATAACCGAAATACATACCAGCGAATGTCGCTAGAGTCAAGATGGCGAGAATAATGGCTGGAATCGGATGGGCAGGACAGATATAACCACGCTCAATTGTCCCTAGCGGGTACATGCTTCTGAACTTGAACATCATGATGGCAGTGAATGCATAAACCAGCAGGGCAGAAAAGATGGAGAACGTCACGACCTGATCTAACAGTCCGGTAAAACCGAAAGCCAACGAAATCGGCAATAGAAACAAAATCGCTCGGTGGGGGGTGTTGTATCTAGGATGAAGGACACCAAACTGCTCCGGAATCAATGTGTCACGAGACATAGAGAACCAGGCTCGACCTGCATCATGAATACAGCCATTGGCGCTGGCTAAACAAGCGAGGATGGTACCAATAAACAGAGCAGCGATGACAAATGGCATTTTCGTTGCCACAGCAGCGTCATAAAGGGGATAGACCGACTTACCGAGATCATCAGCGTTGACAAGTCCCGAACAGACATACCAAGTGATAGTAGCACCAGTCAGCAGAGTGATCAGGCCAACAATCGCTCCTATCGGCAGAGAGCGACCGGTAGAACGGCACTCTTCGGCGGCCAAAGCTGTCCCTTCGATCCCCAGATAAAACCAGATACCAAATTGAAAGGCCCCAAGAATACCGATCCAGCCATAAGGCAATCCATTTGACATCTCTTTAAGGTTAAGTAGGCTGTCAGCGGGGGTGTAAAATTTGGTCACGATCAGCAGAATGAAGATAGTACACACCGCAATGGCGGTGATCACGAAATTTAATGATAACGCCGCTAGAGCACCGCGATAATTGAGCAAGGTTAGAAACAGCAAGCTCAGAATGATATAGGGCAGTGCCTGAACATCTGGATGCAAAGATTCCAGAATCTGGCCGACCACTAGCGCGTCCGCCGCTTCCAGCATGACATACTCAAACACCAACATCAGGCCGATATTGAAGGCGGCCAAGGGGCCAAGAAGGTATTTGGCCATAGCATACTGGCCGCCAGCCTCAGGAATGACTGAACCGATCTCAGTATTAACCATCACCAGCGAGATGAAAAGAACCCCCATCACCCAACAAGCGATAATCGCCCCCAGAGTACCACCCTTAGCTACAGCAAAATTCCAGCCCATAAATTCACCGACGAGGACAATTCCAACGCCGAGAGCCCATATATGGATGACCCCCAAGACTTTTGACAGCTTGTGTTCTTTTTTATTTGCATTATCCATGGCAACACATCCTTATTCTATGCTGTTTTTCTTGTCTGACAACTCTTTTTCAGCTTTATAAAAATCAATAGCCAGCCACAAAAAGATGATTGTACTTAAAGCCCAGGCCGAAAAATTCATAATTTTCCAGAAACTCATAATATTGTCCTTTAGTGTTATTTGTAGATCCTGTCGATCATGGTTTTCAGCTCCTTTTTGCTAGTCTTGAGAATGAACACAAAATAGACAGCCATAGCACCGAAGGTAACGGTAAACGAACCCAGCCCGAAGGTGTAGTCTATCCCCTCCCCGCCCACTAAGAGCCCTCCCTGGAGCAGCATAGTGCCTAGCAGCGTGGCGAAGCACAGGAGCATGATAAACAGGATATCGAATACAGTCTTGAAGGTTTTCATAGTTTTTTCCCTTATATCTTGGGCGCTTATAGTTTGCCAATATTCTCGATCTCTTCAGTATATAATGAGATCTTGTTTTTTTTAAGGTGCATGATCAAGGCAAAAGAGGTTGCTGTAAGGGCGGCAAGAACAGCGACTCCAGCACCGGTGACGGCGCTACTGAAACCAGCACTCGGCGAGATCGAAATCACCTGCTTGAGGACAAAAAGTATGACGCACCAGAGAAGGGACATCGATGCGAACACAATAATATTGTCTTTGGTGTAGAGTGAGTTTATTTTATTTCTCATAATGTCCTCTTCGTTGATTCAGGTCTAAAACAGAGTCAAATTAGTGCGAAGCCACAGCCCGTTAGTGCTGGCCATAGCGCAAAAAGTTTTAATTTCCATTAGCATAACCATCCAGTTACCAAAAAATTACTCAATAACCGCAAATAGATAAGGAGGCCCTTACGGGCCTCCTCGCTATGAAAACTCACACCAGGTTAAGCCTTGTCTTTGAGCAAATTAGTAAGGCGGTTGCCAGCTGCGCGGTTTGTAAGAATTTCGCTAGCTCTTTCAACAATCAGACTGCCAGCCTCAAGAGAGGGGATGCCACCGGCGTAAATATTCGAGATAACTGTCATCTCAAAGGCAATATCGTTATTGCCGCTGAACTCGGCAGCGGCCTGCTTATCATCATCTTCGAGACGATAGGTCATATAGGAAGACATGCTGCGTGAAGCTAAGGCATCACCGCCTGGGCGCTCACCGATCAAGTTAATGATCACCTTGGCCTGAACTGCATAGGAAACCTCCTCGGCCAGCTTAACCCGTCCATAAGGAGCGACAAGGTGCTGAGCAACGGTATAACCTCGGCTCTTGAGTCCATCCTCCAACACTGGCAGCAATTCGTCCATGTTGTGATGAATGGCCTCAGCACTGAGACCGTCGGAGATTAGAATCTGCACGTCACAATTTTCCACCTTCAATGCCGCTCGATCCTGTTCGTCAATATGTGCTCCTAGTTCAGGATCGTTGAGATGAGCATCCTTACTTGTTGCTTTGGTATTGAGTAGTCGAACATTGAATTTCTCAAACTCTTCCATACGCAGATCAGCGTGGATAGCCTCACGAGCAATCGCCTGATTGGCACGTAATGTACGTTGCACATCGTTGGCAACACGTGGCCCAGCATTTTCAAGACCATAAACAGCCGGAGTAGACTCAAGCAATTTCTGAAACTCAACATCTGAATCACAGAAGATCCGCGGATTACCCCAATGGGCACCACGCTCAACATTGCCCTGCTCATCGAGCTGGTAGATCCCTTTTTCAACAGCCCAAGCCAAATATTCAGGAGCCGGTTTCAGGTTGTGAATTTCTCGCAAGGTCTGATTATCGTGGCCGCTGGTGTCAAAATAGGACAGCATACGATCCATGCCATAATAAACATCCATGAAGAAATTGGCCCCAGCAGCGGTCAACATCTGGGTCGCCATCTGCTGCCCCTCTAAGGTGCAATTTGAGTGAAGGGTGTAACATGGTGCCATCCCCATAGGTAGGCCCATCAATTTACCCATAAAATGATCCTGAAGATTTGAGATCATCATCTCAAAGTTATCCAGATGGGTTTCGGGACCGATAAAACCGGTAACATTGTTAACCATAAACGGATCATAACGACGCGCTAAGCCATAACACAGCGCCTCAGTAACCGTCATATCGATGCCGTTATGTTTGTTGTAGCTGACTTCACTGCCCTGACCTGTCTCAAAGTACATCCACTGCTCAGCTTGATCACGCAATGGACCCTTTTCAGCCATGATGTAATAGGCTTTATCCAGATAATCAACGGTGACATCGAACTCATCAATCAGGGTACTGTCGGTTCCAGCGATACTTTGGAATAGGATTTCAACTGGTGCCCCTTTTTCCAGAGCGGCCAGCTGAGTTTTAATATGAGATAGGCAGCAGAGCTGAGTTGGCACCCCAGTTTCGCGACGGATCTTGTCCATTGTTTCCAGAACAACACTGACATTTTCCACTGTATCTTCCGCCGGATTCATCCCTAGTAAGCAATCACCAGTTCCTTCGGCGAGGCCCATATAGGTCAGCAAGGTCAAGCCACGCAGATCATCGGTGGGATGATTCGGCTGGCACCGCGAAGACAGTGTACCTGGCAAACCGACGCGAGTACGCGCCTTAGCGTTAGGCTTAACCTTAGCAGAAAGATAGATCAGTTCGTGTACATCACAGATCTTAGCGAGACTGGCCACCACCACGGGGAGCAATGCTGGACTGATACGCTCCCGATTGTTGTATCGGCAATAGAATCAAACACCGCCATATCGATATCGTAACCGACTCGCATAACGGAATCTAGCTCACCACGATCATCAATCAGTGGGCGATCATACAGATGTTGCAGTGTCAGGTTGGAGAGTATTGAGCGTGCTGCTTCACGACTGATCTCATCTTCCGCTGCTAATCAATCAGTGGGCGATCGTACAGATGTTGCAGTGTCAGGTTGGAGAGTATTGAGCGTGCTGCTTCACGACTGATCTCATCTTCCGTCACCAGACTTAGAAAAATCAGCCACACCCAACAATTTCTTAAGTCCTACGAACGAAAATTCACGATTTAACAACGTTTTGTTGTACGTTTCATCCACCTTCGGTTCAGGAACAACAATTTCGTCTAGCGACTTAATTTTTAAAATCTTACTCATATTAATTCTCCTTTGAAAAAGCCTGTGCTTTTCTTGGTTTTTTTAATTCATTCCATAAAAAGAGACCGGAACAATATTATTCAAACAACGACCGATATTCACAAAATGTGCATGGCGATCAGGAATTTCATCAATCACCACCAGTTTCACCGGCAATTGGCCCCAGTTTGACGCATAATTACCGAGGGTTTTGCCAGCATTGTCACTAACAACCAACACCATGGTGTGCTCATCAGACAGAGGGTGAGCCTGCAACACCGCCGCCAAACACTGACCGGCTGCTTTAATTTGTGGCAAGCTCGCTGGGGGTCCATTAGGATCCAATGATCGCGGTGAAAGAATCTGAATACAACCGCCACTGCTCCCCTTACGCAACAATTCCAGAGCATGCACCCAGTCATCAAAGCTAGCATCCATCGCCAAACGCGCCACAATTGGCAGATCCCGCAACGGCAGTGCTTGACTATCGGGTAGATACAGGGTATACAGGGTGGTGCCAGAAACATCGGTGCTGTGCAGAGCTAAACCGTAGACAGTTGCTCGCCCCAGATCACCAAAATAGGTTGTTGTTGGCAACCCCTCGCCGGCAACCTGTTGATAGATCAACTCACCAACCCCACCAGAAAAGGTCACAACCGGCGGTACTCCGCTACAGTCACATTCAAACGGCACCTGCTGATGAACCTTGGCAATCCCGTTCGCAAAAAACTGCGTTGCCCCTTTAACCATGGCTTCCAGTGACTCGATATAAAAATCGAGGATCTGATCACGTAGCTGCGAGCTCATAACTTCACCAACAGACAACGGAACCCCCAAGTGCTTCAGAAGCTGACGACCGAACTCTGATAGTCCAAGCAACAGATAGCTGTCGGGTTTAAAACGGAAATGTCGCGCCCCGACATAATAACAACCGGTGCTTTGCACATTACCGTTCAATCCCAGAGCCGGATTTGTGGTTCCTCCACCGATATCAAGATTGACGATCGGTGTTTCACTGTGAAAGCGGGACAATACCGAGCAACTGCCCATAAATGCCAACCACGACTCCAGCGATGGATCATCAGCTGTAGCGATAACCGCCTCGCCGATCCGTTCACTTACCAGCCTAGCTAGAGGTTGCGCATTACTGCGCAGTGCCGCCAGACCAGTAATGATAGTGCCACCGGCAAAGATATCCTCCAGATTAGTGTCACTTTCCTCCAGCCACTGCTCCAGATACTCCTCCACTCGCTGTTCATCGATCACGCCATCAGCAAACGGGGTAAAAACCGGTGTCGAGCGATATAGAATTTCCGGTTGGCCAAGCTCCATGCGACCCGTAACACAATTACGACCGACATGGGCTTTGGCAACAATGGCACTGCTGGTGGTCGAGCCAAAATCAAACCCGATAAGTTTCACCTGACGAACATCGGTATTCCGCGTAGCGCTAACGCCGCACGTCATACTCTGTCCCGTTCCGGACTCAATCGGCAGGCTACCTTTTTCGCTATGCGACATCTCTATCTTCCAGCTCGAGAGCTTCAGCCTTAGGAACGGACAACAGATAGGCTAGGAAAAATCCTGTCGTACCGCCGATGAACTTACCCAACATAACTGGTGCGATCAGAGTCGGTTGAAAGTTGGCGGTGAACGCAAGGTGATCACCGAACATGAAAGCAGCGCATACTGAAAATGCGATACATAGAACTTTATCTTTAGCGCGCATATCACCAATAAGGCGGAACATGGCCAAAATGTTGGCTGCGGCTGCTAAGATGCCAGCTGCGCCATTGCTCTCAAGGCCTAGCTTGCCACCGATAGCGTCCATCGGCTTAGCCAGATATTTTTGAATCAGGTAAACCATCGGGAAGGCACCGCACAGCATAATGCCGATATAGCCAGCAATTTCCAGCGCACGGAACTGGTCTACAGTATCGGCAATAATCGGATCAAAGCCCCAGCCACCAAGTGTTGAACTAAAGAATCCAGTGAAATACTCAACAATGCTGAACACCAACACCAATTTAAGACTTGCAGTCATGGTATTACCAAAAGCGAGAAAACCACGCACCATGACACCTGGCACCAACCACAGGCCAACAGCGATCGCCAAGCAGAAGATAATCAAAGGAGTCAGGTTGGCCAAAATGCCACCCAGAGTAAGAGCAAGAACGTAGCTTGCATCGGCATTAGCAGAGACCATGTCTCGCACCTGAACATTGGTCAGCATCGTAACAATACAGGTAACAAACACGCCGATGGGGATACTCAGGATACCAGCCATCACACCCAGTGCCATGTACTTGTGGTCCTTCTTGTCCAACATTGCCAGACCAACTGGAATAGAGAATACGATGGTCGCACCCGCCATGTAGCCAGTGATCATTGCCATGATCCAAGCCTCGCGAGTCTGGGCCAGGGCATCGGCAAGTTGGTAGCCGCCCATGTCAACAGCGATAAACGTGGTGGCAGCGATAGCTGCATCCGAGCCAACAGCATTGTACAAAGGACCAAAAACAGCATTGATAAATTTTGACAGGTAAGGAATAGCCGCCATAATTCCAGCAACTGGAACAAAGATTGGGCCGATACTATGTAAACCTGTAATAAACTCTCCACCAAGACCATTTTCTTCATCTTTAAGCGAGGCGAATGCGCCAACAACTGCACATGCCATGATAATCCAAATTATAACTGTTCCAATGTTTTCCATAATTCACTCTTTCCTTTCGCTAGGAATCCAAATTATAACTGTTCCAATGTTTTCCATAATTCACTCTTTCCTTTCGCTAGGTTTCTTGATTTTGATTTGTGGGATTTTTTTTAAACTGTGGCAGTAAAAGCTATATACGTTACTACAGCTCCTTTCTGAATTGGCAATACGGAACAAATTGGTCCGTTACAACTTTGCTTAGAAAAAAACAGCTCGGCTTATTTTATAATAACTCTAACTATGCTCTAAGTTTAGCCATAGGTGCTGCAAGTAGTGAGCCACCAAGCCAAACCAAAGACACAAGGCTACATAACATACTGTTTTTTCAGATGTTTTTCTTATGCAATATTTCGGATTTTAACTTGTGGAGGGACGGTACAGGTGTGTCACGGACATCATAGTATACGAGATAAGTGTTACCTAAGCTGCGACACCAAGCATGAAAAAGCCTGTGACTACAGTAAGTTATGAGTCAATACTGATACTTTTCAAACCAAATTGTTCGACCTGAACCTTATCTTTTGAGTGCCGCTTTGACTGTTTTTAAAGATATGCCAATCTAAAGTGACACAGAAACCACCAAAGACATCGCCTGCGGAAAAACACAACACCAGCGGAGAAGACTTCTATCCCGACACAGGAGACCATTGCGTTTACGGCAACGACAAGACCAAGCTTGCTTGTGAGCGTTTTTTGCTGAGATCTCCCAACCAACT
>NBLY01000059.1 GCA_002084665.1 Desulfobacteraceae bacterium 4572_35.2 | reverse complement strand
CCACATGAGATGCAGCGGCTGGTCTCTTGACGGCCATCGGTCACCTGTAGTCGGCCACGGTTTTGCGCACGGAACAGCTCTTTACTCAAGCGATGCTGAGGAATAGTTTCCAATTTCTTGCGCTCGACCAGTTCGAGTCCGTTGAGCAAATCATCGCAAAAGTCGGCTGCCTCGTGTCCATGGCCGATGGCGTGGGTTAGTAGGCCCGGCTTGGTTGTATCGCCAATGGCGAATACATTTTTAGCCTTATTAACTTGCCAGCAGTTGTTGACATCCATCATGCCGCGATCAGTCAGCCACTCGCTTGGTACATAGGAGAGGTCGGGCCGTTCACCAATTGAAATAATGACCATGTCGGCCTCAATCAGTTCGCCGTCCTTAGTGTGGAGACCTTTTTCGCTAATGTGATCGGTAAAGATCGGCCAGCGCACCGAACCGCCAAGGGCTTCGACGTGATCAATCTCTTTTTTAAACGCTGCAGGGCGTTGCACGTCGATGGCGGTAACTTTTGCTGCACCCATGGCGTAGGCACCTAAGGCGACATCCATGCCGGCATTGCCGGCACCGATCACCACCACTTTTTTACCCACGGGTGGCTTTTCACCAGCGTTGATCTTCTTGAGGAAATCCAGCCCTTTAATCATCAATTCATGGCCTGGGAATGGGATGACAACAGGGTTGTGAGCACCAGTGGCGATAATTACCGCCTGATTTTCCCGTTGTAGCTGTTCAAAAAGTGGTGCATCGACACGAGTGTTGAGCTCTGTTTTGATGCCGACATCTAGCATCCGTTGGATCTCGCCATTGAGAATATCGCTAGGCAGTCGTTCGGTGGGGATCGCTTGGTAGAGTTTGCCACCGAGGCGGCTGTCTGCCTCGTAGACGGTTACATCGTGTCCTTTGAGGCGCAGTTGCCATGCTGCCGAAAGGCCACCGGGTCCACCACCGATCACGGCCACTTTTTTTCCTGTGTCAGCAGCAACGGGTGGCGCAGGGGTGTCGATAGACATTAAGCCGAGTTGCTTCATGGAAACTGCGGAGTCAACAAAGCGGCGACTACAGGCATCCATGCACAGGTTAGGGCAAACTTGGCCGCAGACGCTGGCTGGAAACGGCGAATATTTGAGAACCAGTTCCAATGCCTGCTGCTCTTTTCCTTCGCGCAGCAGTTTTAAACGATCCTGCGTTGGGATGAAAGATGGGCAGGATGATTGACATGGTGCAGCGTAACGCTTCTCTAGCCAGTGCGGTACTTTTAGCCGATCGTCACCAGAGTTAACGAGACCCGCAACATGGCTGTAATCGTCGTCAACGATGTCACCAAAGATGCCGCCCTTAACCCACTTGCCGAGACGGAATTCATGCATGGAGATACGCCCCTTGGCGTTGCGCTCTTCAAGCGTTTTGGCGATAATTTTTTTCCATTGCCCCATGTTGCTCAGGGTGTCGAGTAGTTCGTCTCGTTGGATTTTAGCTAGAAACTCTGGTAATCCTGTTGTAAGAAATTGCTGGTCTGCTTCGTCGAGATCAAGCAACCATACATCTTCAGATAAGCCTGCTACGGGGCCGCGAACATATAGGGTGCCGCCAATCATGCCAGCGCAGCCGCGATCGCCCATAATCGAGTCGAGGTGCTCACAGTCAACGCCACAGATAACCCCGATACCGCCACCCATAAATTCAAACGAGAACGAGCCGGTTTTTTTAAGTACCCATAACTCTGGAGCATCGAATGCGGGGTCGTGTTTCATCAATGAGCCACTACGGGTACCCACTTGACCGGCAACAAAGATCTTGCCGCTGGCGGCACAGTGGGCGGTGGTGTCACCGCTGTCGCCGAGAATTGTTAGAATTGCCCCGGCGTTGAGCCAGCCTGAATCGGCTGGAGCCGAACCGTCAACTATGATTTCAGTACCTTCAAGGCCAAATGAACCAACTCGTTGACCGGGGTTTTTTACTCTGAATTTGAGTGATTTACCGTCGGTGGTCCATAGCGGCCCACCGATGTTGTGATGACCCGATGAAAGAACCTCAAATTCGGTTTCACCGTTGTCGAGCTCGGTGTAGATCTGTTGTAGTAATATTTGGGTGGAGATACGCCGTCCGTCGGCGTTAAATCCATTAATTTTTGTAGCCATCTCTGTTCTCCTTGTAAAACTTTTCAGCGTTCTCACTTGGACAGTGCTGAATTGTTACTTAGCACACGTACTGAACTTGTAAGCGATCGGCAACAGCTTTATCCATTGCCACAAGAGCATCTGAACGACCGATTGGTAGTGAAGAGTTACCGATTGGTGCCATCAGTTTTTTCAACTCTTGATCCATTGCTAAGAAGTAGTTGACAATGTTCTCGGCAACACGCTCAGGGTCGAGGCGATATGCTAATGCAGGGATTTGTGAGGTGATGCCAGCGGGGCACAGACCGGTGTTGCAGGCATTGCAGCGCCCTTGATCGTTACCGATGCAGCCAGCCATCTGTAAGATGAGTTTGCCAGTGAACACGCCGTTGGCGCCGAGGCACATCATTTTAAATGCGTCAGCAGCGAGATCGCCGGTTTTGCCGAGACCGCCAGCGGCCCAAAGTGGAATTTGCCCTTGGCGGCCCTGAGATACGGCAGCGAGGTAGCAATCGCGCAATTTACTGACGATAGGGTGGCCGGTGTGATCAAGAGAAACTTCGTGGGCTGCCGCTGTGCCGCCGTCGATACCATCGAGGAAGAAGCCGCCGACGATATTGTATGGGTCGCGGACGAGGTTGTTAAAAACGGAAACGCTCGTTGAAGATGCGGCAACCTTAATTGAAACGGGCACACGGAACTTAAACGCCGCATTGAAAGAGAGGAACATTTTTTGAACGCTCTCTTCAATGGAGTACAGCCCTTGATGGTTGGGCGGGCTGAGTAGATCGGTCTTGGGAACACCACGAATCGCCATGATGTGCTCAGCAACTTTTTGTGCTTGAAGTAGACCACCGTCACCGGGTTTTGCCCCTTGACCGATTTTGATCAACACTCCGGCAGGGTCTTCGACCATGTCAGGCATCGCTTTAAGGATTCGGTTCCAACCAAAGTGGCCAGATGCAACCTGAAGGATCATATATTTCATGTAGCGGCTTTTGAGTAGCCGTGATGGCACGCCACCTTCACCAGAGCACATGCGCACAGGTAGGCCACACTCCTCGTTCAGGTAAGCAACGGCCATCGCTACCCCTTCCCACATACGCCATGATAGTGCGCCGATAGACATATCACCGATGATGACCGGATAGATCCAGCTGACGGGAGGTGTTTGGCCGCTAGAGATCAGTGTGCCATCGCTGCCAAGCTTTAATGGTAGTTCTTCGGCAGGTAGGGTGCGACCAAAAGGTGCCAGCATGTCAAAGGTGTGGCGTTGGGCATCGAGGCTTGGGTCGGTCATTTGTGAGATGCGGCCGACACGAAGCTGGTCAAGGGTGCGCGGGCTGCCTGTTATGTTCTTACGCCCACCACGTTTGATAGAATCACCGCCAGCACAACGTGTGACGATGGGGTGGCGGGTGTCTGGGTTGCGTACTGGGCTGATGGCATCATTTGGGCAAACTTTTTCACAAATACCACAGCCACGGCAGTAGTTTTTCAGCGAGTTAACCTGTTTGATCACCGGAACCGCTGAAAAACGCGCACGCGGGTCAGGTAGGTCGCCTTCAGAAAAAATCATCCGTCGGCGCTCGACTTTAGCTTCAATGGCGCGGAATGAACACGCGGCAACGCAGGAACCGCAGAGGGTGCAACGGCTGGCGTCGTAGCGCAATTTCCACGGCAGATCGCCCGGGGTGATATCGTTAATTTTTACTGTTTCCATCGTGCAATCTCCAGTTCTTCATTGATTACAACAACTTCACGCTCGTTGGGGTAGATGTCGGTTGCCCAGTCGCGATCAGGTAGTATCTCGTTGATGCCGCACACTTCCGAGGCAATCGCCACGGTGTCTTCGGTTCTGCCAACAACAACAGGCCGCAGTTTCTTAGCGTCGCAGCAGGTAAACATGGTGTTGTCGGGCAGTACGCCGATGATGGTGTTTGGTCCGTTGATCTCAAGGTTTGCCAGCGATTGTCGAATAACCATTAGCTGTTCGGCATCGTCACGGTTATTTAGCTCTGTAAATGGCAGTGGGGTGATCACGTGTTTGAAATATTTTAGCGGCCATTTCAATTGGCGATGGACATAGTGCAAGCTGTAGAGAAAGCATTGCGAGTCCGACTCGAAGCCGATGTAGCCACGGTGGAGATTGCTCTGCATCTCTTTGTTTTTCTGGTAAAAAGTATTCTCACCATTGGCGAGACCTGTGTAACCTTGGAGGAAGAATGGGTGAGCCGCATAGCGAACGATGTCGTAATTTGTGTTTTGACGACATTGGGCTGTGATCACTTTGGCGGTAAAATTTTTGTTTGGCTCCCATAGGTTGAAAAAGGTGCCAATGTCGCGCGGGTCACCAATCTCTTTGAGGGTGACAACGTCGGGCCAGAATGAGTACACATAGCCTTGGTCCTCAGGCTCCAAAACAGCACGCATCTTTAAGCGCATATCAAGCAGGAGTTCTTCCTTCTCCTCTTGGCTGGCGTTTTTACAGCTCTTTGGGTACGAGAACGTTTGGAAAACGTAGTTAGGCATGGCGATGATGTCGAGTTCGTCGCTGGGAAATGTTTCAGGAACCCATTGTAAAACGCGACGAAATCCCGCTTCGTGCAAAATGTTTTCGGCTAAGTTTAGCCCTTCGTCGGTGCAAGCCATCGATAATGTAGGCAGATGCTTGTAACCTTCAAATATTCCACCGAGGTCTTGCATGACCATGGCGAAGCCTGAATTGTCGTGCCCCTTTTGTTGTGATTGCATTAACAACAGCGCTTTACTCGGATGAGTGTAATTTTTACTCTTTATGGCACCTATACGACACATTGCGTAAGTTTCCTCCATTGGTTTTTAAAATTTCGTTGAGAACAGTTTACACAGCAATAACTATGCCCTTTTTGTTGGCTAGCTTTTTTTGTTGAAAATGGCGTATTTGCGCACATTTTCGTCAGTGAAATATGTGGCAGGGGGGCTGAAAGTGTATACGTGAGTAGGTTGGTGTTTGGCTGAGTACACTGTGTGGTTGTTTGTGCACAAACTAAAAAAGCTCCCACCTGAGGTGGGAGCTTTTTAGTTTAGAGCTAGTTGTTGTGGTTGGCTTGTGGTGTTTTAGAGTAATGATACCCAGTTGTGTTTATCTTCGCAGAGACCATATTGGATCCCGGTAAGGGTATTATACAGCTTCATTGTCAGTTCACCTGCGTTGCCGTTGCCGAGCAGAACGTCCTGGTCTTGGTAGGTGAATTGGCCAACGGGTGAAACCACTGCGGCTGTTCCGGTGCCGAATGCTTCCGTTAGGCGGCCGTTTTTAGCCCCTTCGAGAACTTCATCTATCGTCAATGCGCGCTCTTCGACCTCGTAGCCGAATTCTTTAACTAAGGTTAAAATTGAGCGGCGGGTAATGCCGTTGAGGATCGATCCTTTTAGCGGCGAGGTTACCACTTTGCCATCGTAGAGGAAGCAAATATTCATACTGCCAACCTCTTCAACGTATTTGCGCTCGACACTGTCGAGCCATAGCACTTGGTCGTAACCTTCCTTGCTGGCAAGGGTTGAAGCGTAGAGACTTGATGCGTAGTTGCCACCCGTTTTTGCTTCACCGGTACCGCCGGCTGGTACACGCGAGTATTCGTCAGATACGAGAATTTTAACTGGGCTTAATCCTCCCGAGTAGTACGCCGCAACAGGTGATAAGATGATGTAGAACAGATATTGGTCTGCGGGTTTAACGCCGAGAACAGGCTCTGTTGCAATCATCGTTGGTCGGATATATAGACTTGTTCCTTCACTGTGAGGAACCCAATCCTGCTCAAGTTTGAGTAGTTCATTGAGTGCTTTGAGGCAAAAGTCAACATCGAGTGATTGAAGCGCTCAAAATTATCTCTTGGCCGAAATAGAGCGATCTCGCCATCTGAACGGCGAAAGGCTTTAAGTCCTTCAAAAATTTCTTGAGCGTAGTGAAGAACTAATGCCGCAGGGTCGAGGCTGAATGGGCCGTATTGTTCGATTCGAGGGGAGTGCCAACCTTTGCCAGTGTCATATTCCATGACAAACATGCGGTTGGTAAATTCTTTACCGAAAACAAGATTACTTTCGTCTTTAACGGGTTGTTTCGTTTCGTTAACGGGTAAAATTTGAATATCCATGATTGTATATCCTCCGAATCTCTTAGTTCGTTTATATCATACCGTGCGCGGCACTAGCAAGGATATTATATGGTTATGGGTGTTCGTCGCTGTTCTGAATCAGGATTATTTTAGACTAGCTCTACCGAGGGCGACCACGGCTACCGTGTGTCCCTGCTGAGAGAGCAGGGTAGAACATGCTCTGGCTGTTGAGGTGGTGGTAACGATATCATCAACTAAAATCAGCCGTTGCGGCGCTAGATTATGGTTTATTTTGAATGCTCCGTGCAGATTTTTATGGCGCTTACTGGCGTTAAGCAATGACTGCGGGCTTGTCGGTCGACTGCGTACCATCCCTTGCGCTAATACCTCAACATTAAGAACTTTACCCAGCTGGCGAGCGAGTAGCAATGACTGGTTGTAGCCGCGCTCACGTAACCGTTCTCGGTGTAGCGGCACCGGGATAATGAGATCTGGACGGTATGCGCTGATCTCATCGCCAAGTTGATCGAGTATGCACTGGGCCAGCGGTTTGGCCAGTGTCGCTCGGCCATGATATTTAAATTGGTTCATTGCTTGAGCCATCACTTCGGTATAGATCCCTGCTGTTTTAATCCACTCAAATGGCGGCGGTGTTTTGAGGCACTGGCTACATTGATGGCTAGTGATGGTTGAGGCCTGATAAGGTTCATCGCAGCGCGGGCAGTGTGCTTGTGCTCGACTTTGGCATTGGTTGCGGCACAGGTCACAGAGTGTGGCGATGGAGCCGTCAGGCTTAGGTTGCAGTGGCTTGCCGCACAGTGGGCAGTGTGGCGGTAGTAGTTGGTATGAAAGCCACAGTAGCTCTTGGCGGCTGCGCTGGAGCAGGTATTTAATTTGCTGGTGACGAAGAGGAGAAGGCCACCTCATTGTCAATTATTTGGCAAGTTGCAAAAGATTGTGGCCGGTCATCTCTTCGGGCTGCGCTAAGTGGAGCGCCGCGAGTAGTGACGGTGCGATATCAGCAAGTTTACCTGCTGAGAGAGAAAATTGAGCGGCATCCTTGGCGACATAGATAAGTGGCACGGGGTTTGTGGTATGGGCGGTGTGAGGTTGCCCGT
>NBLY01000058.1 GCA_002084665.1 Desulfobacteraceae bacterium 4572_35.2 | reverse complement strand
GTACTGGCGATATTGTCACCTTGTCGAATCGTTCATGCTCCTGTGGCAGAAATCTTTCCTCAATAAAAGTAAGTGGTGGTCGTGCTGTTGAGTTTGTGGTGACGAAAGCGGGGAAATGGGTGGTCGGCTACTCGTTCATCTATATTGCTCGTTCGGTTAAAGGGATCGTTAAGTTTCAGGTTATTCAGCAAAAACTAGGTGAAATACAAGTCAAAGTGGTCGTGGATAACGGTTTTCCAGCAGATGGTATTGAGCAGGTTAAAACTCAGGTCTCTAAACGGCTCGGTGGCGATGATTTGGTTGTTGTCGATATTGTCGACGATATTCAACCAGCGAAATCTGGAAAATATCGCCCTGTCATCAGTAAGGTTGCCGAAGAGTTGTATAAGAATAGAGATTTTTAGTCCGCCTTTATCCGTGGCTAACAAAAGGTTGAATATTTTGAAATTTATGATCGCAGTTGATTGTGAGGGTGCAGCATGTGTCGTCGGTGAACCAGGACAATCGCTGAGCAATTCATCCAATATGGCCTTTGCTAAAGAGCAAGTCACTCGTGAAACGAATGCTGCGGTTGGTGCATTGTTTGATTCTGGGGCAAAAGAGGTTGTCGTTTGGGACAGTCATGGTGATGGTGTAAATCTAATTTATGATCAATTGGATCAACGCTGTGAAATTGTTCTTGGCAGTGGTTTTAGTCGTCGGTTCCCAGAGTTAGATAATACCTACGCTGGAGTGCTGATGATTGGCTACCATGCCATGGCTGGAACTGAACATGGCGTTCTTGCACATACTTATAGCTCTGGGGCTTATCGCTCAATCATGGTCAATGGGGTTGAGGTGGGAGAGATCGCTTTGGATGCTGCGGTGGTTGGTGAGTTGGGCGTTCCTGTTGTTCTTGTCGCTAGTGATCAGAGGCTAAGAAGTGGATGCCTTGGGTCGATATCGTGGTCACCAAGCAGGGACGAGGGCGGCATTGTGCATTGAGCCATCATCCAGTCGTGGTGGAAAATGAGATCGGTCAAGTCGTTAAACGAGCAGTTACACTGGAGGGGAAAAAGCCATTCACCTTTCGCTACCCGATACAGATGGAGTTACAGTTTATGACTTGGACCATGTTTGTTAAAGCAAGGATTCGTCGTCTTGATTGGCAAATCTCTGGGGTGAAACGATTACGAAAAAAACTGTTGAGCATGCAAAAATGGCAGTGTTGATAAAAATATGTTTGAAAAGCTGAAAACCAGTCAAGTTCTAGGCTTGTGTTTTAACACAATGCCGATTGGATAGAGGATGAACCGCTAACAGCGCCGGGACAGGATTCCCTCGAAGTCGCACAACACTATGTGGACATGCATAGCGACGCGAAAAGTGGTGAAAAACCCTATATTCTCGGATTGCACTGCGATCACGGAATTAGGTTGCTTGATGAAGTCCGCCATCTCAATGAAAGACATCTCGCTGAGAAGAGTCAGGATAATCGCTCAGGAATCGTATTCAAACGACAACTTTTCCTGCTTGGCGGTGAGTCAGCGAACGATCAATTGCGTGATAGTCGATTGGTAGAATTTATCCTGCCAGGCGGACGTTCCAAATGGAAAATTGAAACACTTCAGATGGAGATTGTACCCGATAACGGGGATGAACTGCTGGTTGTTAAAAATGGTCTGATCGAGGTGAAGGGACAAATCGCTGGCAACAATACCGACGACTGGACCATTCGCGTCAATGCGAAAAGTTTTGCTGCTGGGGCGTTGTTAATCAATGCCTCATGTACTGACGTGCAAGGTAAAGTTCATTCTTGGCAGGCTGACTATGTTGATGTCGATGACGTAGAACTGTCGTGCTTGGGGCAAGACGGAAAACGTGATGATCAGAATTTTCTCGACGATGTGGCACAGCCAGTTAAAGCATTTCTTGAAGATCCGCAACATGCCCGATCCGATGGTACTTTGCTCAAAGATCACATCCTGTTCATCGTGGTTAGTTACGGTTTGCCACGTAGTGCTGTTGCTCCATGTGGCATTGCTCGCGGGGTTACTGATCAGATCAATGATTTTGGTTCTATTATTGATTTTGGTCAAAGGATACAGTTGCTTTATTACGATCAAGACAAGATGCTGGGACAGCAGATCCGTGGATATCATTTTGCTGGCAATGGCCCTTTTAGCGATTATTTTCTGCGTTCACCGCAAGCTTGGCCGTTGTTTGGCAAGGCTAATCCTTTTATTCACTCACAGCTTTACAGCGATAAGGCTTCGTACTCTCAAGGGGTTCAGCCTTTGCCTTATACCTCTGAAAATCGTAGACGATACTCCGAACAATTTCTTTATTTCGTCAGTCGTATCGATGCTCCAGATCCTCTTCAGGCCAAAGCTTTGATTGATCGTGCTGTCTACGCGACAAGTTATGCCGGATCGTCTATGGGAACTCTGCCTGAACAAAAATATGACCAGGCAAGGAAACGGGTAGGAGTATTGAAACGCTCAAAGGCTGGCATCATGCTATGGGAGTATGGCTACCGTCATCTATATTACGGTGGCCAGGGTAAGAACCTGCTGGAATGGTGGCATCTTGCTCCAGATGATGGTTTTTTAAATGATAAAATTACCTACCTTCCTGGAGGGATTTCGGCGACTGTGATCTCACATAATGGCTGGAAAAATGGAGAGATGATTCAGGATCTTAAACGTGGTGTGACGGCGACGGTCGGTGCAGCTAGAGTCTATAGAGGGGCACCACACATTCACAACAAGAGCTGGTGGGATGACGATATTTTTTATCCAGCCTTGTTGCAAGGTAAGACATTGGGGGAGTCGTGGCTGATGAACCAGATCCATCTTGGCTGGATCACCACCTTTGTTGGTGACCCTCTTATGGCGTTCCCTCAGAAGATTTCGCTGCCTGATCAGCCTCTACAGTTTGATCCGAATCATGATGTCGTGATCCGAGCCATTGAGAATGCGCAAGGTAATGATGATATTTGGCTGCAGGTTAAGTTAAACAGTACAGCCGCGTCACCGAATGTTGCTCAGCTGCAGGCTGTCTCTGAAAATGGGGAAAAATTCGTCAGCCCGACATTTGATTCGCTACCAACTGTCTGTTTGGGGGGTACGTCGGTTTGTGGACAGAGATGGTCGCTGACGCTGATGGATCCATTTGGGCAGGAATTCAAGTCGGATGTTGTGGTGAGGTGTAATAAAGATTAAACCCAATGACAATAGGATGACACTAATTTGGCGGGATGAAGCTAAAATAATGCCTGATAACAGCAAAAAAAGGGAAAACCTTGCATGTAATTTAACTTTTAACCTGTTGATCCTATCTAGAGGATTTTAAATATTTATGAGTGCACGTATTCATCTTCGAAACCTGACGTTTAATTGGGGAGGCCATGCCGCGACCTTGGTGGTGATGTTTTTTCTCTCGCCTTATATCGTTGGTGAATTAGATGCTGTTACCTATGGGATCTGGAGCTTGTTGAATGTGCTGACCAGCTACATGGGGATTTTTGATCTCGGAGTGCGTGCTAGCGTCGGCCGTTATGTGGCGCTCTATATGGGGAAGAAAGATCCCGTTGGTGTCGATGAAACAATCCGTGCAGGGTTTGGTTTTTTCAGTATGGTTGGGGGGGTGATCCTGCTGGTTGGAATTTTACTGGGATGGTTGTTTCCTGTCCTGTTTAAAGGGATCAAACCCGAGTATTACGATATCGTTCGAATCTTGTTGCCTGCAATGGTCGTTAACGTTTGGCTCTCGGCGATGGCAGCAATCTATTCCAGCGTGTTAGCGGCGCATGACCGTTTTGATATTGCCCGAGGGGTGGATATGGTTGTGCTGGTTGTGCGCACGCTTGGCACCATTTATGTGCTGGAAAAGGGGTGGGGGCTGTGGGGGCTTGCCAGTACTGTTATTATCGGAAATATTTGTGCGGTGCTTGGTAATCGAATTTATGCCGGGCGAATTCATGAACCGTTGCGTAGCTTCCCATTTTTGTATTCAAAAGAGCGTTTGAGAGAGCTTTTTGGCTATGGTCTGCCCGCCGCCATTTCAAACTCTGGTAAAAAAATTATTGGACAAAGCAATCTTGTGATTGTGGGACTAATATTAGGTGTCGTTTCTGTGCGTGAATACAACATCGGTTCTATGCTCATCCTTTATACTTTTACGTTTATTAAGCTGATAGGCAGGACATTTTTTCCCTCTATACAAAAAAGTATTTCTGCTGGACTTGAAGGTGAGGCGCGGCATCTTTTTTTTCGGCAAGTTAATGTGTCATTAAGTGTTGGGTTGGTTATTTACCTCGGATATTTTTTCTACTCAGAACCATTTATCCGTCTATGGATGCTGCAAGATAATTTTGATCTTAATTCGGTTAAATCCTCTGCACAGGTTATGAGCATTCTTGCTTTAGCCAATTTACCGCCATTATTCACAAGTCCTTGTCGGGGCTATCTTGCCGCTAAGGGGTTTGTGAAATTCAATGCCGCAATATCGATAATTGAAGCAGTAACCAATCTGGTGTTTTCAGTTTTTTTTGTTTTTGTTCTTGGTTGGGGATTGTGGGGTGTGGCTTTTAGCACCCTAGTTGCCCGCGTGTTGGTACCTACTATCTTTATACCGTTAAATTTATCAAAATATGCCAGAATTCCAGTACGTAAGTTTCTTATAACTTCTGTTTTTCCCGGTGTTGTCGCAAGTGTTTTATTCTCAGCGATTTGTTTTTTGTTGTTGAAAATTTGGTGCCCAATGAGTTGGACGAGTTTTTTTGCCCACATAATAATCCTGCTGATTTTATGGATACCAATATTTTATTTTATTTTATTACCTAAAGATTATCGGCAAAAAATTAATAATAAATTCAAACCGAGTGCAGTTAAGGTTTGATGTGGAAATGTCATGAAAAATTATAAAAATAAAGCGATTGTATTAGGGATTAGTGGAAATGGTTTGGGGATAGTTCGGTCGTTGGGACGACGAGGTGTTGATGTCACCGTGGTCTCCGACACGGATACGTCGACAAATCTATTCAGTCGGTATATTTATGAGCGATGGTTCTTTTATGGAAACGACAAAGAACTCGTTGAAGAATTGTTGAATCGCGGGCCATCATTTTCCGAAAAGCCAGTATTGTTTCCAGTGCGGGATGCAACAGTCTTGGCTCTATCAGAAAAAATTGATGAAATAAAAAAATATTATCAGATCATTATGCCGTCGCTTGAAATAGTTAAAGGGGCTTTGTGCAAAACAACTTTCGCGCAGATGGCTGAAAAGTTTGGATTGCCTGTGCCGAGGTCGTTTTCAATCGGTCAGGGCAAAACGATTTCTGATTTGCCTAATGACTTTAAGTTCCCTGTCATTGTGAAACCAGAATATAGAAATGACAACTATGTTGCTCATGTTTCAGGGAAAGCTTTTAAGGCAGAAAATATTCTAGAACTGACCGCGTTCTATGAAATGTTTTCCAATCTTCAGGAAGAGGCAATCATTCAAGAATATATCCCCGGTGATGATTCCGATCTGTTCTTTTGTTTTCAGTATTACACAACAGATCAATCCCTGGCTTGCTCGCTTTCAGGGCGTAAAATAAGGCAGTATCCTTCGTTGTGTGGCAGTACCTGCTCTTGTGAGTTAGTCCGCGCTTCACAAGTGGAAGAATTGACGACTTCCTTTTTTACTCAAATCGGTTATGTTGGTCCATGCTCGATGGAGTTTAAGCGCGATCCTAGAGACGGTGCCTATTATTTTATCGAACCAACGATAGGGCGACATGATTGGAATAACGCTTTTGGCGAGGGGAACGGTTTTCCTATGCCTTATATAAATTATCTTGATGCTGCGGGGGGAATCCTTCCTCAATGTAAGCAAAAAAGATTTCTCCGCCGCTGGATTCGCTGGTCTGCTGATTTTGAAACAGCTAAAACAAAAATGAAACAAGGTGATCTTTCGGTGTTTGGGTGGATAAAATCTATTCGCCCTCCTGTCACAGGAGCGATATTCGCTGTTGATGATTTAAAACCTTTCATAGTTTACCTAGTTAGACGTATCAAGAGAAAGGTTGAAAAGTTGATTTTTCACTGGGAAAAAACGGTCAGGAAGAAGCTTAGAAAAATATATTTAAGAGAGAAGTATATTGTTTTTAAGAAGAGGATTGATGAACAAAAGCTCCCTGTGCTGGACGATCGTTTTGTTTTTCGAGAATCAGTTGCAGAAGATATCCCCACATTTGTTGATGCCTTTAAACCTCATTATGATAGTCAAGGGATAGAGCTTATTGCCAATCGGATTAAGGATGGAGAATTTTTAATTCTTGGTTTTTTAAAAGAAAACCCGAGGGTAATGTGTATGCATGCATGGTTATCTGAAAAGGATAAGTTTTTTTTAGAGGAAAGTAAACTTCACAGTATGTATGGGGAAGTTTGTAACTACAAAGCTTTAGTCCTTGAACAATATAGAAACATTGGTTTTAGTCGGCAAAGTAAATTATATTTAGAGCATTTTGCAGCTGAAAAAAAATATAATGAAATTGTATGTTACACAAAATCTAATAATTATCCTCAATTAAAGGTTGCTGACCATGTTGGCAGCATTAGAGTAGGTTTTTTATACCGAACGATAATTTTTGGAAAAGAATTTATCAATATAATAATAAAATAATTTTTCTGGGCATAGTGATGAATTTGTTTAAAAGAAACCACAAAGTTGAAAGAAAGTACATATTTATCAATAAGTTGTTGGGGAAAAATATTTGGGAGAACTTGCCTTGCAAGTCGGACAAGATAATTCGGAAAAAAAATAAAGAAAAGGCCTTGAATGAGTCTCTTCGTACCAATTCTCCACTGATTGAAAAATGGTACTGGCCTAATGGCGCGAGGAGTTTTTTCAGTTTTCGCGCAGATATGGATGCGGGGAATGAAGAAAGTCTTTTGTCATTTTTGGAGACAATTGGACCTTGGTCCAAAAGTTTATCTCTGTTTGTCTGCGGAAAAGCGTACGTTGAAAAAAAACAACTTTTGCAGAAAGTTGCCGATCTTAAAGCAGAAGTCGGAAATCATACTTACACACATTACGTTTTCACAGGTAGAGACAGAAATCTAATAAATCTGGAACTGACCGAACAATTGCTTGCTTCCGTAAATATTAAACCGCTGGGTTATGTGGGGCCGGCCAGTTTTTTTCACACCAGTATGTATGATGTTCTAGAAGAAAAAGGGTATGACTATACGAGTTCTTTTGGCTTAGCTCATGATGATTACCCCTTTTTCCCGCCGAAGAATGCTGAAACCTACAAGATGGTGGAAATCCCCTTTCATTGCCTAGGGGATAGGTTCCATAAATTTGGTCTGGAACTTGATTCTAATGATGTTCGGGTGTTTTTTGAGCAACTTCTTGAAAAAAAATATCATCGTTGTGAACCCATGTTTATTTATGGTCACCCAGATATTCCTGGACGCATGGGAGACCACCCCGACCTCGTGAAACATATCTGTGAAAAAGCGTTATCTTATGATGATGTTTGTACTGGGAATATGGCCGATATTGCCGCATGGTGGAAACGGCGTCACGAGGCGACGGCTGATATCATTTATGATCGTGAAAACGATCGAGTTATTGCGAAAAACTATCATGGTAGTGAAGATGTTTATTGGAGTATCCAAATCTCTGAAGATTGTATCTACCTGGTGAGTGGAGATGACCTGCAAAAAGGGATTCCTTTGGAAGAGTTGAAGCTTTATAAAAAAATTAATCTTACTGCCACCCCTTATGCGGCGATCGGGGCGATTGTTGAGAGTTCTCCAACCAAAATTTCTTTGCGCACAAAAATTGGCAATTTCCGTAACAAATATCGTCGAAATAAACGAATGATACGCGAGTTAAAGCTGGCGAGCCTTAGTTTAAAGAAGGGATGACAGCATGTCTTATACAGTGAAATATCTTAAAAATTGGATCAAAAGAAACATCAACATGATGTGCGAATATCGCAAAGCTATTTCTGTATATTCTAAAGAAGATCACCACCGTATTTTTTCTATAATGATAAGTAACTTTAAGGCTCATTTAAAGTATGGAATTAGTCCATTATTATATTCTTACTATCAACTTGACAATGTTCCTGAGTCCCATTGGGGTGAATATTTTGTTGATCAAAAAAAATTCAATCAGCTGTTAGCTGGGAACAGCACAGTAGAAGCACGTAGAGATGTCGGAAACAAACTCCAATTTTATCGACACTGCATTACGAAAAAATTACCTACTATTCCAGTGCTTTGTGTCGTGTTAAATGAGTGTGGCTTTGAAATAGATGATGTGAAAATAGTGAGTAATCTAGAAAAATGGCATAAAATTATGCCAACTTTACCAAGTGAGTTGTTTATTAAGCCAATTGTGGGCTCTAAAGGGATCGGTTCTTTTGCTGTTTATAGAGAAAACGATAATTTTACATATGCAGGTTGTAGAGGTTCAGGCGAAGATCTTTTTGACTATTTGAAAGTGAGGTTTAAGTCTGGCCAAGGGTTTATCGTTCAACCAAGAATGAAAACTCATTCTTCTTTAATTGGTATTGTATCGCCACAAGGCTTGTCAACGATTCGAGTGGTCACTCTAAGGCATAACGGCAAGTCAGAAATAATTATGGCGTGTCTGAAGATCATAAATGGAAAAAATGAACACGATAATTTTCTAAAAGGGATGTCGAATAATTTAATCGCACCTATAAATATTGAAACAGGTGAATTGACTTCGGCTTGGGGGTCATTAACGAACGACTGGCCCAATATGGTCCAATATGCTTTACATCCTGACACTGGTGTGCAAATTGAAAATTTTGTCTTGCCTTTATGGCGTGAAGTTGCCGAATTGGCGCTTCGGGCTCAGGAGAGTCTGCCCTTACTGCAGACAATTGGATGGGATATCGCATTGACCGATGAAGGTGTTTTTATTGTTGAAGCGAATACAGCGTACGATGCTGCCTCTTTTCAGCTTTTTGAGAAGAGGGGGTTGAAAAGTGAATTACAAAAGCTATTTAGCTCCTGATTGAATAGTTTTTCATGACTTTTTGAACTGAACTGTCCCTATTTTTGTGGTGTTAACTTTTTTTGAGGTTTCTGTGAAGATATTGCATATTTCGGCACTACCGGTGTGGTCCATGGAAGGCAAGGGCGGTATGCCCTCGTTGCGGGAAACGCTTAAAGGCCACGTTGCCGGAGAGCATGAAATCGAACTGGTCCTGCCGCGTTTTGATCCTTTTTCCGATGAGGTGAATGAGCTTATTTTGCCAGAAGAACAGCCGTTCACAGTTCATTTAGCACCGTGTTCCTGGTTGCTGTTGTTAAAGAAACTGCGCAACAAGGCGCGTTGTTTGAGTAATAAAGATTCTGTCCCCTATGTGTTTCGCTGGCTGTTGAACGTTTTTATGCTACTGGCATTGACTGTCAGTTTATCGTTTGCTGCGCATCGTGTTCGGAAAAAAGGATTCAAACCAGATATGCTCTATGCACATAACCAATATGCGGCACTTAGTGGCTATATACTAAGTCGTGTGTGGCGTATCCCAAATGTGACCCGTCTTTACGGGACATTTTTGGCTGATTTGATGAAGAAGCCCCTTGTCTCTTTACGTTATCCAACTGCCGCTGCTGGCTATCTGGTTCCATCGGATCTGTTGATTTGTGCCGATGATGGAACCCGTGGCGATGAGGTGGCCCAGAAATTCGGTATTGCTGAGGGACGTTTTCGGTTTTGGCAAAATGGAGTTGAACCGCCGTCGACTCCACCTAAAATGTCGCGTGATGATCTCGCAGCACGTTTTCCTGACTTGAAACAAGATAGCCGCTGGGCACTGTCCTGTTCGCGGTTGAGTTATTGGAAAAGGATTGATCGCATGTTGCGAGCCCTAACCGTTTGCCAGCATGAAAAGGTAGCGTGCCAATTGATTGTTGCAGGAGACGGACCTGAACGCGCCAAGCTTATGTCGCTGGCGAAGGATCTGGGGATTGCTGATTTTGTTGTCTGGTTGGGAGGCGTAGCTCATGATGATATCTGGGCTTTGATGAATACAGCCGATATCTTTTTATTGACTAATGATGTGACCAACCGCTGTAATCCTCTTTACGAAGCAGCTTGGGCTGGGTTGCCGATTGTTTCCGTCGTGGATTCATCAACAGCTGATCTGCTTGAAAATCGGCGCAATGCGTTGTTGTCTGCTCCAGATGATGTGCAGGCATTGGGAGACCATCTTGTCGAGCTTTGTCGAGATGATAAACTGAGGAAACAGCTCAGTGTGGCGCAGAAAGAATTATCAAAAACTTTTTGGTCTTGGGATGAACGGATGCGTGTTGAAGTTCGAGAGCTCGAACGTCTGATGGCTGAATCTTTTGACGAAAGACAGAGAGGATAATGTGTCGAGTAGAGGATTACTCTTTATCAGTTTGTTTGTCTTTTGCACCATTGCGACCCTGTTTTTGCCTTGTCTTGGGATCTATGGCTATCTAGTGGATTATTGTTTGAATCCGGCGGATCAGTGGTGGGGGCGACCATTTGGGCAAATGGGTATCCGTTTTTCTTTTACCCTCGCTCTGGCGACTATGGCGGGAATCATTTTACAGCGCAAAAAATTGCACTTTGGTGAAAAACTGATCTACAAGCAGGAATGGCTATTGTTACTTTTTTTACTGGTAGTTTGGGTGGTATATTTTATGTCACCACAAACTGTTGGTCGCTACGGTGGCACTGATCATCCTGCTATTAAACTGGCAAAAATCGGTGTTTTTACTCTGATGATGACCCATGTTATTACCGACCTGCATAAATTGAAAGGACTGTTTGCCGTTTTGGCATCGTCGGCCCTGTTTTTGGGAATCAAAGCTTGGTCTGTGCCTTACAGTCAGTTTGCTCGTGGTCGACTTGAAGGAATTGGTGGTGCAGACTTTTCTGAAGCAAATTTCTTTGCTGCGTTTATGGCCGCTATGCTGCCGTTGATTGGTATCATGTTTTTGCGCAGTCAAAGGTTAGGCTGAAATGGATGAATCTTCCTCCAGTCGGATTCGCCTATGGAAAGCAGGGGTGACGATGGCGGCTAATCATCCTCTTGGAATAGGTCCTGGTAACTGGTATCAGACTATCTATCGATATATCCCAGAATATGCGGGCAAGGACTCACACAGCACTTATGTTAAATGTCTCGCCGAATTGGGCGTGATCGGTATGGCGGTGTTTATGTTGCTCATACTTCAGTCGTATCTTAACCTGCGCCGAGTTTATGAGGAGGCGCGCGACTTGCCGCCCCCTGATGAGGAAGAGTTTACCCAGTTTTATTTTGCCATCATTGTTACCATTGTTATCTTCTTGACCTGTGCTTTGACCATCACAATGGTTTATACGGAAATTTTGTGGGTGTTGTTGATGTTGCCAGTTTGTCTGAAACGAGCCATCGATAACTATGAGATTGAACATGAAGGTCTGTTACGATGATTGATACACCTCGGATTGCCCTTTTATTGACGGAATTACGCCCTGGCGGGATGGAACGACTGGTGGTTCATCTGGCGACTGCTTTGACCGACAGAGGTGTGCCTGTTGTGGTGATTTGCATGCATAATGCTGGAAGGTTGTCATCTTTACTCTTTGAGAAAAATATTCCAGTTGTTGCGCTCAACAGCACAGGTGGTAAGGATATTAAAGTGCTTTATCGCCTCGCTAGACAACTGAAACAGTTTCGACCAACCCTTATCAATATTCATGATTATGCAAGTATTCCCTATGCAGTATTGGCAAACCTGTGTACTGAACGTAAGCCCCTGTTGTTTACTGCTCATGGTCTTTTGTATGAAGGATTTGAACCATTAAGAAAACGTCTTCGGTTTTTCTCCCGTTTTGTTACGGCTTTTTCCGCCGTTTCACAAAAAGTTGCTGACCGTCACCAATACTACTTGGGGTGGCAAAAAGAGATCATCGTGATCGGTAATGGTGTACCCTCTGTTGGCGTGAGTGACGTACAGCGTTGTCAAGTTCGACAGGAACTCGGCTGTTTAGGTGATACTTTTCTGTTTCTTGCTGTGGGCAACCCAAGGCCAGAAAAGGCATTTGAGGATCTGCTTGATGCCGTAGCTCTGCTACGTGAAAAGCGGCAGAATTTTCTTGTGGCCATTGTTGGTACTCTTGAAAAAAACGCTTATTGTGACGGGTTGCTGGCTCAATTGGAGCAATTAGGCTTGAGTAGCTATTGCTGTTTTCTCGGTTTTCGCGAAGATACTACCGCCCTTTATTCCGCTGCAGACTGTTTTGTCCTCTCCAGCCGCAGTGAAGGGTTGCCGATGGTGATCTTGGAGGCTATGACAGCGGGTTTACCGGTGATTTCGACCAATGTCGGCGGTATCGCAGATGCAGTAGGGGCTGCTGTTATTTTGGTTGAGGCGCAACAGCCTGTTTTGTTGGCCAAAGCGATGGAGCGCTTATCAAGCGACTCGGAGTTACAGTTGAGACTGGCTGATAGTGGCAAAGAATATGTTGAAAGTCAT
>NBLY01000057.1 GCA_002084665.1 Desulfobacteraceae bacterium 4572_35.2 | reverse complement strand
CCGCCATCATCGAGAATCAAAGTTGGCCCCTCAGGGAACGACAACGCCTTCTTGGTATATTCCCAATACTCCTCAAGAGTTTCCCCCTTAATGGCAAATACTGGCACTCCCGTTTCGGCAATGGCTGCGGCAGCATGATCTTGTGTCGAATAGATATTACAGCTGGCCCAACGAACATCGGCTCCTAAGGCAACCAATGTTTCGATCAGCACCGCTGTTTGAATGGTCATGTGAAGTGAACCTGAAATGCGCGCACCAGCCAACGGTTGGCTATCACGATACTCTTCACGAATAGATACCAAACCTGGCATCTCGGTTTCGGCAATGGTGATCTCTTTACGGCCCCAATCAGCCAAGGTTAGATCTTTTACAATGCTTTCTGGTGGGCAATAAATCGACCACAACCATACCAGAAACCACCATAGCTCATCAGTGACATTCGGCGCAACAAAGATGCTAACGACGCGAATGACGATAATGTATTTGAACCCGTTGCAGCATCGCGATAACCACCACTCAATTCAGCACACGGTGACAGCAGATGGCTAAATCCCGCACCAGCAACAATAAGCAACAGACCATTACGAACCACCCGTTGCAAACGACCCTCGTGCTGATAGCGCCGATTCGAGGTACAGATCAGCTGTGGCAGTAACACCCAGTGTCCAAGCTGTGCGACCTGCTCGACAAACAGCACATCTTCAAGAATAACGACATCGACGCTAAACCCACCAATCTCATGCCACAATTTTTTTGACAGTAACATCCCCTGATCGCCATAAATAGTACCGTGGCGGTTTAATTGTGATTTTTCACTGAGATAACGATAAAAGCGATTATGACAATCAGAGCCGCTAAACTGCAACGAAAAATGAGCGGCAATCGGTGTTGATCGCGATTCAGATTCTAATTCATCAAAGTGATTGATTGCATCTTGTAGCAATGTCGTTTGCTGCCAAAAGCTATCGGCATGAAGAAATAATAACCGCTCTGAGTTCGCAACACTGGCTCCTTGATTCATCTGCCGACCACGACCACGCTCACCTGAAAGGATCACAACCTGATGACAACTACTGTGAGCATAGTTTTCCAGCAATGATAATGAATTATCCTCAGAACCACCATCGCAAAAAATCACTTGGCAACACAGGCCTGTTTGGACCTCAAGAGAATCAAAAAGCTGTGGCAGAGTTTGCTCCTCATTGAGGAGTGGGATAATGATTGAGAGGTCAGGGATTGAAACGGTAGACATAAGGCAGGCTAGACCAATAGAGGAAATATTACGGTACAACCAGAACGGTACACCAGAATAAAACAGAGCGACCCTCAGGCCGCCCTATTTCAGTTCAACTTAATTGATTTTAAAGTCCTGCACGACTACGCAATGACGCAATACGGTCTGTTTTTTCCCATGTAAAGTCAGCTAGTTCACGACCAAAATGACCATAAGCTGCAGTTTGACGATAAATTGGTCGCAACAGATCTAATGTTTCGATAATTCCTGCAGGACGTAGATCAAACTCTTCAGCAACAATGCGAGCGATCTGATCGGAAGCAATCTTACCGGTGCCAAAGGCGTTAACCATAACCGATACCGGCTCAGCGACACCAATGGCATAAGCGATCTGCACTTCACATTTATCAGCAAGACCAGCAGCAACAATGTTCTTTGCTACATAACGGCCCATATACGATGCACTACGATCAACTTTTGAAGGATCTTTACCCGAGAAAGCACCACCACCGTGAGAGCCTTGGCCGCCATAAGTATCAACAATAATTTTGCGCCCAGTTAGACCACAGTCTCCGACCGGGCCACCAATAACAAAGCGACCTGTTGGATTAATAAAATATTTTGTTTTCACGTCAAGCAAATTGGCTGGAAGAACTTTTTTTATCACCTCTTCCATCACCGCTTCTTCAATCTGTTGATGGGTAACATCAGGGTTATGTTGGGTAGATAAAACAACCGCATCAATACGTGCTGGCTTATCATCAACATACTCGATAGACACCTGAGATTTGCTGTCTGGGCGGAGGAAGTCAATCACATTATTTTTGCGTACAGCCGCTAACTGTTGCGTCAGTTGATGAGCAAAAACAATCGGCATTGGCATCAGTTGAGCGGTATCATTACACGCATAGCCAAACATCAATCCTTGATCACCAGCGCCTTGATCTTTAAACATCCCCTCGCCAGCGGTTACCCCCTGAGCAATATCAGGAGATTGACGATCAAGTGAAGTCAACACGGCACAGGTGTTAGCATCAAAACCAACATCAGAACCAACATAACCAATGTCACGAATCGTTTGGCGAACAATCTCAGAATAATCAATTTGAGCATGGGTGGTAATCTCACCAGCCAGCACTGCCATGCCAGTGGTAATCATCGTTTCACAAGCGACACGAGCATATTTATCCTGTGCTAAAATAGCATCAAGAATTGAATCAGAAATCTGGTCAGCCATTTTATCTGGATGGCCCTCACTCACAGATTCAGAAGTAAACATAAAGTCGGTCATTGGCATTGCGATATCCCTTTCTATTGTGACACGATATAAACTTAAAATTTGTATTCAGAATTGAGATGAATCCATAGCGAGATTAACTGCGATTAGATACCAAAACTGCCCTCATTCTGCAGGTGGGGAAAATAATATTTCACCTTGGCACTGACAAGCTCGGAAACTTCAGTGGCAGTAGCTAATTGGAGAATTTGCTCAAGGAGTTGGTCACCGTTTTCACTGTGCCACTGTTGTAATAATTTTTTCACTTGAGAAATGCCGCTGCTATTCATCGATAACTCACTATAGCCCATAGCCAACAACAGCGCGCTGAAGATAGGCTCAGAAGCCATTTCTCCACAAATACAGGCTGGAATTCCTGCGTCCTGCGCCGCTCTTGCGACACAGTTTAACGCCCGTAGAATTGCAGGGTGCAGCGGCTCGTAAAGATAAGCAACATGTTCATTACCGCGATCAACAACCAAGCAATACTGGATCAGATCATTGCTGCCCACGGAGAAAAAATCGACCTCTTTGGCCAGCAAGTCAGCTAATAAAACTGCCGACGGTGTTTCAATCATAATGCCAACAGCTATTTTTTCATCAAAAGCAATCCCCTCACTACGCAACTCAGCCATCACCTCATTAAGAATGGCCTTACACGAGTGTACTTCCGCAACACCGCTGATCATCGGCAACAACAACCGAACAGGCCCAAGAGCAGAGGCGCGTAAGATCGCCCGAAGTTGAATGCGAAAAAGCTTTTGTTCCCGTAACGAGAGTCGAATAGAGCGTAGCCCCATCGCTGGGTTTGCTTCATCATTTAAGCAGATGTTGGCTACGAATTTATCGCCACCGATATCTAAAGTACGAATGGTGACAGGATGTGGGTCAACCTGCTGAATAATTCGTCGATATTCATTGAATTGATCATCTTCGGATGGCGGTTGCTGGCGCGCCATATACATGAACTCGGTTCGCAGTAAACCAATCCCTGTGGCACCGTTATGAATTGCAAGTTCCGCCTCTTCAGGAAACTCAATATTAGCTTTAAGCTTTACCTTCTTGCCATCAAGTGTTTGGGCTGGAAGTTCACAATACTCATGTAACTGTTCTTGATACTGTTGATAGCGTTGCTGCTTCTCACGATAGGTGGTTAAGGTATCGTGGCAGGGGTTAAAAATAACACAACCACTACAGCCATCAACAATCACCTTATCCAACTGCAACGTATCCGCTGGCGACAGATCGTGGGCGACAATAACCGATTTACGATCTAAATCGTGAACAGATTGCTGAATTTTGCCACGCAGATTACGTAAAATCCGCTCACCGACAAGTTCAATATCTGAACCTCGTTCACGCAAATATTCATCTTCAATTGAATCAAAGGTCTGGCGAAACTTCTCAAGGACCCTCTTCAACGCACCCTGCGCATTAAGGTGGTTATCACGAATAAATGATTTTGTGCTATCCAGTAACATCTGATCACCTAAGATCAATAACTGGGTATCAATAATGTAAAAATGCTCAGAGCGAGAGGTGAGTGACAGGGTTTTTTGCACATCATGAAGTTGTTGCTTCGCTTGCTCAACGGCAGCCTCAAACTTCTCGATCTGTTGTTCAACTTCATTTTCCGCAATAATATATTCAACAACGGAAACACGTTGGCGATCGAGAAGAAACACTTCACCAATCGAAATCCCCGGCGATGCGGCAACTCCGTAGCGATAAAAATTTTCCTGACTAGTCTTCACCGAATTTGTCATTGATAATTTGTCCAATGGCACTCATAGCCTCAGCAGCGTCATCACCTTCGGTCCGTACACGAATCAACGTCCCCTGCGGTGCAGCCAACATTAAAATACCCATGATACTTTTACCGTTCACCTCAAAATCATCTTTTTCAACAAAAACTTCCGCTGAAAATAACTAAGCAAAAACTTCGCACCCCAAGGCGTAGTGGTTGTTCAATGGTGAAGGCATACATGCTGTATGTCAAAGTCTTGAACAAACGCTGCAACGCAGGTGGGCGGATTTTTTTTGCGACACCATCATAAAAGAAGCTTATTTACCGCTGTGACTCCAGCAATCATGCCAATTAGAACAACAGTCAATGGAACACCTTTGCGTAAACAGATCACCGTTAAAAACAGTGTCACAATGACAACAAAGCTTCCAACGAGCGACCACATAAACTCAAGCTGGTGTTGATGAGTCAATACGGCACAAAGACCACCAGCCACCACAACCGTACAGCGCTTTAAGACGACGGCAATATCAGCAAGTCGCCAACGCTGAATCAGTAACACCACTGAAGCACCTTGATGATAACCAAGCCAAACACCAACGACTCGAAATATCCCAGCTGGGATGTTGAATGAAATAATTAAAAATAACGGTGACCACCAATAGCCGTAGACCGCAAAACACACCGCGAGAACTGAAAGAAAAGGTCGAATACCACCCCAAAACAACCCATCACCAACCGCCGCAACTGGGGCCATCACCACATCAGGATATGATTGTCCATCAATTGTCACTGGCTCTCCGCGACATGTTTCAGTTTCAATGGAGAGAGTCGCAGCGGCAATAGTCGGAGCTAAAAATGTGTTGGTATTGAAATACTTCAGGTAACCCTTAAGCACCTGTGCCACGCGCTCTTTGCCATAGAGGTGCGTTAAATGTGGCAACAAAGCCACACACCAACCAAGTCCCTGAAACTGTTTATAGTTCCAACTCGATTGCAAAAACAGGCAACGACACGACAAACAAAACAATCGCCATTTCGTTAGAGGAGTGTTGGGAATTTTATCCATCACAAGACCTCTAACAACATAAAAGTTAGGAAAAAACCGCCTATAAATAACGAAACAGTGTGCTTAACTCGCATCACCACCAATATTGAGGCGATCCCTACCAAGGGGAAAATTGCAACAAGCCATTCTCCATGGACAGGAAATACGGACAATAAAGTCGGCATATATTTCATTGCTAGCCAAAGCGCTCCCCCCCCCCCAGCAACAATAAACAGCAGCGATAACAGCGCAGCACAGGAAAAAACAACCAGTCCAGCATAGTGATTGACCACCAACGTTCGAATATTTAAACGTTCAAGACCTCTTAGTGCATTAGAAAACAACCGCTCGTTCAGATGCCTTGCCCACACATCCCAACATTTCCCGACTTCAGCCAGAATCACGACAAGGACAACAATGAAAATAATAAATGCGTAAAGATGATCGGCAAGTTGAAGAGAAAACAGTTTTACGAGAACCACAGCGCCAATAGCCGCTTGGGTGTCATCGGGGGCAATCGTGGCACCAACGGGTAAGCGCATTAACCATAACAGTTCGAGCATAATACCAATTTGCAAAGCGGGAACAAAGATTCCCAACACATAACCAGCAATACATGAGCAAACCAACGGACGTGACAACATGGTTTGAGCCAATGCTGTGCGATCTAACCCCGACAGGATCGACACCACAACAATCATCACCCATTGAGTTGTGTCCATATTACGCCCTTAATTCCTTACAATGACAATCCCAGTGCAGCTTACGATCTGTTGGAATACATTGAGCGCAGATCTCGACCCCTAATTCTGTCAACTGTTCGAGATCATCAAGATCTGCACAATCCACATATAGGGTTTGAGAAATACAACATTTTTGCGGCCCGACATGCATATTGCCTAAATTTAGAGTAGAAAAATGAAATCCACCACGATAGGCTTTTAACGCATCCGCTGGGGTTGCAAAGAGCACTAACCCCTTTGAGTCACCACTAAATAGTGAATGGGTAACAGCCTCAAACTGTTCGTGGCTGTAAACATCCACCCGAACGGTCTTAGGGACTACTGCAAGCATCAACTGCTTACGAAAAGAATCATTGGCGATCCCATCATCAACAACAACAACAATATCGGCCTGAACATGGGGGAGCCACGCCTCCAGCACCTGTCCATGAATTAAACGATTATCAACACGAACCAAGACGAGTGACATTATCTCCCCACCCCTTGAAGAATTTCACTGGTCAGTATAATATTTTTCTGACCGTAATCTGTTAAAAACGAGGCGAGAGCCCCAACAGGCATAGTATCTCGGCTGCTAGAAAACTTGACCAGCATCGGCAAATTAACACCATTAATCACCTCAACATGATCTTTCTTGAGTAAACGAGCGCTGACATTCGACGGTGTCCCACCAAACATATCGGTCATAATTAACACCCCGTCTCCGTCGACATTAACCTGATGTACCGAGTCCTGTAACACCGCACGGAAATCTTCAATATCCACACCTCGATCAACAGCATGGCACTGTACCTGACAGAGGGGGCCAACAATGGTTTCAGCAGCCTTTAGAAGTTCCGCAGCAAGCCCAGCATGGGTCACCAGAATAAGTCCGATCATCCCTCCTCCTTGACTAGGTCACGATGGAATCGCTTAACATTATGGCTGACAATAATCATCGAATAGAGCGCTTCGACGATAGCGACACTGCGATGATGCCCGCCGGTGCAGCCGATTGAAACAGTCAAATAACTTTTACCCTCCGCACTGTAGTGCGGCAATAAAAAATCGAGCCAGGAAGCAGTTTTATCGAGAAACTCCTGACAAACTGGCTGGCCCAAGACATAATCGCTGACAGGTTGGTCCTGTCCGCACAACGGGCGTAACGATTCAACATAGTGTGGATTGGGTAAAAAACGAACATCAATAACCAGATCTGACTCTAAAGGAACACCATAACGAAAACCAAAAGATTGTAGGCGAACGGTAAGGGGAACAGTGTTTTCACTTGAACCGTTAAGCTGCAACAGGACACTGGCCTTGAGTTGGTGGACCGATAGCTCGGTGGTGTCGAACACTACGGTTGCTGCTTCGCGAAGACGGTGCAACATCCCCCTTTCACTGGCAATCGCAGAGGCAATATTACTATACGATGCAAGAGGATGACGACGGCGAGTCGTAGAATAGCGTCGAATTAAAGCGTCATCCGTCGCATCAAAATAATAAATTTCAAGTTGATGTCCCGCAGCACTCACAACATCAAACACGGACAAATCGGTTGAGATAAAATCGGGATTTCTCGCATCGATCACCAGTGCGATACCTTGACCAGCAAGTGCTTTAAAATCTTTTTGTTCTAACAGTTGCGCCAATAGTGACAGAGGAAAATTATCGACGACATAATAACCCTCATCTTCTAATACTTGTGCGGCAGTTGATTTCCCCGAACCTGACAATCCTGTAATAACTATAAAACGCACTATTTACTCCAGATCATCGCCAATAATTACATGAGAGCGAAGTTCAGCCACTTCAGCCATTCTCTTCTCTAGTCGATCTTGGAACTCACGCGCACTGTTATAGCCCATCTCTTTCAACAATTGATTTCGTGCAGCAACTTCTAAAATTGACGAGATATTGCGCCCCGGACAAACGGGAATTTTGAGCAATGGAATTTTAATTCCAAGCAATTCGTAATGTTGTTCGTCAAGACCAAGACGGTCATAATTTGCTCCATCTTCCCATTCTAGCAACTCAATCGTCACATCAATTTTTTTTCGTTCACGAATAGCAGAAACGCCAAACAAATGCTTAATATTGATAATACCAAGCCCGCGAATCTCCATATGGTAATGCAACAAATCACTGCCCTCACCAAACAAGACAGCAGGTAGTTTTGTCCGAACTTTCACCACATCATCTGCGACAAGACGATGACCGCGTAAAACAAGATCCAGCGCACACTCACTTTTACCAATACCACTTTTACCGACAAGTAAAACACCGACACCAAAAACATCGACTAAAACGCCATGCACCATAGTTGCTGGCAACAGTCGCTCTTCAAGAAATTTACTAATTAGGGAGATAAAAGCAGAGCTCTGCATTTGAGTTCTTAGGATTGGGATATCGTACTTAGCTGTTTTTTCGATCAGTACAGGTGGGGGGTCTTGTCCTTTGGTAATAATAAAACACGAAAAGCCAAGGGGACAGAGTCGTTCAATATTTTCAGCAGCAATCTGAGGATCTAACTCTTCAAGGTAGCTAAGTTCCGTAGAGCCAAGGATCTGTAGTCGGGCCGGATGAAGATAACTCAGATGACCCGCTAATGCTAAGCCAGGTTTTTGAATGCGGTGAGATTTAATACATTTCGAGAGCCCTTCTGCTCCAGAAAGAATTTCTAGATCAAGCCCAGTATCTTGCTCTTCCAGTAATTCTCTAACACTTAACTGAGCCATTTCTACCACCAATCAGTGTTGAAGGTCTCACAATTAACAGGCGACTAAACGGATTCTTTTTCTTGTATAATCTGATAAATATCAGCCGCTGTAGCAGCGGTGAGAAGTTGCTCGCGAACATCCTGATCCTTTAAAAGCTTCGAGATTCGCGCTAACGTCTTCAGGTGGATACTGATCGAATCTTCTGGTGCGAGTAACAGAAAAAACAGATGGGCAGGTTTTCCATCCATTGAATCAAAGTCAACGCCCGCCTTACTGCGGCCAAAAGAGAGGATTAGCTGATCAATATCTTTGAGTTTACCGTGTGGAATCGCAACGCCTTCGCCAATTCCCGTACTACCCAGACGCTCGCGTTCCCGTAGTACGGTTAACACTTCATTACGATTCAATCCTGGCGCTGAACGCAATAACACATCCGTCATTTCAACTAACACATTATCCTTTGTTGTCGACTTAATTTCAGCCTCAACAACATTTATAAGGTTAGCCTTCTGGAACAATCAAACCATAGTTACCGTCTTTACGACGATAAATGACATTGACTTGCTCGGTGGTATCATCACTGAAGACTAAAAAGTCTTTATGCAATAGATCCATTTGCATAACCGCTTCATCAACTGACATTGGCTTGAGCGAAAAGCTATGTGAACGAATCACTTGAGGTTCAACATCTTCAACATCAACACTCGCCGCTTCAAAGATAGTCTTGGTAATATTTCTCTCTTTACCTTTACGCGCAGTATGACTCTTCAATTTCTCTTTATAGCGCTTCAGTTGACGCTCAAGTTTATCAACAACAGCATCAATCGCTGCATACATGTCATCAATCACTTCAGCAGAGGCTTTAATCGTTACCCCTTTAGCGATCAAAGTAACCACTGTTTTGTGGCGAATTTTTTTCTCAACTGTCAGACTAACCTGAGCATCAATAGGTTCTTCAATATATTTCTTGAGGCGTGCTAATTTTTCTTCTACATAGCTACGGACCGGCTCACTCGTATCCATATGACGAAATGAAACAGAAATATTCATGGAGTCTCCTTTTTGGTTAAATACGGACGATTAAAAAAGACGCTTGCGTACTGTCGATGATCCAATTCCCAACATCTCTCTATATTTTGTTACCGTACGTCGAGCAATATCAATTCCACAATCATGAAGCATATTAACTATCTTCTGATCAGAATAAGGCTTTTTTTCATTTTCTTCAGCTATTATTTCCTTAATTCTGTTTTTCACACTTTCTGACGCTATCGAATCTCCACCTGTCGTACCAATTCCACTATTAAAAAAGAACTTTAGTTCTAACAGACCCTGAGGTGTCTGAACATACTTATTGGTGGTAACACGACTTATCGTCGATTCGTGCATCTCAATATCATCAGCAACATCACGCAAGACCAATGGCTTTAAATAGCTGATGCCATGATCAAAAAACTCTCGCTGAAACTTAACAATACTTTCGGTCACTTTAAAAATAGTGCGTTGACGTTGATGAATACTCTTAATAAGCCACATGGCGCCACGCATTTTTTCTTGAATATATTCGCTTGTTTCTGAATCAACCTTTTTACCTGATAGCGCATTGGAATAATAAGAACTGATGCGTAAGTTCGCTAGACCATCTTCGTTGAGCGATACCACATATTCGCCATCCATCTTACGGACAAAGATATCTGGGGTAATATACTGCACATCGGATTCAGTATATTTGCTACCGGGGCGAGGATCAAGAGTTGATAAGAAACGGGCAGCGTCTAATACATCATCAACATTCACCTTACATTGTTTGGCGATATTCGAATAGCGTCGTTCTTCAAGTTCTTTGGTAAAAGCTGTGATCAATTGATAGGATAGTGAATCTTTTAAACCAAGAAAATCTATTTGCAATGCTAAACATTCCTGAAGTGTTCGTGCAGCGATTCCTGCGGGGTCAAACCTCTGAACTTCAGACAAAACGCTTTCGATGATACTGATGTCGGCACCAGTTTGCTCCATCACATCGTTTAATTCGGCAACTAAGTAACCTTCATCATCAATATTGCCAATAATGACTGCCGCAATCTCTTTTTCGCGACTATCCAATGATGAAACATTTAATTGCCACATTAAATGATCGGCCAAGGTATCTTTAGGTGTCAGCAGGTTCTCATATGAAGGCTGATCATCATCACTGTAGTTTTCACTCGCTGAACCTCCTTGAGAAAAGCCCTGTAGATAGGTTTGCCAATCATCAATTTGCGCTAGGCCATCAGCTTCAGTAACTTCCTGAGTTTTTTCACTGTCCGAAGCTAAAACAACTTCAGTTTCAGGTGATGCATCAGGTTCTGTTTGACGCACTTCATCATCAGTTGGTGTCTCTTCGAGTATTGGATTTTCCTCAAGCTCTTGATTGACAACATCTTCGAGTTCAACACGAGACAGTTGCAATAGCTTGATCGCTTGTTGCAGCTGTGGTGTCATCACCAATTGCTGAGTTAATTTAAGTTGTTGGCGTAATTCTAGTGCCATCCAAGACCCTACCAAATAAGTTTATAATTGCGATATGTACGGGAAACTTTCATTAGTTTATTACGTTCACAATTTTTTTTATAGTCGGAAATCTTCTCCAAGGTAAATTTCACGCGCTACTGTACTTTGAATAATGTGTTCTGGCGTTCCCTGTTCTAATATTTCACCATTATTAAGAATATACGCACGATCACAGACCCCGAGTGTCTCTCGAACATTGTGATCAGAGATCAAGATCCCAATCCCACGCTCCTTTAACTCAACGATAATCTTCTGAATATCTATCACTGCCAAAGGGTCAATGCCCGCAAAAGGTTCATCAAGTAAAATAAATCGAGGATCAATGACCAAAGCCCGAGCAATTTCAGTCCGCCGCCGTTCTCCACCAGACAATGCATAACCAGGAGATTTAGCAACATGGCCTAAGCGAAAATCATCCAACAATTCAGCTAAACGGCGTTGACGCTGTTTAGCATCAGCGACATGATATTCAAGAATCGCAAGCAAGTTTTGCTCTACGGTTAGCTTACGAAACACTGATGACTCTTGAGGTAGGTAAGCAACACCAGCCGCTGCGCGCTGATACATCGGCCAATTGGTAACCTCTTGTTCATCAAGATAAACAGCACCAGCTTCAGGCTTTACCAAACCAACCATCATGTAAAAGGAGGTCGTTTTACCCGCACCATTCGGCCCTAGTAAACCAACAACCTGTCCAGATTCAACACAAAGGTCTACTCCCTGAACGACACGTCGGCCACTATAGGACTTCTGTAATCCTTTTGCATTCAGGAGGTGTTGGCTCACTTCGTTTCCTCACCGGGGATGAATACAGCCTTCACTCGCCGCTTACTACTTCCTTCAACGATACTCCGATTATCATTCAAATATACAACGATCCGCTCACCTTCAACGGTATTATCACCCTCTACCACACGTGGCAGGTCAGATAAAACAATACGACCTTCTTGATGATAAAAGATCGCTTTGCCACCCGTTGCGATGCGATTTAATTGAACAATACGAACATCACCTTCAGCAATCACCGTTTCAATCTGACGTTTTTCACCCTTAAGATAGGACACGGTCATCGTTTGTGCATAGATAAAGACTTCGCCCTGTTGAGCTTGAACATCACCCTTAAAGACAAAAACACCAGACTGATCATCCGCTTCTAGTTGCTCAGAAGTGATCTTAACAGGTTGACTACTATCATGGTTCATCTCAGGCTCAACTGCATAGGACCAAGATGCTATAAACATTAAAAGTGTTACAAATAGTATACGCACTATTGCTCCCTCTTAACAGGTTGCGGTAAATAAACGGCTGTAACATCTTCCTTAATAAAAAATGTTCCGTGAGCAAGGTCAACCTCGAGACCACGACCAGTAATTTCAAGCTGTTGAGAAGTAATCCTCACAGAATCATCTGACTCAACAACACCGTCATCAGACGCTTGTCCATGAAAAGTGACGGATTCGCTTTCAAACCGGTAACCATTTTCTGTTGTAATAATCACACTACCACGAACGGTTACATCGCGTGTATTTAGATTTGCACGACCTGTTTTAGACGTCAAATGAACATCACCAGCTTCACCTTGATTAAAAACGTCCAAACGAACATTTTTCATAATGGTGACATCTTCGCTAAAATCGTGTTCAGCTGAGTCAGCATTAAGCGTCCATTGAGCGATGCCAGCCTCTGTTTCAGTATAACTGAATTCACGCAAAGCAACATCAGCTTCAACAACAATTCCTTCAATCACATCAGCGGGTGTAGGTGCTCTAGCATAAAAAGCTACACGCACTATCAACACTGAGCAGAAAATGATCACGATCAAAATCAATAAGTAGCGCAAGCGTTCTCTACTTATCATAGAACAACCGAACGCAACTTAATCGTATTAAAGCTACTGATAAAATTGACATTAAAAATATCGACTAGTGACTTCATCCCACTGCCCCGATTGACGTAACAGCAAATCACAAATCTCACGAACGGCACCACAACCACCAGCCAAAGTCGTAATATAATCGACATAGGGTTTAATATCGCTGACGGCATCAGCAACAGTAAAGGAACAACCGACCCGACGCAAAACAGGTAGATCGATAAGATCATCACCTGCATAAGCCACCTGACTATCTTCTAGACCAGTCTTAGCAAGAATCTCTTCATACGGAATCATCTTATTTTTCGCCCCTTGATAGACGAATTCTATCCCTAATTCTTTGGCTCGATGGGCAACAACATTTGACTCACGTCCGGTAATAATACCAACTTTAAAACCGGCACGCTGGAGCATTTTCAAACCATGGCCATCACGTACATGGAACGCTTTACTCTCAATGCCGTCATTATCATAAATAATACGACCGTCAGTTAGGATTCCGTCGACATCAAGCAATAATAGTTTAATATTCTCTAGCGATTTTTTTTTCATACCACACCCGCCTTGAGAAGGTCATGAAGGTGGACAATGCCAATGGGAGTCGAATCCTCTTCACGTTCAAAAACAAACAGAGATGTCACCGAAAATTCCTCCATTAACTTGACCGCTTTTGCCGCAAGATTATGTCGCAAAACCCGCTTTGGATGGCGACTCATCACCTCAACAATAGAGAGTTGCAAAGAATCAACACTTCCCTCTAAACAGCGGCGTAAATCACCATCAGTAAAAACACCCACGAGGCCATTGCAGTGATCGACAACTCCTGTAATTCCCAGTTTTTTGTCAGTTATTTCAAACAGCGCTTCCTTTACCGTTGTCTGCTGTGAAACCAAAGGGATCTCTTGCTCTTGGTGCATCAGATCTTCAACACGGAGCAATAAACGCTTACCAAGTGCCCCTCCGGGGTGAAATAGGGCAAAATCTTCAGCGCGAAAATTTTTCTTTTCTAACAACGCTACCGACAACGCATCACCCATAGCAAGGGTAACGGTTGTACTCGCAGTTGGCGCAAGACCGAGCGGACAGGCCTCTTGGGCAACAGACACATCAAGTGAAACATCGCCAGCTCGCGCCAAGGTACTTTCGGGATTGCCACTCATTGAGATCAATTGCAGCCCCATCCGTTTAATAACGGGTAAAATGCGCACAATCTCTTCAGTTTCACCTGAATTGGATACAGCAATAACCACATCGCCCTTCATCAACATCCCGAGGTCGCCGTGAATCCCTTCGGCTGGATGAAGAAAGAATGACGGTGTCCCTGTTGATGCCATGGTCGATGTAATTTTTTGACAGATCAATCCTGACTTACCCATGCCGGTGATAACCAGGCGACCAGAACAGCCACTGATCATCTCAACGGCACGATAAAAGGAATCATCAATTCGATCACGTAAAGCGATAACGGCATCCGCCTCAATGGTCAACGTGTTGCGTGCACTCGCTAATACTTCGTTTTTTAAGCTCATAGTCCCTTCACCACCGCGTCGATCTCTAGTAGGGGTTGCAACATTGATTTGAGATCTTTTAAATAAAGAGAATTGGGTCCGTCGCAGCGTGCGCACTCAGGATCTTCATGAACTTCAAGAAAGAGTCCATCAATCACTGAAGCCACAGCGGCGCGAGATAGTGAGGCAACATACTCCCGTTGTCCAGCCGAACAGCCATCCGCACCACCAGGCAATTGAACCGCGTGGGTGGCATCAAAGACAACAGGATAGCCCAATTCGCGCATAATGCCAAAGGAGCGCATATCGACAACAAGATTATTATAACCAAAAGTGGTGCCGCGTTCAGTCAAGATCACCTGCTGATTTTCAGTGGAGACCACTTTACCGATGACATGCTTCATATCCCACGGTGCCTGAAACTGACCTTTTTTAATATTCACCACTTTACCGCTACGCCCTGCGGCGACCAAAAGATCTGTTTGGCGGCACAAAAAAGCCGCATCAGTGAGTTTCTTAAGATATTCAGCGATACGACATGTGGTATCAAGATCTTCAAGGACGCACGGACCAGCGATCAACGAAAAAGGGTGCTGTCCGCCAAACTTTGCCTCACCAACACTCACTTCTGAAATCATTTTAACCTCTTCGCTTGTTTCATACAGGCACCGACAAAAGACTCAAACAATGGGTGTGGTGCCATTGGCCGAGAACGGAACTCTGGATGAAACTGACAGGCAAGAAACCACGGATGATCTGAGATCTCAACGATCTCAACTAAATCATTTTCTGGATTAACCCCTGAGATCTCTAGGCCAGCATCCACCAAAACTTGGCGGTAACTGTTGTTAAATTCATAGCGGTGACGATGGCGCTCAGCAATTCTCTTCTTACCATAAATTCGATAAGCAAGGCTGCCTTCGACCAATTCGCAGTCATAAGCACCAAGGCGCATTGTGCCGCCCTTACCTGCAACTGTTTTTTGATTTGCCCTCACTACCACGCTCACCAAAGCCGCCAGGTACTAAGATTCCATCCACATCATCAAAGGTTTCGCCAATTCCATGCCGTTCAAGTGATTCAGAATCAACATATTTCAGGTCGACGCGACAATCGTTACCGATGCCACCGTGAATCAACGCTTCAGCGAGGGATTTATAGCTTTCGGTCAGCTCAACATACTTACCGACAATAGCAATGGTTGTTTGAGATTTTGGCTCCTTAACACGCCGAATCACTTCATTCCATGCCGTGAGATCTGGAGCTTTTGTCCAAATCTCTAACCCTTCAACCACGCGCTCGTCAAGGCCTTGCTCGTGATAAATAACAGGAACTTCGTAAATGGAGGCAACATCGCGAGCGGTAATAACGGACTCTTCGCGCACATTACAAAATAGAGCGATTTTATTTTTCATATCGCGCGGAATTTCACGATCACAACGGCACAGTAAAATATCAGGCTGAATGCCAATTTGACGCAAATCTTTAACACTGTGCTGGGTTGGCTTTGTCTTAAGCTCACCCGCAGCAGCAAGATAGGGCACAAGCGTTAAGTGAACATAGAGCACGTTGCTATAACCTAGGTCGGTACGGAATTGACGAATCGCCTCAAGAAAAGGGAGTGATTCAATATCACCAACAGTACCGCCAACCTCAACAATAGCCAGATCAACATCTTGCGCATTATCAATGATTTTACTTTTGATCTCATTGGTAATGTGCGGAATAACCTGAACCGTACCACCAAGGTAATCACCGCGGCGTTCTTTGCGAATAACCGAGTCGTAAATTTGCCCCGTAGTAAAGTTTGACTTACGAGATAGTTTCGCCGAAGTATAGCGCTCATAGTGGCCTAAATCGAGGTCGGTTTCAGCGCCATCATCGGTGACAAACACTTCACCGTGCTGAAATGGACTCATCGTACCGGGATCCACATTAATATAGGGGTCAAGCTTTTGCATAGAGACACGTAGTCCTCTAGCTTCCATCAAAGCACCGATTGACGCTGCAGCGAGTCCCTTCCCTAATGAAGATGCAACTCCTCCGGTAACAAATAGAAACTTAGTTTTCATCTAAACAGCCTCCAGGCAAAACCTTAAAAATTTAAGTCAAAACACGATTAACACTAGCCATTTACGCAAATATTTTCATGCAAAACTACTAAAACTGCACAACAAAATAGCAAAACAAAGCTTTACTACTTCGAATATTTCGTACAAGCGAGAAACACTACACTGAACAGATTGAAAAGAAAAGGGGAAACACTAGACATTCCTTACTTTATCCCTTCTATTTTTGCCACGATTGAACGAACCTTTTCCAAATCTTCTGGGGTATCAACACCCTGTGAAGGTCGAGCTGTTTCAGCGACATGAATTTTATATCCATGTTCAAGGGCGCGCAGCTGTTCAAGTTTTTCCATCGACTCAAGAGGTGTTACGGCTAATGTCGGATATTTCAATAAAAATTCACGCCGATACACATATAAGCCAATATGTTTAAACGCCTTCACTGAACTAAAATTAGCGTGCAATGAATCAACATAATCACGAACGCAGGGGATAGGTGAACGGGAGAAATAGAGCGCGGTGTTGCGTTGATCAGTAACCACCTTTACCGCATTCGGGCTTAAAAATTCTTCAACCGAGTCAATGGCAACCATCAACGTGCCCATAGAGATCGTTGCATCATCAATCAATGGTGCAATGGCCAGATCAATCATACTCGGCTCAATCAACGGCTCATCACCCTGAACATTGACGATTAAATCCGAATTTAATGACGCAGCAACTTCAGCCAAGCGATCCGTTCCCGTTTCATGTTGATCCGATGTCATGCAAACGTCACCACCAAAAGCCGTCACGGCAGCGGCAATTCTCTCATCATCGGTGGCAACGATCACCCTATCAATTAAAGATGATTGAGCTGTGCGTTGATAAACACGCTCAATCATCGTTTTACCGTGAATATCAACGAGGGGCTTTCCTGGGAAACGGGTCGATCCATATCGAGCGGGTATAATAGCTGTTATGTTCACACAATTCTCCATACAGAGAGATTCATTTATTTGAGTTGACAGTCAGAACAGACCCCATACAACTCGAGCCGTTGATGCGATAAGGTGAAGTTATGATCTTTGGCTGTTTGTAAAAAAAGAGCTCCAATTTTCGCATCTTCGAATTCAATGATTTTACCACACGAATTACAAATGAGGTGATAGTGATGCTCTTCACTAATATTGGGTTCATAACGCGTTTGACGATCACCAAAATGGCGCTCACTGGCGATACCGCTCTCCGCCAAAATTTTCATCGTCCGATAAACCGTCGCATAACCAATATTCGGATGATTACTGCGTAACCGCAAATAAATTTCTTCGGCAGAAAGGTGAGAGGGGGAGCTAAGAAACTCCTCTAAAATAATCTCACGCTGCCGGGTAACCTTAAGCCCATGAGTAGAAAGATACTTACGAAACGAATCTTTTACGCTCGTCATTTCCAGCTCCTTAATTGAAATGAAATTGAACATCAACTTATCAAAACTGCACCAGAGCGTCAACTATTCAGCTAGCACCGCCCCAGCTTTAAGTAACGAGCGTAGATAAGTGATCATCTGCGAACTACTCCAATCAATGCCTCCAATTACCCGCTCACGGATAACTCCTTCTGAATCAATGATAAAAGTTTCTGGGTATTTCGAAACACCAAATTTACCGCGAACAGTTCCGTCGCCATCAAAGAGCACTGGAAAAGCAAACGGGACTCGCTGCACAAACTTGGGCACAGTCTGCCGGCCATCGACTTCAACATTAATCGCCAAGAGTTCAAGTCCTTCGTTATGTAATAATTGATACAAGCGCTCCATAGAGGGGATCTCCTCGCGACACGGTGGACACCATGTGGCCCAGAAGTTAACCAACACAACCTTACCACGTAGCGATGAGAGTGAAACCGTGTCGCCATCGATATCTAACAATTTAAAATCGGGAGCCAATGGCCGGCCTTGAGTTAAATCAACCACTGGGCGAGCTGATGGCGATGGTCGTTGACTGCTAATCAGCAAAAAGAAAATCATCACAGTTAGTAAAATCATCACAATAAATAAACGCTTCATTTAATCTCTCCATTTTCTTAATCGATGGTGTTCATAATAAGTAGTAAAATAAAGTCAAACCAATTGACGAGGCTAATTGCACGTGAAATACTCACCACGACTTGAGCAACCTAGCGTATTTTATTGAAAGGGACAACTCGTGGGACGTGAATTTAGTGCTTTTACTATTGGTGAACATTTCCGCATTTTACCTGAAGGAACCGTCCCGCAACAGGATGAGCGAATTGAGATCATTATGGCAGCGGGAGCTTTTGGCTCAGGTGAACACGAAACAACGGCGAGCTGTCTTGAGATCTTAGAAAACCATCCCGACATCAAAGGGGCGAGAATTCTCGATTTAGGTAGCGGTACGGGGATTTTATCAATTGCAGCATTAAAACTCGGGGCCAAGAGTGCCCTGTGCGTTGATATTGACCCACTTGCCGTTGCAACCTGTCAACGCAACTGTGACATCAACTGTGTCGACAGCCAAGTGGAACATTTTTGCGGCACCCTCGACATGATTAAAGAGGGAAACTTTGATTTTGTTTTAGCCAATATCTATGGTGATATTTTAATCGATGTCGCCAAAGACCTAACCGCCAAAGCCGGCGATCAAGCGCCGCTACTACTTTCAGGCGTACTGTATGAATACAACTTCGATGTTCGTCAAGCGTATAAGCGGCTGGGATTTGAAGAGATAAAAAACTTCATGCTCGATGAATTCAGCACCGTTTTATTGCAAAAAAAAATAGAGCGCAAAAAAAATCCACATAAATCGATCATCCGCCGCATGACAGACACTTAAATCTGCCATGCGGCGAAACGATGCCCGTAGCCACCGCCGATAGCGACAATTGAAACAAGAACACTCATCGCCCCCCCCTGTTCGTTGCATTAAGCCAGCAACACAGCATAATTCTTCAAGCCCCCCTCCACAAACCGACACTGTTCCATCACGCAACACCAACGCTCCAAAACGGCACAAAAATAGATCTATTTTGCCATCAACGACAACTGAGGGCCACCTTGACATTAAACGCTAACAAAACGCCTCGTACTTTTTTATTGTTATAACCTTAGGTTTCGGCTTAATCCATCCTGAGACGAAGTGTCTCAAAATAGACCACCACCCCACTTTCAGGTGCAAAACTCCATTTTCAAAGAACCAATAATCAGCTAGTTACAGTTTTTACAAAGTTGGCACACCTTTCGCAAAACAACACTAAAGCAAACAGTTGCAAGGTATACGCTGCAACTGTAGCAACGTCACACATAACTCAGTATTTATCAACAGAAGGAGAGATCAGATGGGTAAGAAAAAGGAAAACGCAAAGAAGAATATTATTTCTTGTCGGATTGATGATAACGAAATGAACATGCTTAAGCAATGTGCTAGCAGAAACGGTGTCAGCATCACTGAAGTACTACGCCACAGCATTAACTTGCTGATTAGCACCCCAGCCACCTAAGAACCATAAACCTAAAAGGTGTTATTTGGGCAAAATAACCCGGTGAACTTTTCACCGGGTATTTTACAGAAAACTTGAACAACTGCAACACAACCCTTGAACTATTTTTTCAAACTTCCAGAGAGCTCGTGGCCAAAACCTCGATACTTCATTAATGGTAACTTGGTCGACATAAACAACACCACATCATCCAAATTGCCCGCTAAACAGCCCAAACTCTTCTCAGCACCACCGACTCTCCCACCACATTAAGCTACAATGACGACACACCCTTTTGCGATCAAGAGGAAGATTGACGACAACATTTTCTTCATCAGTCTTCACCTATGGTAGCCTGCAGATAAACAACACTCGCGGCAATAACTATATCGTGATAGCTCTGCCACAGGCTCCACCTTTCAAGGTTTCCATTGGTAATCATTCAGCACGATCGTAGCTGAATTGGCACCGTCCATGGAGAGGGGATTTACCACCATGGCCGGTGCCAATAGACCATTTCTATCTCAACGATAACAGCAGAGGATTAAACAGCACCTATTTATACATTAGGGGCGCTCATTGAAATAAAAACAGCGGACAGCCATAACAAAAAAAGACTCAAATCACATTGCAGCTTTATACATATCAATTACTTGTTCAAGCTTTGCTTTGCGTGGGTTAGTCAACATACATGCATCTTTCTGAGCATTTTCAGCCATAACTGAAAAATCCGCCTCTTTAACATCAAGAGCATTCAGACCTGCAGGAATACCGATGTCGGCAGAGAGCTTACGAATCGCAGCAATTCCTTTTGCCGCTGCCTCAACATCACTTAGACCTTCTACGTTCTCGCCGAGTGCAACAGCAATATCAGCGAAGCGTTGCGGGTTGGCAATGGTGTTGAATTCACATACTGAAGGGAGGAGAATAGCGTTACACAGACCGTGCGGCAAATTGTAGAGACCACCAAGCTGGTGAGCCATAGCGTGAACATAACCAAGTGAAGCGTTATTAAACGCCATACCTGCAAGATATTCAGCATAAGCCATCTTGTCACGCGCTTCGAGATTTTCGCCGTTGGCGACAACGGGGCGTAAGTACCCAGCAACCAACTCAATCGCCTTAATTGCACACGCATCAGTTATAGGTGTTGCAATGGTTGAAACATACGCCTCAATCGCGTGAGTCAATGCATCCATACCTGTTGCAGCAGTTAAGCCAGCAGGTTTACCAACCATCAACACAGGATCATTAATAGCGATACTTGGAGTACAACGCCAATCAACAATCGCCATCTTAACGTGGGTATCAGTATTAGTGATAATACAAAAACGGGTCATCTCTGAAGCGGTACCAGCAGTCGTATTAATGGCTACGAAAGGAGGCATTGGCTTGGTTGTTTTATTTACCCCTTCATAATCACAAATGCGACCACCGTTAGCTGCCACCAACCCAATACCCTTACCACAGTCGTGAGATGAACCACCACCTAGAGTAATGATGGTGTCACATTTTTCATCTTGGTACACTTTAAGACCATCGTGGACGTTCTTATTTGTAGGATTAGGCTCTGAACCGTCAAAAATAACAACCTCAACACCAGTTGCTTCAACCTGAGCTTTAATTTGCTCAGCCATACCTGTGGCAACAATACCTTTATCCGTTACCAACAAAGCCTTTGAACCACCCAGCGCCTTAACTTGACCGCCAGTTTCCTTTGAAGAACCAACACCCATAAGTGAAACTGTAGGAATGTAAAAACCGTAAGTTTGATCTGCTAAAGGCATTTTCTTTCTCCATTTTGTTGTTAGTGCTACATAGAAAAGTCACGATACACTTGCCATTGCAACAACAATGCCATCATTAAAGCAAAACCAACAACACGCTGTAATCAATGGTCTTTTTGGCACAAAACCATTCATCACTAAAATCATTTATACCTACAAAGCAAGAGAGAAAGCGACTCAAAGCGTTCCAATATGAGACAGTATGAAACATTGCCCTCACGATCAATGTTCCGCAAAACAACATTTCAGAGTGTTTCACAGTGGGGCATCCCGTGCCAACCTGGAGCACCCAGTGCTCCCTCTACACAATGACTCAAGCGAGCGAATGAAAACAATCGTCACAATTCGTGGCAAGTATTCCAAATTCACACCTGCGATAATGTACTAAAATAGCCCTACACCGAGCACTTAACTATCAACCACAATCTATCCACATTGACACCAAAACCTTATATGAATAAATCGTTTCATTTTTGCACGTCCCTTGCATACTTCTTTATTTTGTATAATTATAGTAAAAATACTCAACAACACAACCATCCGAAAAATTCAACAATCACAACTGACAAGGAATCAATGCAATGAAATCTATTTTGACCCTAATTATGGCAGCTAGCCTAAGCGTAGCATTCACCCTGCCAGCACTGGCCACTGAACACCTACGCTTAGCAACCACCACCTCAACTGAAAACTCTGGTTTACTCAGCGTCCTATTGCCCCCCTTTGAACAGACCAACAATTGTCAAATTGATGTCATCGCCGTCGGTACAGGCAAAGCCATCAAGCTCGGTGAATCGGGTGATGTTGATGTGGTTATGGTGCATGCCCGCAGTAAAGAAGATAAATTCATTGCCGATGGCTACGGAGTGGACCGCCGTGACGTGATGTACAATGATTTTGTTGTTCTCGGGCCAGTCAGCGACCCTGCTGGCGTGAAACAAACAACTGATATAGCCTCAGCGATGGCTACCATTGCTCAACACCATGCCACCTTTGTTTCTCGGGGCGATGATTCGGGGACCCACAGTCGCGAAAAACAACTATGGCGAGCCGCTCACGTTACTCCAGATGGTGATTGGTATTTAGAGGCGGGCCGCGGCATGGGTGAAGTGATCATTATGGCAGGTGAGCGCAAAGGGTACACCCTTAGCGACCGCGGCACATATCTGGCCTTTAGTGGCAAGACCGAGCTAAAGATTGTCAGTCAAGGCGACTCTCAGCTTTTCAATCCGTATGGGGTGATCATGGTTAACCCCCTAAAGCACCCACACGTAAAAGATGAATTAGCCAAAAGGTTCCTCAACTTTCTCGTCTCTGATCAAGCAAAAGCACTGATCACCGGTTACCGTCGAAACGGTGAGCAACTTTTTTACGTACAATAAGGGGATCGAATTGGACTACCTGCTCGAATCAATACGCGCCGCCATAGAGCTCATTTTCGCCTTCGATCAGGATATACAGCGGGTCGTGTGGACCTCGCTCTACACCTCATTTTGCGCTATTGCTTTATCTGCAACACTTGCCGTTCCCGTGGGGGTCGCCCTTGGCTTAACGCAGTTTCGTGGTCGCCGTATTGTCATCACCCTACTCAACACCCTAATGGCACTACCAACAGTTGTGGTCGGTCTGGTATTATTTGGATTATTCAGTCGACAAGGCCCGTTGGGCAACCTGGGGCTTCTTTTCACCCCCATTGCCATGATTGCTGGACAGGTGGTATTGGCAACTCCCATCATCAGCAATTATGTTTTAGCTGCAGTCGAAGGTTGCGACAGTCGAATTATCAACACCGCCCTCACCCTTGGTGCCACACCATTACAAGCCAACATTCAACTCATTAAAGAGATCCGTTTCGGAGTGATGGCGGCAATTATAGCTGGTTTTGGCCGAGTGATTGGTGAAGTTGGCGTGGCGATGATGCTGGGTGGCAATATTCGCAACTCAACCCGTACCATGACCACAGCAATTGCTCTCGAAACAAGCAAGGGTGAATTTGCCTTTGGCCTAGCATTGGGCATTGTTTTATTGAGCGTAGCGTTGTTCGTAAATCTTTTTTTGAATCTACTGCAACAAAGGTAAAAAGATGGAACCAATACTCTGCTTAAAAAATGTGGTACTCCATCAAGGGGATAACTTCTGTTTGTCGATTGACAATCTTGAACTATTTCCTCAGCGTAGCTACGCGCTCACAGGAGCGAATGGCTCAGGTAAAAGCACCCTCTTAAGGGTCCTTGCCTTACTACAACTGCCCCAGCAAGGGATCATTCAGTTCAACAGCAAGGCTAAGACAATCACCGACAAAAGGCAGCAGATCACCCTTGTCGAACAGTCGCCATACCTGTTTAAAGGAACTGTGTACGACAACCTCGCTTTTGGCCTCAAGTTGCGCGGCATACACACTAAAGAGCAACAACAACGAATTCAATCAGCACTAGAGATGGTTGAACTCACAGCTTTAACACAACGCAAGTTCGACAATCTTTCAGGTGGAGAGATACAACGTATCGCTCTGGCGCGCGCTCTGGCCCTAGAACCAAATATCATTTTGTTAGATGAGCCAACGGCCAGCATCGATGGTGATAGCGTACAGACCTTTGAATCACTACTCACCACCTTGCCAAGTCGTGGAGTGACGGTGGTGTATTCCACCCATGACCGATCGCAACCACAACGAATCGGCAGTGAAGTGATCTGTATTGACCATGGTCAGATTGTCAATGGAGCAAATGCACGACAAAACAATACCAGTGAAAATTTAAAGGAGAACACAATATGGCAACGTCTTACGAACGTGCACGAGAACTAATTTTAGACAGATCGGTTCCACTGCAAAGTGAATCCGTAGCACTAATTGATCTTTTGCCGTGCGTCACGAGGATAACCGAGTTGGTGCACAACTAAAAATAATTGGCTACATCCCTGCGGGAGCCATTGCTGGAGAACTAAAGGTTGTACCCGGTACGGCAATAAAAATCATGACTGGTGCTCCGACACCAAAAGGGTGCCAAGCCGTTATCCCCATTGAGGATACTAAAAATGATGATGACACGGTCACCATCACCCAGCCCTTTAACATAGGTGACCACATCCGTATTCGAGGTGAAGATATCCCGAAAAATGAGGTGATAGTTACCGCAGGAACAGTTCTGCGTCCAGCCGCAATCAGCCTATTAGCAGCATTGGGTTTCACCACCGCCAAGGTATTTAAGAAACCGAAAGTAGCTATTTTATCGACGGGAGACGAACTGGTGGAACCCGGTGAAACCGTTGGCGCAGGTCAAATTACCAACAGTAACGCCTACTCTATTGCTGCGGCAGTCAAAGAGGTTGGCGGTGAACCGATCCTCCTCGGTATCGCCCGTGATAATCGCGACAGCCTGCAACAAAAGCTTCGTGAGGGATTAAAAGCGGAGGTATTGATCACCTCGGCAGGTGTCTCCATGGGTGATCGCGATCTTGTCTGCGACATGTTAAAAGAATCGGGCGTTGAACAGATTTTTTGGAAAATTGATATAAAACCGGGTCGCCCCACCGCATTTGCGGTGAACAACGGTAAATTAATCTTTTCTCTGCCGGGAAATCCCGTATCAACGATGATCACTTTCGAAGAATTTGTCCGGCCTGCATTATTAAAAATGCAAGGTCATCTCAATCTGGTCAAAGACACCGTCACGGCGACATTAACTGAGGCGGTGAAGAAAAAGGAGGGTCGCGTTCGATTTTTACGCGTTTTCGTTACCAACAGTGATAACGGCTTGATCGCCACAAGTTCTGGGGATCAAAATACTGGAATTTTACGCACAATGATTCGCGCCAACGCCATCGCTATTTTACCCGCCGATCGCGATCGAATTGAAGCAGGTGAAACCGTAAACATTCAAATGATTTAAATACAGGAGAAAGGCAAAATAAATGTCATTCAACCACTTTGACAATCAAGGACATGCCATTATGGTCGATATCAGCGCCAAAGCACCAACGTTGCGCCGAGCTGTCGCCTCAGCACAGGTTCAGCTACAACCACAAATTCTACAAGCGATTTTAGATCAAAAAGTCGCCAAGGGTGATGTGTTCTCCGTTGCCAGAATCGCCGGGATTGCTGCCGCAAAAATGACGCCAACACTGATCCCCCTTTCCCACCCACTTGCGATTCACAAGGTCTGTATCGACTTTGACCCAGATCCAGACAGTGGCATTTTAACCATCATAAGTGATGTGACGGCGCTAGAGCGCAGTGGCATGGAGATGGAAGCGATGGTTGCCGCATCACTGGCAGCACTGACGGTGTATGATATGTGCAAAGGAAGCGATAAATCGATACTGATCAGCGAAACGAAACTGCTCTATAAAGAGGGCGGTAAAAGTGGGGTCTTTAAACGGGATGAGACCTTATGAATTGGAACAGAGTAGCGATTCTAACGTTAAGCGACAAGGGCGCACGTGGTGAACGCGTTGACGAAAGTGGCCCTGCCCTGTCAACATGGCTGGCTAATCATGGAGTCACTACCGTTAAGGCGTTAATGATTGCCGATGAGATGGACCAGATTACCGAAACACTGGCCGACTGGGCTGAGCTGGATATTGCCGACTTGATCCTGACGACAGGGGGAACAGGTCTCTCGCCGCGTGATGTCACACCAGAAGCGACAATGCAGGCTGTCGACCGACTTGTCCCCGGTCTCGGCGAACTAATGCGTATGGAGAGCCTCAAGAAAACCCCGATGGCATCTCTGTCTAGGGCCGTTGCTGGGATAAAATGTCGCTCATTGATCATCAACCTACCGGGTAGTCCTAAAGCCGCACTGGAAAATCTACAAGCCGTATGGCCTGCTATCGGTCACGGAATCGACAAAATTCGTGGCGACCAACAGGACTGTGCTGGCCAGTTTGACAGATAATTTTATTGCAAAAAAAAACGCCCCGAAAA
>NBLY01000056.1 GCA_002084665.1 Desulfobacteraceae bacterium 4572_35.2 | reverse complement strand
ATTCCCCATCTCAAAACCGGTACGGTGATCTTTTACCATTCGATAAGGGTGCAGAACGTAAGAGCGAATTTGACTGCCCCAGCCAATCTCCTTTTTATCGCCTGTCAAAGCGTTAGCTTCCTCCTCTTTGCGTCGTTGCTCTTGTTCAAACAACCGCGCCTTGAGCTGGCGCATCGCCTCGGCCTTATTATTATGTTGCGAACGCTGATCTTGACAAGCAACAACAATCCCAGAGGGAAGATGAGTAATTCGGATCGCTGAATCGGTTTTATTGATATGTTGCCCCCCTGCGCCACTGGCACGGAAGGTATCAATTTTCAAGTCTTTATCCAATATCTCAATTTCAATACTGTCATCCAACTCTGGGAAAATAAACACCGAGCAAAAAGAGGTGTGACGCTTCGATGCCGCATCAAAAGGGGAGATCCTTACCAGACGATGAATCCCCATTTCAGGCCGCAGCCAACCATAGGCATAATCACCGGCAACGGTAAATGTGACACTCTTGACTCCAGCATCATCACCAGGTTGATAATCAGTAATTTTAGTGGTGAAACCCTTTAGCGTACAAAAACGTAGATACATACGCAGCAACATATCAGCCCAGTCTTGAGCTTCTGTTCCACCAGCACCAGCATTAATACTTAAAATAGCGTTATGACTATCGTGTTCACCAGAGAGCATACGTGAAAACTCCATCTGATGAATATTTCGTTCCAGTTCAGGCAACAGCTCTTGAACCTCAAGGCGCATCTCTTCGTCTTGATCTTCAGTGCCTAACTCAACTAAGACGTTTAAATCTTCGATAGTTTGGGTAGCTGTCTCACAAGTGCTGACCAGCTTGTGCAGCACTGTTCGTTCCTTCAATAGTACCTGAGCGCGTTCACCTTGATTCCAAAAATCTGGATCAGCGATTTCCGCTTCGAGCTCACTTACCCGTTCTTGTTTAGCGGGTATGTCAAAGGTACCTCCTCAGCTCATCGAGCTTTGCAGATACCAATTTTATCCGTTCAATCTCTTCACGAAACATGAAATCTCCCTACAGCCATCACTATTTTATTGTAACTATTCAGCACAATTGTAGATGAACTGGCAACATCTATGAAAAGGGTATTTGTCACCATGGACGGTGACAATAAGCCCCATGGATGGCCACACTTACAAACAATCGGCGACCCTTTGAATGGGCGTTGCCAGCTTGTCAGCTGAATAGTTATAGCTTATTTACCCTTAACAGCGATTCAATGAGCTCTTGCGACTCTGCCATAACCAGCCAAATACTACGATACTGAGCAAAAGCGGTACACTATCACCAGTACGGGTGTAAAGGCTAGTCTCATTACAAAAATAAACATCCCCTTCAACTGTTTCAGCTTGAAACAACTGGGACTGACGAACCACCCGCCCCAAGGGGTCAATCAGCGCACTCACACCGGTATTGGCACAGCGAGCTAACCATACTCGATTTTCAACAGCGCGAAAACGTGTCATAGCTAAATGCTGCCACGGTGCTGATGATTTACCAAACCAGGCATCGTTGGTGATATTTACAATAAGATCTGCACCATTGCGAACCAAGTTGCGACTCACCTCAGGAAAGATCGCTTCGTAGCACACCAGCACACCAAGCTGATGGCCATTTAATGGTAGAGGTCTGTTTTTACCGGGAACAAAATCACCAATACCCTGCGCCAACTTATCGACAAAACTAAGCAGATTTGCCAAAGGGACATATTCACCAAATGGGACAAGATGAACCTTATCACTGCGCCCCACTAGCTGATTATTTTTTGCCAACAGATAGGCACTATTTAAATAGCGGTAACGTTTTGACGGCTGGCCGTTGGCATCAACCAGCTGCTTATAGGCGGGGCTACCAAACAATAAATTTGCTTTGCTGCGTTCAACAACAGAATGAATCTTAGCCGCACGCCCCCCACCATCTTGATAAAAAAACGGCATTGCACTTTCAGGCCACACAATCAGGTCTGGTGATTCGGCCTGAGCACTTAAATCGCGATAGGTGTCCAACGTTTCGTTCAGGTGGCTAGGGTCCCACTTTAACGACTGCTCAATATTGCCCTGCACCAAGGCGACGCGTAGCGACTAGTTGAATCAAGCGCCAGTGACCATAACCGAAATTAAGCAGCCAAAAAACAGCAACCAAACCAACCAGTCGCCAAGGAAACACCCAGCTAAATCGGCACCTTGAATCAAACTAAGATAGGGCGCTTGAGAGTAAGCGATATTCGCCCATGGAAATCCAGTTAAGAGGTAAGTGCGAAGATATTCGAAAACAATCCACACAATGGGCAAGACTAAAATAAGTGGCAGATTAAGGCGCTGCCTGATTCGACAAGCGCACCAACAAATAGCACCCCAATACGCGGCAAGATAGATAACTAACAGCAGATAGACCACAATGGATAGCGCCAGCGGCAGTTGACCGAAGGTCACCATCACCGTGTTGAGCCAATAGAGGGCTATAGCAAAAAAAACCACTCCAGCAATAAAGCCACTGCGCCACGGCTTGGCTTCCATCACCAAAAACAGAGGAATTAATGCGCCCCACGCCAACCAAGCGAAACCACAACCTGGGAACGCTAACGCCAATAACAGCCCTGACAATGCAGGAGCAATCACTGGCATTAATCTCTTTTTCATTCCACTAGCGAGCTTAGCTGCCATGGCGTTCTATTGATGCTTCATTGCCGCCATCGCTGTTTGGTGCTGAGATCTGCATCAGCACCATGAGTAACGATGGGACAGACACGAACACGGTATATTGCTCGCTCATCACTGGCGAGAATAACCATTTTCAAGCGCTCAAGAACCACCTCTTCGCCTACTTTGGGGACATAACCAAGATGATGGAGCAGCAAGCCACCGACAGAATCAAACTGGTCACGTTCAAATTCGGACAAATCGTAATAATCTTCCAGCTCATCGAGACCTAAGCGCGCATCAACTAGAATTGTACCGTCCTCCTCTTCAACAAGAAGGGGATCTTCGGTGTCGTATTCATCTTTAATATCACCGACAATCTCTTCAATCAAATCTTCAAGAGTGATCAGTCCAGAGGTGCCACCATATTCATCAATGGCGATGGCGATATGCTTACGCTTGGTGCGAAACTCACGCAGAAGCTCTTCAACACGTTTTGTTTCAGGGACAAAATAGGTGGTGCGCATCAACTGCCGTAATGAGATCTCTGTCTTTGATTCGCCCCAATACTTTAAAAGATCTTTGGCATACACCACACCAACGATGCGATCAATGGTTTGATCGTAAACAGGAATACGGGTATGTCCGTACTTGATAATCGTGCTGATCAAAGTGTCCAAGCAAGCATCGATAGGACAACAATGCATTTCGGTGCGCGGCACCATCACTTCGCGAACAATGGTATCACCAAACTCGATAATAGAGCTAAACATCTCCCCTTCAACAGCATTGATGATCCCATCCTCCTCCGAGGCATGAATCAACTCCTGCAGGTGCTCCTCAGAAGTAACGTGTTGTGAGTAACCGAATAAGCCGAGTTTACGCCACCACGAAACTTTTGATCCCGAATCGGACATAATTAGACACCACCTGCTGTAGGAGAATTGCTAGCAGTTACCGCTTCAAGTTGCGGAAAAACATCCTGTTGCAGAAGCTTGAACAGTTCGCTCTCCTTTTGTTCCATCAACTCAGCCTGCTCTTGAGTGCCACGCTCATGATCGTAACCGACGAGATGAAGAATACCGTGAATCAGCAAAAAGCTCAGCTCACTAAAAAAACTCACTTCGGCATCCAGTGCATCGCGCTGAGCGGTATCCGCCGATATCACCACATCACCGAGGAGTTCTGGGCAAATACCCGCCCCTTCACCCTCTTGTTGAGCAAAGGAGATGACATTGGTCGGCTTATCACGTTGAAGGTAATCGCGGTTGATCTCTTGAATCTGCTCATCGTCAACGATAACGATGGACAACTCCGTTTCCTCAGGACATTCCAAGGCGCTTAAGATCGTCTTGGCTACCGTTTTGAGACCCGCCATCGCTATCACGTGATTCTTTTGTTGATTCTCGATATATATCATCGCCATTTTTCCTTTTCGGTTCTTTTTTTAATTCTTTGTCCCGCTCTTTGTAAGCCGGTTCGGGATACTCCACCCGATGGTGGAAAATCCCCGATAATATCCGATTAAAACTTTTCGCAATTTCGTGCAAGTCCTTCAGGGTCAACTCACACTCATCCAACTGACCGTCGATAAAAATCTTATTGATAATCTTTTGTACCATCCCCTGTATTCGTGCTGGCGTTGGCTCCGACAGCGTTCGTCCAGCAGCCTCAACAGCATCGGCAAGCATGATCAACGCCGCTTCGCGTGTTTGCGGCTTAGGGCCGGGATAACGATAGTCCTGTTCCTTGACTTGAGCCTCTTTATCGCGTTGTTGTGCCTTATCATAAAAGAATTTGATCAAGGACGTACCATGATGTTGATGAATAATGTCGATGAGATTTTTACCGAGCTTGTGCTCACGCGCTATCTCAACGCCATCCTTAACATGAGAGATTAAAATCAAAGCACTCATTGATGGCGCTAATTTATCATGACGGTTCTCAGCTAAGCGCATATTTTCAGCAAAATAGAGCGGTTTTTTGATCTTACCAATATCGTGATAATATGCTGCAACCCGTGCCAAAAGTGGATTCGCACCAATCGACTCCGCAGCATTTTCTACTAAATTGCCAACAATGATTGAGTGGTGATACGTGCCGGGGGCCTGAATCATCAACTCACGTAAAATAGGGGTGTTCATGTTGGCCAACTCTAACAACTTAAAGTCAGTGGTGTATTTAAATAACGACTCAATCATCGGAATCGTTCCATTGACCATCACAGCACAACCAAAACCACTGACAAAAGCAAAGCCAAGGCGGTACAACAATTGAATATCAAACACATGGTCAGAGATGGTGAAAATAGCCAGCACCATCCCCATATTAACCAACGACAGATAGAATCCAGCACGATAGAGACTACTGCGTGCTTTACTGTGACGTACCCAATGAGCTGCCGTCACACTGCCAACTAATACATATACCGCCATGAATAAATTATTACCAAACAACATGCCGATTAAAATCGAAAATAGCAGGGCAAACACATAAGCGACTTCTGAGTTGAGGACAATGCGGATAAGCATCGCACCAGCAGCAAATGGTAACGCATAGTAGTAACAAGCAGAATCAACATAAGGAAACGCACTCTGCATCGCCATTGAGATAAAAATACCAACCTTGGCGACCACAAAAAAACTACTGAAAATCAAGGCTAAAAAAATCAAATCGCGTAGATCAGGAGCGTATTTACGAATATTTACCTTGGCAAAGCGATGAACCGTATAAAAGAGCAACAACACCGCAAGGAATAGACCGAAGGCGCTGCGTAACATTTTCAAACCATCTACCGACGATTGTAAGGCATGTAATTTGCGCACCTGCTCTTCAGTGACCCGTTCCCCTTCGCGAACAATCATCTCACCTGGCTTAACCTGTAACAGAACAGGCAGCACAGCTTCAGCTGCGGCACGACGACGAGCTTCCGTTTCACTTTGATTGAAGGTTAGATTAGGGCGAATTAGCCTTTGTATAACGCTGAGAAGTAGATCAGCATCTTGTTGCGAAGTGCCGTCAGGGAACAAACTATTTTCAAGAGATAAAAACACGTCATTGAGTCCCACCACATTGGCGGTTTCAATCACGTCATATTCCTCTTGTGTCGCAAGATCGCGGATAGAGATCGCCCCTTGCCAATTGGTCTTAAACAGATCCAGATTACCAACAATTTTTCGCCCCAGAGCACGGCGAACTTCACTGCTAAACAGGGCAACAAACTCAGCGTCAATTGCAACACGTTGGAGTACAGCAACCTGATCTTCATTGAGTTCAGCACCAACAACCTCTTGAACATCAATCTTAACCCGAGCGGGAGCGGGTTCAATTTCAGCATCAATGAGGATACCATTGCCACCATCAGCAGTTTCGACCAGCGGATCTGGTTGAGCTACAGCCACCTCGGCAACAACTTTAGCTTCAGCCGCCGCGCGCTCCTCAACCCATTTAGCCTCCAGATTGAGCTGTTGTAACACCTCCGCCAACCTACCAGCCACAGCCTTACTTGGCCGTGAATCATAATCGTAAACAGGCACAACGGCTGACTCGGCATCCTGCTTTTTCTTTTCCGTCAAAGCTGGTTCAGGAACAAGAACGCCACGTGGTGTTTTGATATCTCGTAAAGCGATATCACCCGGCTGGTAATGATCGGGGATCAATCCCCCTTTGGGAATAATGATCAAGGTCAGAAACGCAGCAAGGAGCAATAATAACAATCTTTTATGCGCTGCAACATTCAGCAAAAATTGACCGCGACTTACCTTTTTATGCGATTGAATCGCTTTTTGTTTTTGTTTCGGTGCCATATCAAGCCTTCTCGTACGCTCTAACGATCCGCTGTACAATGGGGTGACGTACTACATCAATATCGCTGAAACGATTAACAGCAATCCCTTCAACGTCGTTCAAAATCTTAATCGCCTGCAGTAAACCAGACGGTCGACCACTAGGAAGATCAATTTGAGTAATATCACCTGTCACAACAGCCTTACTACCGAAACCAATACGGGTCAGAAACATCTTCATCTGCTCCGTGGTGGTATTTTGCGCCTCATCTAAAATAATAAAAGAATCGTTCAGTGTCCGGCCACGCATGAATGCGAGTGGCGCTACCTCAACAATCCCCTCATCAATCATCGCTTGCCCTTTACTGCGATCAACCATATCAAACAAAGCATCATACAGAGGTTGCAGATAGGGGTTCACCTTCTCAGCAATATCACCGGGGAGGAAACCAAGCTTCTCCCCCGCCTCAACAGCGGGACGAACTAAAACAATACGAGTCACCTGTTTCTTTTGCCATGCCGCAACAGCTAAAGCCATGGCCAGATACGTTTTACCCGTACCAGCTGGGCCAACACCAAAGACTATATCGTGCTGACGAATAGCATCGATATACATCTTTTGCGCTAGACTTTTCGGTGCAATAAATTTATTGCGCGCCGAGACTAAAACGGTATCGAAAAAGATATCTGTAAGCCTAATTGTAGAATCAGTACGCAAAATATTTGCGGCATAATCAATATCAGGTGGATACAGCGGGTAGCCTTTTTGAAGCAAAAGGACCAGTTGATGCAAAATAAGCTCGGTTAAATCGACATCAAATTTAGCACCACTTATTTGGATATCAGAACCACGCGAACTCAGGCTAACCTGTAGCAACGATTCTAACTGGTGAAGGTGACCATTTTGCGGCCCCAATAACGCGGGGGATAACGTCGGATCACTCAGGGTAAAACAACTTCGGTAGGTATCTTGACTCACAAAACCTCTGCACTACGCAAACAGAACGCCCAGATTGGTATGAGAACTTCACCTAAGAAGAACTCATAGAATACTCAGTATCACCACGGCAATACTAACAAAACTTAAGTGATTTGCCGCTCAATACAGCAACATCTCAACCAACAGCTAGGATCGATCACACTATCATTAAAAATCGACGAATGCAACCGCCATCTACGCACCTGCCTCAACAGATAACCTACCGATAGTAGGTAATAAATTAGCAATTTGAATGTTACAAGTTGCTGCAAATTTACTGCAACATTTGTTACGGCGCAATAACGTCAACAAAGAAGTTCGTTGGCGCAACAAAATTGCCTTTAATTTTTTACATCTTATGCTATAAATAACTCCGTTCAAGCATCCCGACGTATATAGTTAATTGTAACGCTCGGCTTCGGTATTTTTTATCATTTCCATCTTTCATAGTTCGCAATCTTATCTACCTCAAACAACTATTAAATGTAAAGGAGTTCAAAATGGGCGAAATCATGGACATTTATGCACGTGAGATTCTCGATTCACGCGGCAACCCAACCATTGAAGTCGATGTTTTACTTGAGAGCGGCGTATTAGGTCGTGCAGCAGTTCCAAGTGGCGCATCAACAGGTGAGCGTGAAGCTCTTGAGCTGCGCGATGGCGACAAATCTCGCTACCTAGGTAAGGGGGTTGAAAAAGCCGTCAACAATGTCAATGAAACCATTTGCGATGCCTTGATCGGTTGGGAAGCCAGCGATCAAGCTGGTATTGATGCCAAGCTTATTGAACTCGACGACACCGAAACAAAGAGTAACCTCGGTGCCAATGCGATGCTCGGTGTCTCCCTCGCCTGCGCCCGTGCTGCAGCCGAAGAGTCGGGACTCCCTTTCTACCAGTACCTCGGTGGCCCTAACGCTAAAGAACTACCTGTACCTATGATGAACATCATCAACGGTGGCGAGCATGCTGACAACAACGTTGATATTCAAGAATTTATGATCATGCCTGTCGGCGCCCCCTCTTTTAAAGAAGCGCTACGGATGGGTGCAGAGATTTTCCATGCACTGAAAAAAGTTCTTAAAGACAAAGGTTATAACACTGCCGTTGGTGATGAAGGTGGGTTTGCTCCAGATTTAAAAAGCAATGAAGAAGCACTTGAAGTGATCATGGAAGCGATTGATGCTGCAGGCTACAAAGCAGGTAAAGATATCCTTCTCGCTCTCGACGTAGCGGCTTCAGAGATCTTCAACGATGGTAAGTACAACTTCGCCAACGAAGAGCAATCGATTAAAACAGCTGAAGAGACCATCGCATTTTATTCTGACCTCGTTAAAAGAGGGGATCGACAAGGGCGTTGCTAACTCAATCCTTGTTAAAGTCAATCAAATCGGCACCTTGACTGAAACACTTGAAGCGATTGAGATGGCCAAGCGCGCTGGCTATACCGCTGTTATCTCTCACCGTAGTGGTGAAACTGAGGACACAATCATCGCCGACCTCGCTGTGGCAACTAACGCTGGTCAGATCAAAACGGGTTCACTGTGCCGTACTGACCGCATTTGTAAATACAACCAACTACTTCGTATCGAAGATGAGCTCGAAGGTATCTCAATCTTCAACGGCATGGATGTATTTTACAACCTACGTTAAGCTTTAAAACATAGCGACACACTCAGCCTGTGTGCCAGCGCAGAGAATTGCGGAAAGTTAAGTGACAACGTTGAACGCAATCATCTGCGCTGGCACACAGGCGTTTAGTTCAAAGCCGGCTCACAGGCGTTCAGTTCAAAGCCGGCTCACAGGCGTTCAGTTCAAAGCCGGCTCACAGGCGTTCAGTTCAAAGCCGGAGCCGGTACACAAGCAAAAGCCCCTCACAAGAGATTCTCGTGAGGGGCTTTTTTTATACGAACAGATCAATCAAAATTACTTAGGTGATGGACCGTATTGATTTGAACTTTGCATACTATCTTGGACAAAGAATATCAACAGCACGATGGCACCAATCAGCGGAACAAAACCGATCAACATCCACCAACCACTGCGACCGGTATCATGTAAACGACGCATTGAAACGGCAATACTCGGAACAAGAACCGCTAAACTATAAATTGAACCAAGAATACCTGGGCTACCAAAAAGTCCTTCAATAAAACCTAAAACTACAGCGATGATCATGTTGAAGAGCAAAAACATCCAATATTCTTGTCTGCGAGCGCGACCACTAAAGCCAGCGTAATTCCTCAACACGGCAAGATACCACTCCATACGTCTCTCCTGTCTTATAGCCCCAATTCAATAAACCCAACGACAGTGGGGAGTTCTAGCCGTTGGACCTTTTATAAAACAAATCACTGCAAAGCGCACACAGTGTAACATATCCATTACAACGTAGTTAGTTTCGGCAAATCTGTGCCGTGAAAAACAGGGCCATCCACACACACCAACTTCTCATCAAGGTGACAATGACCACAGACACCGACACCACACTTCATGTGACGCTCTAGGGTGGTAACAATCTGCTCTCGTTTTACGCCAAGAAGTTCTAAGCGCTCAATGACAAAACGGATCATCACCCCAGGGCCACAGACATAAAATTGATCATGGTTAGCAACTGTTTGCGCTGTTAAGTATTGAGTAACGAGGCCCACCTCTCCAGCCCAATTCTGTTCAGGTTGATCAACAGTAAGTTGACAGGCGATACCAGCCTGTTGCCAGCGGACGAGATCGTCTTTAAAACAAAACTCACTGGCGTTTTTACAGCCATAAAGCAGCGCCACTTTGCCTAAGCTGCTTCGATTATCACAACAGTGCTCAATAACTGGCCGAAGTGGCGCTATCCCTATTCCACCGGCAATAAACAGCGGACTTTTATCGACCATCTCATGCAAATCGAGATCGGTGCTTCACCGCAATGGGGCACCGACACCATCACAAACTGTCCCGCTAACATAGTTCGCATCGCAAGGGAAGAATCCACACCAGTCAGTACGACACGATAGGTGTTGACCACACTATTTTCTACAATGATCTCACTAATAATGGCCTGCTGTGGCACATAAAAATTATCATTCATCGCCTAAACTCCCATCACCCACTGTTCCCGCTAGTGAGCCTTCATCGTCAACAGCGCATACGCCATTGATAAAACGGACAATATCAACACCACCAAAGCACATATCAACACAACGACCACAGCCGACACAACTCACCTGACCATAGAGAGCGACATCGTGCTGCAATTTATGCAAAAAACGCTTGGTCATCCGTTGCGATTCACCATCAACAGGATTATGATTGCCAGCCATCTTGGTAAAACCTGTAAAAGTGCAGGCATCCCAACGCCGAACGCGCTCACCATGTTGATCACTCAGTTTTTGATCACTGATGGTAAAACAACTACAGGTTGGGCAAACAAAAGCACAGCCCGCGCACCCCTGACAACGCGCAGCAAGTTGTTGCAACAGTGGTGCTGGCGGCGGCGAATCGTTCAGCAAGGTAACGCAGCGTTCGACATCCACAGCGAGACTAAACATCGTCTGAGCCTTTTCATTCACCTGCCGCATCGTGGTGTCATCAGCCGCACTTGCCGAGCAAAAAGAGGCGCTAAATTGACTCAAAAGATCGTGGCCACGAGAGCAATCATCCTGCGCTGTGGTGACATGGTAATGAGAGCCAATATCCGTTAATTGCAGATCAAAACCACGCTGCATAGACGGTCCTGATTGAGTTTTATCACAAAAGACGATAATGACTCAATGTTTCCGTTTGCGGAAACAGGAACGACTTAATCGAATTTTGCGGTTGATTAATCAAGTCGATCTCCACCGCCGTCGGATCATCAATAACGCTAAACATGGTGTCACCGTAGCTATTTCTTACCGGGGCCACCAGCCGCCGCTGTTGACACAGTTGCACCAACAGCGGCGTAAGGTTCTCTTTTTTCAGTAGAGCGGTGACAGTCATAACACCTCCTTGATCACCTGCACTGCGCAGCGTTTAAATTCAGGGCAGTGGGCGATGGGATCAGCGGCGGTCAAGGTAAGTAGATTAACAGGTGCTTCATGAAAATGAAAATCGCAATACAGATCACCGCGCTTGACACTATCGGTAATACAGACACTAAAGGTACACTGGCCCCGGCGCGAGGCGACAACAACCTTGTCGGCAAAGTTCAGCCCTAAACGGTTAGCATCATCGGGGTGGATATCAAGCCACGGGATATTGTGCTCGCGATTCAACATCGAACAGCGCCGAGTCACAGTTCCAGTATGATAATGATGATAGGCACGACCGGTAATGAGGACAAACGGATAATCATTATCTGTAGCTTCGGCAGGCTCAATATGATTGGCGGGTGAGAAATAACCCTTACCGCGTGAAAATTTATTTTTATGCAGGTAGTTAGTGCCGGGATGATTTCGGTCAAGACACGGCCACTGTAGCCCCCATGAACCGATAAGGCGATCATGGTGCATGCCACCATACAGCGGAGTTAACGCAGCGATCTCGTCCATCACCGCGGCACTGTCTGGATAATCCATCTCATAGCCCATACGCCGACTCAGTTCCATGATAATTTCACCATCATTTTTACACTCGCCAATCGGTTCAATGGCTTGATTCATCAACTGCACCCGACGCTCTGAATTGGTCACGGTTCCCGTTTTTTCGGCAAACGATGCTGCGGGAAACACCACATCAGCAAGCTGAGCCGTTTCAGTTAAAAACAGATCGGCGACAACAAGAAAATCGAGAGATTTCAACGTCGCTTCAACATGAGTTAACCCGGGGTCTGAGAGCATCGGATTTTCACCGACAATCAACATCGCGCTTAACGCTTTAGCTGTAGAATCACCATGAGTCATCTCCAGTAGCGGACGACCAACGGTGTTCGATAACGGAACACCCCACGCTTGTTCAAACTTAGCCTGCACCACCTCATCGGTTACCGCTTGATACCCCGGATAAACATTTGGCAAGCCGCCCATATCGCACGAACCTTGAACATTGTTTTGACCACGCAACGGATTCACCCCAGTCGATTCACGCGCCACCTGCCCAGTTAACATAGCCAAATTTGCGTACGATTGCACATTGTGGGTGCCACAAATGTGTTGAGTCACACCAAGGCAATAGCAAATAGTTGAGCACTCCGCTGTCGCATACAGCCGCGCCGCTTGCTGAATCAGGGCCTTATCCACCCGTGTAATCGCCGCCACCTCATCGAGATTAACCGCCATAAGTGTATCATTGAGTGCCTGATAATTTTCGGTCTGTGCCGCCATAAACGCAGCATCCTGAAGGTTGTCATCGACAATGCAGCGCATAATGCCATTAAGCAGCGGAATGTCACTACCCGATTCAATTTGTAGATGGATATGAGCTAAACGGGCGATTCGCGTTGAACGAGGGTCGATAACAATCAACTTTGCCCCGCGATCTACGGCATCATAAATACGCCGCGCCACCTGTGGGTGAGCCACCGTGGTATTAGAGCCCGAAACGAGGATCACCTGGGCAAACTCAATTTCAGCAATCGAGTTGGTCATGGCCCCCGAACCAAATGTAGTGGCAAGACCTGCCACAGTCGGCGCGTGTCACAACCGCGCACAATGGTCAATATTGTTGGTACCAAGCACCGCTCTAGTAAATTTTTGCAACAGATAGTTCTCTTCATTACTACATTTTGCCGAAGCCAACACCCCAAGCTGATCACTACCCTGCTCCGCTTTAATCCGCATCAATGCTTGCGCTGTCGCAGCCAACGCCTCATCCCACGAGCACGGTAACAATTGACCATTTTTACGTATAAGAGGCTGAGTCAAGCGATCAGGGTGATGAATAAACTCATGCACATGCCAGCCCTTTACGCACAAATTGTTTTTAGCAACAGGATGATTTTTACTCGCACTACTGCCAACCACACAGCCATCATCAACCTTAAGATACAAACCGCAACCACAACCACAGTAACAACAGATACTCATCACATCGTGCATTTAAGACAATCTCCCTGAACTCTTCGAGGATAATTTTTACAGCGATCTATTCAGAACTCAAACGGTTTGAGATCGTAATCCCATCCATGAGGTTTGTTATCGCCGTCCATGGCGACAAACACCCTTGCCATGAACGTTGCCAGTTCATCTACAATTGTGCTGAATAATTATAATTTCAGCTACATTCAATCTCACCAAACTGAGTCATAAACCATTGGCCAGCCTTACCAAAACTATGGTTAGCAGACCAAATAGAATACACTGGAATTTGCATTGCTTGGTTTTCAAAAATCTGCGTAAGATGCACTAGGTCTCCTGTTTTAATCTCTTCTTCTACCAGAAAATGGGGTAAAAAAGCATAGCCAAGTCCTTGCCGAACCAATTGATGAATCAGGGCGGTACTTTCTATCATCCACGGCCGACTGGAATAAATTGACTCCTCAAGTTCCCGCTCTCCGCCACGACTGGTGATCACTAATTGCCGATACGCTGACAAGTCGGCAACAGTAACTTCAGCCAGTTGTGCTAACGGATGATTAACGCCAACAACTGGACAAAACGACATATAGGTTAACAAACGGCTACAAACACATTGCTCAGGTAAGGTTAATGGCACCAACAATCCGATATCGGCTCGGCCTTGCTCTACCAGCGTTTGAATATCCTTGAGCGCACCATAAAGAATTTCTAGTTCAGTTTCAGGAAAGTGATCATTAAATTGTTTCAGGATAGAAGTTAAAAAAGCTTGGGGGATAATCTCATCAATACCGATACAGATTCGTGCATCAACTTCCTCACCAAAAGCGTAAGCACGATGGACAAAATCATTACAGCGAGCCAAAATAATTCGCGCGTCACGCAGCAGAATCTTCCCCTCACTGGTCAACTGTGGATACTTACTCTGCCGATCAAACAGCTGTACTCCCGTATCAACTTCTAAATTAGCAACCGCATTACTCACGGCGGATTGAGCTCTATTTAAACGCCGCGCAGCGGCTGAAAATGATCCACAATCCGCAGCCGCAACAAAAGCCTCTAAATGATCAACAGAAAAGTCCATCTTAAATCATCTCTCCGACATTGAAACTATACATAACCAATCTATCTCTTTTGCAGATAGTTACTAACTTTATCTATACAGAAAAGAAGATATGATGACCAGCAACATTTTACTCTTTCTTAAAGGAACTGCACCATGAGAACACGCTCTGATCGCATCCGTCACGCCATCCTCTATGAAATAATCCTCCTTGCCATGCTCATCCCGCTTTCGAGCTTAGCGCTACACCAAACAACAAGCAAAATTGGTCTCATGGCAATCACCCTCAGCCTGTTCGCTATGGTATGGAATTACATATTCAACCTCGGCTTTGATAAAACTTTGAACTTTATGGACTACCCCCTCTATCCCCGTGGATTCAGAATACGTACTCTCCATGCTTTCATGTTTGAGTGTGGACTGGTATTGGTGACGGTTCCAGCTATGATGTGGTGGCTGCAGCTCAGTCTATGGCAGGCAGTAGTTATGGATTTGGCGTTTTTATTACTGGTACCAATTTACACTCTGGCCTACAACTGGCTATACGATCAACTGTTTCCTATTCCAGCATACGTCAATACAGATTATTGACTCAACTAAATGAGGCAGTTCACCAATTCACACTGATCCAGAATATTCAGAACAACCATAACAATACTCTAACGGTTTGGAATCGTACCCCTAGAGCATGGGTTTGTTGTCACCTAACTAAAAAACGTTAATAATCCCAAATACCAACAAACACTTGTTCCATTTCTGCACACACTGTTTCATAACGATACAAAGCATAACGTGTGCAATAACTAACTGTTTTAAAAAAGACTTTTCTTCTTGATCTTCCGTTATGCATGCTGATATATAGCGACCACTAAGCGTTATGTTTATCAATACATAGCGCCACTGATTTACATTGATCGTGCCATTGTCATTTAAAGCCCCAGATCATTGTAATCAGCTACTGCCATTTCACCCATATTGATCCATTTTTTTGAGAGGTAACTATGATCAAAGGTAAACAAACATTCTTCATGTTCGGCATGTTATTTATGCTGATCACAACATCTGGATGGTCAGCAGAAGTCGATAATTCCGCAGCTACTTTCACCCTTGGCGAAGTGATCGTCACCGGTGAGCAGCAAACTGTCAACCTAGCTACTACCGTTACCGAGGTCACATCCAGTGATCTTGAATTGCGTGGCGCAAAAAATGTTTCTGATGCCCTGAAACTGTTACCCGGCATCAACATTCAAACAGCGGGAAATAACCGTTCAGAACAAACCGTATCTATCCGTGGGTTTGAACAGAGCGACCTTAAAGTGCTGATCGATGGCGTAGCGATCTACAGCCCATACGATCACATGCTCGATCTATCTTTAATCCCCGTTGATTCCATCGCTAAAATCACCATCACCAAGGGTGCTTCATCGGTACTGTATGGAGCCAATACCATGGGTGGGGTTATCAATATTATCACCAAGCGTGGCACCTCAAAGCCACAAACAGATATAACCACCTCCTTTGGCGACTATGGCACCCAAAACTACTCTATCTCCCATGGTGGCAGCAGTGACAAATTCAACTACTGGGTCAATTACACCTTTCGTGAAAGTGATGGTTTTCGCCTGTCGAGCGATTTTGATGAACACAGTGATAAATTCGGCATTGGTTCAAATCTCGATGAAGATGGTGGCAAACGTGACGGCAGTGACTATACCAAGCAGAGCGTCAATGCCAAATTTGGCTACACCCCCAATGACAACTCACAACTGTATCTAGCCATAAACTACGTCAACAACGAGAAAGGGATCGCCAACAACGACTGGGAATTCAGCGATTGGCAACAATGGCAAGTAAGCCTGCTAGGTGAGCACCGCTTCAGCGAACAGCTGCGGATAAAAACAAATATTTTTTATGTTAATCAGGACAACACCCTGAGAGATACCGACCTCAGCAACAGGAGCTATTTCTATAAATCAGGTCGCGACAACAACAGCATCGGTGGTAACGTACAAGCGTTCTGGAATGTTGGAGAAGTTAACTTCCTAAAACTCGGTGTCAGCTTCACCCGCGACAACAGTCAACATTCTGAGATCGAAAAAAAAGAGGACAGTTGGAACGATATCGGTGAGTACGAAAGCGATATCTACAGCTTAGCCCTAGAAGATGAGATCACTATTAATGACTGGTTGGCTGTGGTATTAGGTACTAGCTGGGATTACTACGATCCACGCAAAGCTGAGAGTAACGGTATCGATCAACCGGTGCCCGATTCAGACAGCTCATTTAATCCGCAAATTGGTGTGGTTATCACAGTCAGCGATGCCACCAACATTCACGCTTCGGTGAGTAAGAAAACCCGCTTCCCCCACCTTAAAGAGCTGTTTAGCGATATGGTCGGCGGTAACCCCAACCTCCAACCACAAAAAACTACCGCTTACGAAATCGGTGTTGCTCATCAATTCAGCCCAAGCATCGATGGTTCTGTGGCCTACTTTTATAATGACGTAAAGGATCTGATCTTCCGCGATCATATCTTTCAAGGACAGGATGAAGTTTCATACTACAGGAATATCGGCTCATCACGCATTCAAGGGTTAGAAACCACCCTTAATGCCGATATTATCGAGCATTTGACAGCTGGATTCAACTACACCTATATGCTCACCAAAGATAAAGAAACTGGCCGCGAACTTGAAGGCCGCCCGCGTCATCGCGCCAACCTCGATCTACGTTATGACTTTTCCTGCGGCCTGCTGGTCTCTGCTCAAGGTTCCTACACCCAACGTCAATTTTATACCTACAAAAAGAATAAAAAAGACGATGGGACATGGACCAAAATGCCAGACTACTTCCTGCTCAACATGCGACTGGAGCAGCAGTTACCAGCGGTGGCCGGTGTCGATTGTAAACTATTTTTACAACTCGACAACCTTACCGACAAAAACTACATCAACTACGATTATCTGCAATCGGGGCGCAGCTTTTTACTTGGGATGAACGCTAAATTCTAATATTTTTCCGGCGGTAGCACAGCTACCGCCGGTTTTCTTTGTGAGCTATTTATGTTTTTGAGTTCTTTTTATATCCAGCTGTTTCAAGTGGCTGGTGGCGTATATATTGGCAGCCTACTGTGCTATTTGTGCGCTAAACAACGTTGGGCCGGCTGGGGGGTAACCTTAGGATTACTTATTCACACCCTGAGTCAACTCGGACGCTGCTGGCGCTACGATTTTTTCACTTTGGAGGGGGTGTTCCACGCTGGCCACTTTCTCCCTTGGTGTTTGGCAGC
>NBLY01000055.1 GCA_002084665.1 Desulfobacteraceae bacterium 4572_35.2 | reverse complement strand
CCAATTTCGTGTTCTGTCCCGAATTTAACTCAGCGAAATCTATTAAGTAGAATCTTCAAATCATTTCAGTTGGTTACCGTTCTATTTCTCTTGCAACCTATCAAGCCCTCTGGTCCGGTACTCTAATAATGACCACTTTTTTAGTCATGTTTGAGAAAATTGATTGCATAAGTAAAAACAAACGCTATTCTATTTTTGGTATAGGAAATTGGGGCCTGTTTTATTATGGCAAGGCTTACCGTGTCAGCCGGAGTCAGTTGCCAAAATAGGACAACAAGGCAAGGTATGTTAGGTATTGGATGCCGTAACAGTAAAATGGGTACTGTTCTGGTTATACCAGCTGACAAAGAAAGGGATATCATCATGACTGATTGTGCATTAAGTAACTGTGACTTCAGAGGCTTGATCGAAAAGACGCGTAATTATCACTATTTTGTTGAGTCTGAAAAGGTAACAGAGGAGTTGTTGCGTGAGTTAGTTGATTACGCGCGACTTGCACCGTCGACGAGTAACATGAACATGCAGCCATTGCGTTATTTATTGTCTTGTGATGAAGAGCGCAACGAGGCAATTTTCGACACTCTGGCATGGCAAGGGTATCTACGCGGTTGGGGCGGCCCAATCAAAGGCGTTAAGCCGACGGGTTATATTGTTGTTCTTGGTGATAAAACGGTTTGTAGTAGTTATGTTGCCGATCAGGGTATTGTAGCCCAATCGATCTTGCTTGGTGCAACTCACAATGGACTTGGTGGCTGTATTGCTGCAAAAGTACAACGACGGAAGTTACGCGAAGCACTCGATCTCCCGACCCGTTATGAGATTCTTCTTGTTGTCGCTATTGGTAAGCCTGGCGAGGAGATTGTTCTTGAACCTCAAGAAGTTGGTGCGGATGGTTATGGTTGGCATGATGAAGCTGGTAACTATCATCTGCCTAAGCGTAGCCTTGACAGTGTGATCTTAAAATATTAATCAACCGATTCGTCTAATTGCTTAAATGGCCCGCTAGAGTTCACTCTGGGGGGCCATTTTTATTAGAGAGAAAATTTAAGCAAAGTATTGTTAGCCAAATAAACTTTGCTGGATAAACACCGCTAGCGAGCGACTTTGCAGCGTGTAGAGGATGACATAACTGGCTAATATCAAGGCTACCCATAATGCGATACTACCAGTTGGCCACGAACGAGCTAGAATGCCACGCGGACCGTGATAGCGAAATAGAAACATAAAACTGCGCACTAATGCCGAAACAAAAATATCACGGGATCGGCCACCAAAATCAAACAGGTTTAAGATAATATTATTCCATAATCCAAGTAAAGGACGACGAAACAGCCAATCAAAATCCAATTGAAGTGCCACGTATGCTGTCGGTTGTGGCACACAGCAAAAAAAGAGTAATGCTGCTGGAACAAGAAGTTGGAATTGTTCGACAACATGACCAGCGGTGTAGGGGTGATAAGGCTGGTGCGGTGGCAACATGGCATAAAAATGTTGCGGTAATAGGCCTACTAATAAACAGATCGCTGCACCACAACACATCGCAAAAATTGAAATTTTATTTGGATCGTGGCCCATCTCAATGGCCTCAGATTGTTGAGGTTGAAAAAAAGTGAGCCACGGGAAACGAACTCCAGCATTAAAAACAACAGCGGCTGAACAGCCTGTTAAAATGAGCCACACCCACGTTAAGTGGTGCTCTGTTGCCGACTGAAGGATCAGCGATTTAGTTTGCGGAAAAGGTTGCCTAATTGGTCACCATGCTGTTTGCCAACACTTAACAGCACACTGCCGGCGGCCATAAGTAATACGGTTTTATATAAAATATGGGCAAAGGCATGAGCTGTCGCACCATTAAGTGCCGTATCACTGCCAATACCAACTGCCACCACCATAAAGCCAACTTGATTGACAATGCTATAGGCAAGAATTCGGCGAATATTGTTTTCTCGCAATGCATAAATTACCCCATAAATAGCCATGTAAAGGCCAATGGGGATAAGAATCTGTTCTCCAGCAAAATAGGCAATCAGAACATATACAGCAGTTTTAGTGGTAAAGGCCGAAAGGAAAACCATCCCTGTTGGGCTCGATGACGGATAGGCATCGGCAATCCAATATGAAAAGGGCGGAGCGCCAGCATTGATAAGGAATCCAGCTAAGATAAGCCAGCGTGCTAGCCCTGCAGTCGGGAGCATGCCAATGGTTAAACTTGAGCCTGTTATGGCAATCCCGGCAATCCCAGCTAGTAAGATCACCCCGCCAGCTAGGTGAATTAGCAGATAGCGTAACCCCGCTTGCCACGATTGCTGAGTTCTGTGAGACCAGATCACAATCGTTGATGTGATGGCCATCAGTTCCCAAAAGAAGAAAAGGCTGATGAGGTCGCCACACAAGGTGACGCTTATTGCGCTACCTGCATAAATGAATGCACTCGCCAACTCAGAGCGACTTGCCGATGCTAAGGCAAAGAGACCACCGAGCCATAGGGCAATAATAAAGGCGCAGGCAAACATGCGTCCAGTGGCAGTGATGTGGAGAAGTTCGAGATTAAAACTGGCGATGTGAACGCTTAGGTGCAGACCTATGGGCAGTGACCACAGTTGCCACAATGCAATGAGGGGGGCAATAAATACCACCAGTCGTTGCTGCCAGCCAGAAAGAAACGCAAGCAGTAGACCTGTTACAACAACCAGCAGCCCCGGCGTGAGCAGAAGATTAGCGGTCATAATAATCCTCCCTGCGACTCAGTAAGGGAACAAGAATACGCGCAACGGCGATGAAAATGATCCCAGCCCCGAGGCTGATGAGCAGATAACGGCCAAAGTGGGGGAGAAACGTCACTTCGGTATGATGATCTATCATCAAATCTAGCGCTGCTAAAATAAGTGTTAACGACGTAAGAGTGATAATAATACGCCGTGGTGCAGCTATTTTTTTCATCGGCCAACTCCTGGAAGTTGAGCGGCCAACTCAAGTGGAATCTGTGGCCAAAAGAAAAGGATGAGTGTCAGCAGGGCTGTTGTCGTTAATGCCAATACCATTGTCCACGGTGCTTCACCATGGGGATGGGCGATCGGTGCATCCTCTTTTTTGAAAAACGCAGCATAAACGATGGGGATAAAATAGCCGGTATTGAGTAAGGTGCTCAACAACAGCACGGCAATAATGGGTCCACTGTTGATGCTTAAAGCGCCTTGGAGCAGATACCACTTGGAGATAAAACCAGCAGCGGGTGGTAAGCCAATCATTGATAGTGAGGCGATGGCAAAGGCTGACATTGTCCACGGCATGCGCTGACCAATACCATTGAGTTCACTCACTTTTGTTTTATGCGCAGCGGTGTAGATGGCCCCTGCGGCAAAAAATAGGGTGATCTTGCCAAACGCATGAGCGGTGATGTGCACCACGGCAGCCGTGATTGAGTGCGGGGTTAAGATTGCCACCGCCAGAGTAATGTATGACAGTTGGCTGATGGTTGAGTAGGCCAGTCGGCGTTTTAAGTTATCTTGGCGTAAGGCGATGATGGAGGCTGATATAATGGTAAAGGATGCCAAGCCGATCAAAATTGAATTACTACCTGTGGTGATTAGCAGCTGTGGGCCAAAAATATAAAGGATAATTTTCACCATACAGAACACCCCCGCTTTAACAACCGCAACCGCATGGAGTAAGGCACTGACGGGAGTTGGCGCAACCATCGCTTCGGGTAGCCAGCGGTGTATCGGCATCAAAGCCGCTTTACCGATACCAAAGGCGTACAGTAGTAACAACAACACCACCAAGCTTGGATCAATGTTGCCAGCAAGAATGCCGCCGGCGGTAAAAGTGGTGGTGCCAGTTAAATGCCACGTCCAGATGATCGCTGGCAGCAGCAAGCCAACCGAGGTACTGATGAGGATGCCGAGATAGTAACGGCCACCACTTACCGCATCATGATCTTGATTGTGGGTGACCAGCGGGTAGGTAGATAAGGTTAACATCTCGTAAAACAGAAACAGGGTGATGAGGTTGCCTGATAATGCAATGCCCATTGTGCTGGCCAAAGCGAGAGCAAAACAGATATACAGCCGTGTTTGGTTGTTCTCTTTATTGCCGCGCATGTAGCCAATGGTGTACACCGAGGTGATGAGCCACAGCAGGCTGGCAATCCCTGCAAAAAGAAGTCCGAGGGGTTCGAGACACAGTTGTAGTTGTAGCCCCGGTAGCGGCTCAGCGAGGACAATTGGTGCTAGATTGAGGGCCTCTGGTCGCATGAATAACGCCGCCACCAGACAAAAAAGTCCTGTAGCGCTACCCATGGTCACCGCTTCACGTAAGTTCGGAAATTTAGCACTGGCGGCAATGAATAGTGCACCACAGGCTGGTAATAGAATACACAGTTGGATGAGGGTTTCAGTTGCCATCAGATTCCCTCCATTAACAGCGTTGCCGCTTGTTGGGCTAAGTTGAGCGGGATGCTGGTGTCGATGCCGAAATAGATGTTGGCAATGACAAGGGTCCACATCGGAATCAGCAGTGACAAGGGCGCTTCGCCGATATCCTCTTCGTTTTCATGGGAGGGGTTGAAATAGGCCGTTTCAACAACGCGCCAAATGTAAACTACGGCCAACAGTGAGCCGAGCAAAATTAAGATGGTGACATCCCACCAGCCGTTCTCAAGCGCCGCCTTGATCAGATACCATTTACTGATAAATCCAGCGGTCATCGGTACCCCCATCAAGCTTAATCCGCCGATGACAAAAGCGGCCATTGTCCACGGCATTTTTCTGCCTAAACCGCGAAAGTCGTTGATGTAAACTGAGCCGACGCGATAACTAACAGCACCCATCACCATAAACAGCAGTCCTTTCATCAGCGCATGATTAAACATGTGGAGAATGCCAGCGGTGAGCCCCGTTGTAGTCGCAAAGCTGATGCCGAGGATCATGTAGCCAATCTGAGCAACGCTTGAATAGGCGAGCATCCGTTTAATATCGTACTGAAAAATAGCAACAATTGAAGCGACAAGAATTGCTGCTAGGGCAGGAATTAGGATGATTTTCCCCAGAGTCATTTGAAAAATAGTTCCGTTGCCAATGACGCCAAAGCAGAAACGTAGCAACATATAGATGGCTACCTTGGTTGCTGTGGCAGCTAAGAAAATTGTGACCACTGATGGTGCGTAGCTGTAGGCGTTAGGGAGCCACAGGTGGAGTGGAAATAACGCCAGCTTTAAGCTTAAGCCGACGGTTAAAAACGCAAAGGCGGTGATGAGGGTGCGATTGCCGCTGCCTAAAATATCGTTTGCCCTTAATTGAACCGCCATGTCTTGAATATTGAGAGTACCTGTTAGGCTGTAGAGCAGGCCGATGCCGATGAGGATAAAGGTGGCACCAATGGTGCCCATAATGAGGTACTGATAGGCCGCTGTTAGGGCGCGGCGGCGTGGCCCCATGCCGATGAGGGCGTAGGACGACAACGAAGAGAGTTCGAGAAAAACATACATATTAAAGGCATCACCAGTTACGGTGATACCGAGTAAGCCCGTTATGCATATTAACAATAGGCTGTAAAAGTAGGGCTGTGTCGAACTGTCGATCTCCATTTCGACACTTTTTCTGGCATAAGGCAACACCACAGCGCTCATTCCTGAAACGATCAGCAATACAAAGGCGTTCAGGGTGTCAATGTAATAGGTGATCCCCCATGGAGCAGGCCAACCGCCGATATTGTAGCTCAGAGGGCCGACTGCTACGACATGGATGGCCAGTAAGATACTGACACAAAAACTGGTCCATGTCGCAGCGAGGGCGATTGACCAGGCCAGCTGTTTGCTGCGAAAAATGATGCACAGTGGCGCAGCGAGGAGAGGGATAATCACTGGGACAATGGGTAAATGGATCATAGCGAGTCATCCTTAGCGCGAATCTCATCCTCTTCAATGGTTCCATAGCGCTCGTTGATGCGAACCGTCAGGGCCAGACCGACGGCGGTGGTCGCCACGCCGACAACAATTGCCGTAAGGATTAAAACATGGGGTAACGGGTTTGAGTAAAGTTGTGGCGTTGGTGATAAGCGCGCAGCCTCGGTTAATATCGGTGCCGTCGCTCCTTTTATTTTACCCATGGAGATGTAGAGTAAAAAAACCGAGGTAGAAAAAATATTTAGACCAATTAGTTTTTTGATGAGATTACCGCGTGAGATCACCACATAGAACCCTGACATCATCAGGAAGATGGCCCCCCAGTAGTTATAGTGTCCTACCCATGTCATGTTGAATGTCTCCCGCGAAAACTGAATGCGTAGAACATCGTCACCATAATGGCAAATACCGTTGTGCCCACGCCAAGTTCAATCAGAAAGATCCCCAAATGTTGGCCGTCAACGGGTCGACTGGCGAGAGTATTGTAGTCAAGGAAGTTGCCGCCGTTGAGGATACACAGAATGCCGACACCGATATAGAGGATTAAGCCCGCAGCACCGAGTAATCGTAGTGCTGTTGGGCTGATGACGCGCATGGCGGTATCAAGGCCAAAGATTAAGCTGTAGAGGATGATGCCACTGGCAAAAATAACACCCGCCTGAAATCCGCCGCCGGGGCCATAGTCACCATGGAATTGAACGTACAGGGCAAAGAGTAAAATAAATGGGATAAACATTTTGCCGATAATACGTAAGATGAGGTGATCATGCAGTGTTGCTGGTTGAATGGTGGACAGACTGCCCTGTTCATTTTTTACGGCCAGTTCATTCTTTTTGTACGGTGCGCTTAGCAGCGCCACGAGGGCAATACCCGCAGTGAAGATCACCGCTGTTTCGCCCAACGTATCGTAGCCACGGTAACTGGCTAACACCGAAGTGACCATGTTGGGTGGGCCCACTTCGATGGGGGATTGTTGAATATAGCGCGGCGCCACATGGAGGTGGATGGCGGCATCTGGGGTGCCAAATGCAGGGAGATCCATGGTGCCATAAATGAGAATCGATCCCGTCACCAACACAACTAATAGGGCAAGAATAGGCTGGTATGGGGGACGTTTCTCGTGAGCATTCGTTTGTCCCATCGCCCCGAGAAGGAGAATTGTTGAGATCCCCGTACCCACTGCGGCTTCGGTAAATGCCACGTCAACGGCATCCATGGTGACAAATAGGCACGCCGACAGCAGGCTGAAAATCCCTAACAGCATAATGGCGCAGAACAGTTTACGGATATGGATGATCGCCATGGCGGTGATGCACAAAAAAGTGAGCAGGACGATATCGATGGTCGTTTCCATTAACGTTTATCCTCTCTGCCGAGTAGCGGTTCTAAGCCTCGACTTCGAGCTGTTTTTGCCAAGGCATGGGTTGCTGTGGTGCTGCTTAACACCAGAAAAAAGAAGATGAAGCATAGTTTGACGGTGGCTAAGGTGAAGCCACTTTGGAGCATAAGGGCAAATAAGATCAGAAAAGCGCAGGCTGAATCGGTGACGCTGCTGGCGTGCAAGCGGGTGAAGAAATCGGGTAACCGATAGATACCGAATCCACCCGTAATTCCCAAGAAGCACCCTGCCGCCAAACACAGCGCAGTTATAACGGCGATGAGCAAAACTGTTTTAGTGCCAAACATGTTGACCGATAATAGACGATCAAAGGCCGTGGGCCCAAGGATTGCCCGGATCAGTGCCAATCCCATCACCACAAGGATGGCCAGTGAGGTTGCCGCATACATAATGATTAAACCTCCAATTGAGAAACGCGACGATCCATTTCACCACTCAACAAATCCTGTGCGCCACTCCACGTTAGGGCGTGGACCTCTAATTTATTGCCTTCGACATTGATGCACACGGTTCCTGGTGTAACAGTAATGGAGTTGGCGTAGAGCATGATTCCTAGTGGGGTTTTTTGGCTGGCATCAACGCAAATCACTGTTGGGCTGATATCAAGATGCGGCGACCAGATGCGCCGACACACCGCGATGTTAGCTAGTATCACCTCTTTTGTCAGCCATAGCCAGTAGAGCAGGGTGTTGGCTGTGAGGTGGATGGGTTGTGCTTCCTCGTCAACAACATCCATACGTAGGGCGATATAAACGGTGATGAGGATAGAAAAAAAACCGCAGCAGAGAACGAACGGGGTGTAGTGCCCCGAAAGGAGAAGCCAGAAGGCGATGAGTGTCATCGTGAGGTAAAACGTATGTTTCATGAGTCCTCCATTGTCGTTAGCTGATAATATAACACTGTGTTGTTTAAAAAATAACCATTATCTTTGTGGATATTTAATTTGCTCTCTCTTGTTGTTTCCTCTTAATGGCTTGACGTGGATGAAAGACAGATGATAAACAGTGCTTAACTGTTCTTTGTGCTTATTTTAATACTCGCCCTTATTTAGGTACTGTTGTGACAACTACGGCTGTTTTAATTGCATTGTTCGTTTTACTCGTTGGTTTGGCGATTGCGATCTTTTTTGTTCGCAGCTCAAACGAGAAGCATTTAGGATCACCGGCGCCCAGACAAGTTTTGGTACCAGCCAACGAACAGTTATTTATGCAGCAGATTGGTGATCGTTTCAATGATCGTTGCTGGTTGTTTTGGAATGTTACGTTACTTGATCTACTGCGTATCGGAACAGGAACCTCTTGGCATGAATACAAAAAACACAATATGCTGTTGGAGCGCCGTTTCAGTTGTGTCATCTGTTTGCGTGATGACTTCTCCATTCAGGGAATTGTTGATTTTGTGCCAGATAACCGCAGTGTTTTTGATCCTCCCGCTCGTATCGTTCCAGGGTTGTCGTTAAAAGTTGTCACCGTTAGCGAAAAAGAGCTGGATGATGGAGCCCTTGAGTCTCTTCTGTTGGCAGGCTTCCCCCACCTTGAGGCGTTGCTTTCTGAAGCAGTGCCTCCTCTTCGCAGCGCAAATCTTAATCGTTGATTCCCGTTATTTCCCATCATGCGCGCCACTTTCCGTTGTTATGACTTGAGTTCGTCCTTGATTCGACCTTTGTCACAGGTAATTTATATGCAATAAAATGCCGCGTCGAAAGGATGATAAATCATGGCTAGTGCGATGATTCCAAAAATAAAATCACTTTTGGAGATGATTAAATTCTCCCATACCATTTTCGCTTTCCCCTTTGCTTTGATCGGCATGGTGCTAGCGGCCCATGCCAATGGTGAGCTGCCCAGCGTGGCACAGCTGTTTTGGATCTGTATGGCTATGGTCGGTGCGCGCTCAGGAGCGATGGGCTTAAACCGTGTTCTCGATGCGCGAATCGATGCACTGAATCCACGCACCGCCGAACGTCATATCCCTGCGGGAATTGTTGCCCAGTGGGAAGCGTGGCTATTTGTTAGTATCTCATTTGCAGGTCTAATATTGTCCGCCTATATGTTGAACCCGCTGTGTTTTTATCTGTCACCGATTGCGCTGTTTTTTTTAGCACTGTACTCCTTTGCTAAACGCTTTACCGCTTACGCCCATCTAGTGCTTGGCTTGTGTTTGGGCGCAGCCCCCGTTGGCGCATGGATTGCGCTACGCGGTGATGTGACCGTGTCGATTATATTGATCGGTTTAGCGGTATTGTTGTGGGTTGCCGGGTTCGATATCCTCTATGCCTTACAAGACCTTAATTTTGATCGAGAGCAAGGGCTGCACTCTATCCCCGTGACATTGGGTGAGGAGGGGGCGTTTCTCGTGGTGCGGATGTTCCATGTCGGCATGATCGTGCTGCTGTTGTTGGCAACCACTGGTAGCGGCCTTGGCTGGATCTACCTTGTCGGTGTCGCAACCGTAGCAGCGATGCTTGTTTATGAGCATACTTTGGTGAAGCCGGGCGATTTGACTAAGATGGATGCGGCCTTTTTCACCTTAAATGGCTACATCAGTGTGACGTTGTTTTTCTTTGTGTTGCTTGATGTGGTGGTTCAATGAAGCAGCTATCGTCATCCGTTCATATTGCCGTAGCACTGACCGGTGCCTCAGGGGCTATCTATGGCATCACCTTGATTCAGCAGTTACTCCACTGCGGCCACCGCGTGTCATTTTTAGTCTCCGCAGCCGGTCGCCAAGTGATGGCGTTGGAACAGGGGCTAACGTGGTCAGAGGATCTGGTGCAGTTTCAACAGCAAGCGCGGGAATTTTTCAACGACGAACAGCAAAATTTGTTTTGTTATGGGGAGCAGGAATTTACCGCCCCGTTAGCCAGTGGTTCCTCCGCTGCCGATGCGATGGTTGTTGTCCCTAGTTCGATGGGAACGGTGGCGCGAATTGCCACCGGAATTAGTGGTAATTTGATCGAGCGCGTGGCCGATGTGATGTTGAAAGAGCGGCGGCCGTTGGTTGTCGTGCCGCGCGAAACCCCTTTTAATACCATTCATCTTCAGAATTTGCTGACTTTGTCGCAAACTGGAGCGATTATTTTGCCGGCGATGCCAGCATTTTACAGTCAACCGCAAACCATGGATGAGCTGATCAGCTTTGTTGTCGGGAAAATTTTCGACAGCCTTGATCTGCCTCATCAGTTGTTTAAGCGCTGGGGAGAAAAAGAATGAGTGACATTGTTGCACAGGTAAGGGAAAAAATTGATCAGGGACAACGCATTAGTGATGCCGATGCCCTACAGTTGTTTGAGTCCGATGATCTGTTTGGTATCGGTCAACTTGCGGCGCAGGTCAACCGTGAAAAGAATGGTGATCAGGTGTTGTTTAACGTTAACCGCCACCTTAATTACACCAACTTTTGTGTCAATCAGTGTAAGTTTTGTGCTTTTTGCCATCAGGCGGGTGAAGCGGGTGGTTATACCTATAATTTGAGCGAAATCCTCAATAAGGCTGCCGAGGCCAGTGCCGCCGGAGCGACAGAACTGCACATGGTCGGCGGTCTGCACCCAGAATTACCGTTTGAATTTTATCTGCGTATGATGGCAACCATCAAAGCCAATAATCCACAGATGAAAATTAAGGCGTTCACCGCTGTTGAGATCGATTACTTCGCCAAAATTTCCGAACTTCCAGTTGAAGAGGTGATCTCCGAGCTTAAACGGTTGGGGCTCGATTCGACCCCCGGTGGTGGCGCTGAGATCCTTGGCGCTGAGGTGCGCAATCAGATCTGCCCTGAAAAAATTTCTGGTGAGCGCTGGTTAGAGGTGACCGAAAAAATCCATAATGGTGGTTTGAAAAGCAATGCCACCATGCTTTATGGTCATGTAGAACAGTATGCCGATCGCGTCGATCACATGGCCAAGTTGCGTGAATTACAGGATAAAACCGGTGGTTTTCAAGCGTTTATCCCGTTGGCATTTCAGCCCGACAATACCCGTATCCCCAATGCCAAAGGCCCTGATGGTATCGATAGTTTAAAGACCTTGGCGATCAGTCGCATCTATTTGGACAATTTTCAGCACATCAAAGCCTATTGGGTGATGTTGGGTCTTAAAATTGCGCAAGTTGCTCTGGCCTTTGGTGTCAATGATCTTGATGGTACGGTGGTTGAGGAGAAGATTGGTCATGATGCTGGTGCCGATTCACCGCAAGAGCTAGATAAGGCTGAAATTTTACGTCAGATTCGTAACGCAGGCAAAATTCCCGTTGAACGTAATACCCACTATGAACAGGTAAGAGTGTACGCTGCCGCTATGTGCGATGGTCAACATGACTAGCCCAGATCGTTTTGGCCAAATTCAGGCCAAGGTAGAGGCCGGTCAGTCACTATGTCGTGACGAGGCGCTGTTTTTGTTGACCGAAGCCGATCTTCTTCAGCTAGGCCAGTTGGCCGATGAGCAACGCAAGTTGCGTCATCCGGATGGTCAGGTCAGTTTTGTCGTCGATCGCAATGTTAATTACAGTAATGTCTGCTGTTGTAAGTGCCGGTTCTGTGCTTTTTATTGCGATGAAGAGGACGATTCAGCCTATCTGCTCGGTTACGATGAGATATTTGCCAAGGTGCAAGAGCTTGTCGATCACGGTGGTACCCAGTTGTTGATGCAGGGGGGCGTTCATCCAACGTTGAAGATTGAGTGGTTTGAAGAGCTGTTTCGTCAGTTGGGTCAGCGTTTTCCCACCGTTCAAATTCATTCGCTGTCTCCCGCAGAGATCGTCCAGATCGCTCAACTCTCGGAGTTAACTGTTGAACAGTGCTTGCGGCGTTTGCAGGCGGCAGGGTTAAAATCGATCCCCGGCGGTGGCGCTGAAGTATTGGTAGATGAGGTGCGTAAGACCATTTCGCCCAACAAGATCGGTTGGCGACAATGGGCCGATGTGATGGAGCAGGCCCATGCGCTGGGGATGCAAACCACAGCGACGATGATGTTTGGCTCGTGTGAGACCGATGTGCAGATTGTCGAGCACCTGTTCCGGGTGCGCGAAATCCAACAGCGCAGTGGTGGTTTTAGTGCCTTTATTAGCTGGTCGTTCCAGCCCAACAATACCGACCTAGGTGGTGAAACGGCAACAGGCTGCGACTACCTGCGCGTGTTAGCATTGTCGCGTTTAGTGCTCGATAATATCGATAATATTCAGGCAAGTTGGGTCACCCAGGGGGCGAAGATTGCTCAGGTGGCGTTGCGTTTTGGTGCTAATGATCTCGGTGGAACGATGCTCGAAGAGAATGTTGTCGCGGCGGCGGGGGTCTCTTTTCGTATGACTCAGCAGGAGTTGATTGAGTTAGCCCGCAATGGTGGCTTTACCCCTGTGCGGCGCACGACTGGTTATGATATTTTAGAGGTTTATTAGTGTAGTGCTTGTTAAAGGATAACAATGACGATTCCGTTAAGAAAAAATATTGTTGAGATGGCGGGTTATGTTCCGGGGTTTCAACCTGAAGATGCCGATCAGTGGATTAAGCTCAATACCAACGAGAATCCTTATCCCCCTTCGCCTAAGGTGCTTGAGGCGATCCAAAAGGAGCTCGGTGGCGATGGCGCATCGTTGCGGCAGTATCCCGATGCTGCCAGTCGTGCCGCGCGTCAAGCCGCAGCTGACCTCTATGGCTTTGATGTCGACTGGTTGATTATGGCCAATGGTTCCGATGAGCTACTGAATAACTTGATACGTGCCTTTGCCGATGAAGGTGATGAGGTGGCTTTTGTTCAGCCTTCATACTCGTATTATGGCACGTTGATTGATATTCAGGGAGCGACGATCCGTACCTTTAGTTTAACCGATCAGTTTAAGCTGGCCGATTTTCCTGAACGCTATCAGGGTAAATTATTCTTTTTGACTAGCCCCAATGCCCCCCTTGGTGTCAGTTTTAGCCTCGCCGAGATTGAGGATATTGCCCAACGTTGTGATGGTATGTTGGTGGTTGATGAAGCCTATGCCGATTTTGCCAGCGAAACGGCGCTGCCACTGGTTAAGAAGTATAAAAATGTGATTGTCACGCGCACCTTCTCTAAAAGCTATGCCCTCGCTGGCATGCGCCTCGGTCTCGCTGTCGCTCACCCACAGGTGGTTGCCGCCCTCGATAAAATACGTGATCACTATCATCTCGATCGTCTCGCTTTGGTCGCTGCAGAGGCCGCGTTAAAAGATCAAGGTTATCTGCAGCAACGGCTTGAGCAAATTTGCACCACCCGCCAGTGGTTTAGTCAGCAACTGCGCGAGCTTGGTTTCTCAGTTCCACCTTCGCAAACCAATTTTGTCTTTGCCTGTCCTGCCGATGGTGACGGTCAGCGCGTCTTTGAACTGCTCAAGCAGCATAAAATTCTCGTACGTCATTTTAGTGATCCATTGTTGAAGCATGGCTTGAGAATTTCGATTGGGACCCGCGAGGAGATGGAAGCAATTCTCAACGTGTTAGGCGCAGAGTGTTAATGTCTGGCTGTCTGATGATCACCGCGATGCTAAGGGGTTGTGAACAATACGGTGGTGAGTTTTGAGAAATTAATAAAGTTACAATTTCATGGTAGTCACAAAAAAATAATTCAAAATCTACTTACTGATTCAAGTCAGAGTGGTTTTTTAAGGAGTAAGTTATGTCCGATTTTCCTATTTTGACCACTGTTGCTGAGGTTGAGCGGTTGGCGCAAGACCTTGCCACGCTTGATGTATTTGCTGTCGATCTCGAAGCCGATTCGATGCACTCCTTTCAAGAGAAGGTTTGTTTACTCCAATTTACCTACTATCTTAATGGTAAAGAGGTGACGGTTCTGTTAGATCCCTTAGCTGTGCCAGAGTTAGCGGTGTTACGTCCAGTGCTAGCCGATCCCGCTATCCGTAAAATTTTTCATGCTGCCGATTACGATATTCGTTGCCTATTTCGTGATTTTGAAATCGTGATCCATGGCTTGTTTGATACTATGATTGCCTGTCAATTGTTGGGTGAGGAGCGCGTTGGTTTGGCTGATGTGTTGGCCAAGTATTTTGATGTCACCCTTAATAAAAAATATCAGCGCGCGGATTGGTCGAAACGGCCCCTGTCACCAGAGATGTGTGATTACGCCGCTGGTGATACCCGCTATCTGCACGAATTGGTGAAAATTTTAGAGGCGCAACTGATCGAAAAAGGGCGTTTGTCGTGGGCTCAAGAAGAATTTTCGTTGATGGAGCAGGCGCGTTTCAGAATACACGAAGGGCCTGCTTTTCTCCGTATGAAGGGCGCAGGGACGCTGCCGCCGCGCTCGCTGGCTGTTTTGGAGAATATGATTCGTTGGCGCGAAACGGAAGCCGAGCGCCGTGATTGTCCAGCGTACAAGGTTCTTGGCAACAAAATGTTGCTGTCTACAGCACGTCATTGTCCACAAGCACTCAATGATTTTAAGAGAGTCGATGATTTTTCACCGCGTCTGGTTGAACGTTATGGTCGACGGGTTCTTCATGAGGTTGAGCAAGCGATGTTGGTTGCCGAGGAAGATTTGCCCCAGTTTCCGCGTCCTGAACGGCGGATTCGCGATGCTGCAGTGGATAAGCGTTTTGCCTGTTTAAAGCAATGGCGTAAGCAAAAGGCCGGTGAACTGGAACTTGATTCAGGGGTGCTTATTAATAATACCTTGCTCGAAGCGATTGCCCGTGTTTCCCCAAATTCGTCGGTAGAGCTGTCTCAGGTGTGTGGTTTGAAGATCTGGCAACAGGATGTTCTTGGTGGTGAAATGTTAAAAGCCCTCGCATAGCGAGGGCTGTCAGTTGTTGGGATGGTGTTACTTTGAGCGATGATTTAAGTGTAGATGGATGCAACGACCTCATCAATTAATGGCAAGTTGT
>NBLY01000054.1 GCA_002084665.1 Desulfobacteraceae bacterium 4572_35.2 | reverse complement strand
TTTGTTAACGGTCTTGCTATCATTATATTCCTTGCTCAACTCGGTCAATTTAAAATTAAAGATGCCGCAGGCAATATGCAATGGCTCCAAGGGGGGAGTTTATATCTATTAGTTGGTTTAGTTGTGATGACTATGGCCATCAGCTATTTCTTGCCAAAGCTCACCAGTGCGGTACCTTCTTCATTGGTGGCGATCATTGTTGTCACAGCTGTTGTTATGGGATTTGATCTACAAACAAAACTTGTTGGCGATATGGCTTCTCTTGCCGGTGGATTACCGACGTTCCATGTCCCTCAAGTCAGCTTTGATCTAGAGATGATCAAAATTATTTTGCCATACTCGGTTATTTTGGCGGCAATAGGTCTAATTGAGTCGTTGATGACCATGACTCTCATTGATGAAATTACTGAAACGCGTGGCCGAGGTAATCGTGAATGTATTGGCCAGGGTCTTGCCAATGTTGTCACTGGTTTTTTTGGTGGCATGGGTGGTTGTGCGATGATCGGTCAGAGCATGATCAATGTTAATTCTGGTGGCCGTGGTCGGTTGTCGGGAATTAGTGCCGCATTATTCTTACTGTTTTTCATTGTTTTTGCCTCTGGTTTAATCGAAATGATACCGATTGCGGCTCTGATTGGTGTTATGTTTATGGTGGTTATCGGCACCTTTGCTTGGTCAAGTCTGCGCATCTTGAACCGTATTCCTCGCAGTGATGCACTGGTTCTTATTCTTGTTTCTGCGGTCACCGTTGCTACAGACTTAGCCATTGCTGTTGCGGTGGGTGTTATCGTTTCTGCACTTGTTTATGCATGGAACAGTGCCAAGGAAATTCAAGCGACTTCAAGCATTGATGATCAACAACGTAAAGTCTATCACTTGTCTGGGCCACTATTTTTTGGCTCTGTTCATAGCTTTCATAAAATATTTAAACCGCAAACAGATCCAGATACTGTTGTGCTTGATTTTAAAGAATCTCGCGTATGCGATCATTCTGGCCTTGAAGCGATTAACAGCTTGGGTGAACGCTATCAAGCTCAAGGGAAAACACTTTGTATGACATTCTTAAGCCCAGAGTGTCGCGACTTGTTAAGCACTGCAGGTAAGATGGTTGTTGTCGAGCAGGTCGGTGATCCTCAATACCATATTGCCACCGACGAACTTGGTTGATTGTAAATATGAAAAGCGCACTTGTGGCGCTTTTTTATTATCAAATAGAGTTTGACTGTACAAGAGCCTATCCTGTGTTGGTGACTAACATCGGCAAGCGTATTCTAATAAGGAATCAATGTGACAGATTCACCACAACAAATTCTGCAGAATGTATTTGGCTATCGCGAGTTTCGCCCTGATCAGCAGGAAATTATTGAAACGCTGATTTCTGGCCAAGACGCTTTCGTCCTGATGCCAACAGGTGGTGGTAAATCGTTATGTTATCAGATCCCAGCATTGTATCGCAGTGGTGTTGCGATCATCGTTTCCCCATTGATCTCTCTTATGAAGGATCAAGTTGATGCACTCAATGCCAATGGTGTTCGCGCTGCGTATTATAATTCATCGTTAAAAGCAGAGGAGGCTCGGCAGGTTTTGGCTCGTCTGCATAACGATGATCTTGATTTAATCTATGTTGCTCCTGAACGACTTATGAGCGCTGCTTTTATCGAACGGTTGCGAGATATTCCCCTCGCTCTTATTGCTGTTGATGAGGCCCACTGTGTCTCGCAGTGGGGTCACGATTTTCGTCCAGATTATGTTCAATTGGGCCAGTTTCGCCAATATTTCCCCCATGTGCCCCTTATTGCATTGACAGCTACCGCCGACCCGCAAACTCGGCAAGATATTCTCGCTCGGCTCAACCTAACTCATGCTGCTGTTTTTATTACTGGCTTTGATCGGCCCAACATTCGCTATACTGTTATCGATAAACAAAAACCTCAGATTCAGTTGGTTGATTTTTTAAAACAACACAACGATGAATGCGGTATCGTTTATGCTCTGAGCCGTAAGCGTGTTGAGGAGATTACTGCTAAATTAGTTCAACAAGGATATCGCGCTGCCGCTTATCATGCTGGATTAGCTGATAGTGTTAGGCAACAAGTTCAGGAAGATTTTTTGCGTGATGATGTTCAGATTGTTGTCGCCACTGTGGCGTTTGGGATGGGGATTGATAAGTCAAACGTTCGCTTTGTCGTTCATTATGATCTGCCGAAAAATATCGAAAGTTATTATCAGGAAACCGGTCGAGCTGGTCGTGATGGTCTAGCCGCTGAAGCCCTGTTACTGTTTGGTTATGGTGATATTGCCATTGCTCGCGGTTTGATCGAAAAGGGCAATAATGTTGATCAGAACCGTATCGAAATACACAAATTAAATGCCATGGTTAGTTATGCTGAACCGCTGACCTGTCGACGACGGGCTTTGTTGGGCTATTTTGGTGAGAATACTGTCGAAGATTGCGGCAACTGTGATATGTGCCTGAATCCACCCGATCGCTATGATGCAACGCAAGATGCACAAAAGGTGTTGTCGTGTGTTTTTCGCGTTGGTCAACGTTTTGGTGCCAAACATGTGATTGATGTCTTACGTGGCTCACAAAACAAACGGATGAAAGAGCTGCACCACGATCGATTAAGTACCTTTGCTATCGGTGAAGATAAAACTCAGGACGCTTGGAGTAGTTTGATCCGTCAGTTGGTTCATTTAGGATATTTATATCAAGATGTTGCCAATTATTCTGTGCTGAAATTAACAGAACTATCACGCTCTGTTCTTGTCGGTCAGCAGAGCCTAGAGCTTGCTAGACCGCGAATTAAAACCGTAACTAAAAAAGCTGTCAAAAAGCGAGCGATTGATCTTGATTATAACGAATCTTTATTTCAACGTTTGAGAGGTTTACGCAAGCGCATTGCCGATGATACTAATGTTCCACCGTTTGTTGTTTTCAGTGATGCTAGTTTAATTGAGATGGCTTTTTATCTACCTTCTCACCAACAAGCGATGTTGGCAATCAATGGTGTTGGTAAACATAAGTTTGACAAGTATGGACAATTATTTATTGATGAAATACATCAGTTTTGTTCTGAAGATGATTGATTTTAAAAGTTTTCGTAACTATTCAGCACAATTGTAGCTGAACTGTCACCGTCCGTGGAAAGGGTATTTGTCACTGGACGGTGACAATAAGCCCCATGGATGGGTTCAATGCGGCCCTTGGAATGGGCGTTGCCAGTTTGTCAGCTGAATAGTTAAAAGTTTTCTTTAAATAAAAAAGGCCAGAGCGATTGCTCTGGCCTTTTAGTTGTTACTCTTCTGAAAAAGCGAGATTAAAAACCAAGCTCTTTAAAGAAGTCGTTACCTTTATCATCAACAAGGATAAAGGCTGGGAAATCAACCACTTCAATTTTCCACACGGCTTCCATTCCGAGTTGGCGATCATGATCATCGATGCCCCGCGTGATTGAAGCATATCAACGTAAGGGTCCATTCGCGCTGCTGTGGTTGGGCCAAAGGAACCTGAAGCTTTACCCGCTGGAGTTTTGGCTGGACCAGCGTAGTAGATTGGGTAATCCATCAGGTATTGTGGTAACTCTTCGCCACGCTCAACGATCTCTTTAAATTTCGCGTGAGCAATGTCGCGACCAACAACAATGGTTCCGTTTAACGATAGTTGAGTTTTGGTTGGGTATTTAGACAGTTCCGCCAAAATCTCCTTCATTGGTTTATTCAGGTCAACCTTTACCACCTTTGGCCGTGAACCACGGGCACCTTCGGGGATCAAGCGAGCAGGGTTGTTGTCCATCTTCTCAAGCCAGATACCGTCTTTGTTGATTTTGGCTTTAATATTACGGTCAGCAGAGCACGATACGGCAATACCAATTGGGCACGAAGCACCGTGGCGACTTGAGCGAACGACTTTAACATCGTGAGCAAAGTACTTACCACCGAATTGAGCACCAATGCCCAATTCTTGCGCGCGTTTTTCCAGCTCTTTTTCTAGCTCTAAATCGCGGAAAGATTGACCGCCTTCGTTGCCTTCACTTGGCAGCTTGTCAAGATAGCCAGCCGAAGCAAGTTTAGCTGTCTTGAGGCAAGTTTCAGCACTGGTGCCACCAATGCAAAATGCAATGTGGTAAGGGGGGCAAGCTGCCGTTCCGAGAGACTTCATTTTTGCAACAAGCCAGTCAACCAAAGTGTTTTTGTTGATGGTTGCTTTAGTCTCCTGGTAAAGGTAACTCTTGTTCGCACTACCACCACCTTTAACAACGAAAAGAAACTTATACTCATTGCCTTCAGTTGACATTAAATCAATTTGGGCGGGGAGGTTACACTTGGTATTGACCTCATCGTACATATTGATCGGTGCATTTTGTGAATAACGCAGGTTCTCTTCAGTATATGTTTTGTAAACCCCAGCTGAAAGTTGCTCGGCATCATTACAGCCAGTCCAAACGCCTTGCCCTTTTTTGCCTAAGATCGTCGCCGTACCCGTATCTTGGCAAAAAGGGAGTTCAAATTTAGCAGCGACAACTGCATTTTGAAGCATTGCCATAGCAACACCACGGTCGTTATCTGAAGCCTCTGGATCGCTAAGGATCTGAGCCACTTTCTCATTGTGCGCAGGGCGTAATAAAAAGTTTACTTCACGAAAGGCTTCATTGGATAAAAATGCTAGTGCTTCAGGGTCAACTTTGAGTACTTCTTGGCCGTCGAATTGTGTAGTGCTAACATGGTCAGCGGTCAACAGGCGATACTCGGTATCGTCTTTTCCAAGTGGGAATGGATCTTGATACTTAAATTCTGACATCGTTTCTCTCCTTTAAATACATTGCACTCTATGGAATAAATAAGCAGATGGCTCTGCCATGCCTCAATAATTTTGACAGTATAAAGTAAATTGTATACAGTTGTCGATAGCTCACACTCTTTTTTATTTGTGCGAGGGTTGAGATGTTGGATGGAAACAGGTGTTGCTTTAGTTGCTTTAGTTGCTTTAGTTGCTTTAGTTGCTTTAGTTGCTTTAGTTGCTTTAGTTGTCAGGGCTTAATTGAGTAAATTGTATTTTTTTAAAAGGGAACCAATGAATAACCTAAGAGTATCTCAGAAAGTTTTTTTATTAAGTTTTGCTTTAATCATTGCGTTTAGCCTTACTGTTGGTTGGGTCTATCTTCAGCTGAAAGATAACCTTTATCACGCAAAACAGATTGAAATACAGCACACTGTTGAAGGTGTTTGGGGTGTTATTGACCACTATGCATCGTTAGAAAAAAGTGGCCAAATGACCCGTGAACAGGCGCAACAGGCAGCCCAGTCAGCTGTTCGGCACACCCGTTTTGATGGCAGCAATTATTTCTGGATTCAAGATGTCAATGCAGTGATGGTGATGCATCCGCTTAAGTCAGACTTGGATGGTGTAAGTCTAAGTTCGACAGTGGACGCAAATGGTAAAGCTTTTTTTGTTGAGATGTCACGAGTCGCAAAGCAGCAAGGTCAGGGCTATGTTGATTATCAGTGGGCTAAACCAGGAGTTTCTACCCCTGTAGACAAAATTTCATTCGTGAAATTGCAGTCCGATTGGGGCTGGGTTGTTGGTGCAGGTCTTTATCTTGATGATATTCAAGCGATAACAGATTCAATATTTTACTCTATTACAGTTGTGTTAAGCCTTGTAGTGCTGTTTGCCGTTGCATTGGTTGTCTTTGTCTCACGGGGTATTTCAATTCCACTTAACCAAGCCGTAGAGATGCTCACCCATTTAAAGAATGGCGAACTATCAAAGCGAATGAATCTACATCAAAAAGATGAAGTGGGCCAGATGGCTGACACGATGGATACGTTTGCCGATAGTTTGCAAAATGACGTTGTTGCGTCGCTACAAAGTCTGGCTCAAGGTAATCTCGCTATTGATGTCAAACCTCACAGTGATCAAGATGAGGTTCGTGGCGCACTGAAAAGCTTAGGCGATGACATGAATGAGATCATGTCGCAAGTGCAGATGGCTGGTGAGCAAATTGCCTCGGGCTCAACAGAGGTTTCCGATTCAAGTCAAACGTTGTCACAGGGCGCGACTGAGTCGGCGAGTTCCCTCGAAGAGATTGCTGCCTCGATGCAAGAGCTGTCGAGCCAAACAAGTCAAAGTGCTGATGGTGCGCATCAGGCGAGTCAACTTGCAAGTCAGGCGAGTGCTGCAGCGAACAGTGGTAGCAGCAATATGGAAGAGATGATTCGTGCTATGAGTGATATTAGCGCTTCAGGGCAAGATATTGCTAAAATCATTAAAGTTATTGACGAAATTGCCTTCCAGACTAATTTGCTTGCCTTAAACGCAGCGGTTGAGGCGGCACGTGCCGGTCAGCACGGTAAAGGGTTTGCGGTTGTTGCTGAAGAGGTGCGTAATTTAGCAGCTCGTAGTGCTAAGGCTGCAAGTGAAACGGCTCAATTGATCGAAGGTTCAGTCAAGAAGGCACAGAATGGTGCGATGATTGCGGATCGTACGGCTGAAGGATTTAAAGAAATTCTTGAAAGTATTGTCAAAGTGTCTGATTTGGTGTCTGAAATTGCCGCTTCAGGGACGGAGCAAGCTCAAGGGATTCAGCAGGTAACGATTGGTTTAAGTCAAATTGATCAAGTGACACAGCAGAATACCGCAAGTGCTGAAGAGGGTGCTGCCGCTGCAGAAGAGTTGTCGAGTCAGGCCGAGCAATTACGTCAAATGTTGGCACGATTTGTTCTAAAGCAGGGAACATCGATGTCTGCACAGTTTAGACCGCAGACAACGTATCAGACTCCTGTGGTAAGACAGCAACCAACTCCATCTGCGCCCAGTGGATGGGATTCAGCACCGACATCAATTGCTTTAGACGATGATGAGTTTGGTAAGTACTAAGCATTCAATTGATAACTTGAAGTTTTAACAGGAGCGACCCACGGGTCGCTCTTTTTGTATGTTTGACCGTATTTAAATGACATGGTAGAACTCGATTCACTGTTTTTTACGAAAGGGTTTTGTTGTGCAAAATATATTGAAAATGATTTTAACTTCCCGTGTTTATGATGCTGCAGTAGAGACCCCTCTTGAGGTTGCTACGGATTTATCAAAACAGCTAGATAATCACGTGTGGTTGAAAAGGGAAGATCTGCAGCCCGTGTTCTCCTTTAAGATTCGTGGTGCGTACAATCGAATTGCTCAACTCAGTGACGAAGAAAAAAAACGTGGTGTTATTGCTGCCTCAGCAGGCAACCATGCCCAAGGAGTTGCCTTCTCGGCACAGCAAGTGGGAACCAGCGCGGTGATCGTGATGCCAGCGACAACGCCTGCAATAAAAATTTCAGCCGTGCGTAGTTATGGCGCAGAGGTTATTTTGTATGGAGATAATTATTCCGAGGCCGCTGAATATTGTGGCACGGTGATAAAACAAACTGGTCGGGTGTTTATCCATCCGTTTGATGATGATTATGTCATTGCCGGGCAGGGAACTGTCGCTGATGAAATTTTGCGCCAAAGTGCTGGTCGACTCGATGCGATTTTTGTTCCGGTCGGTGGTGGTGGATTGATTGCAGGAATTGCCAGTTTTATTAAGGCTGTATGTCCAGATGTTAAGATTGTCGGTGTTGAACCCGAGGATAGTGATGCCATGTCGCGCTCGTTAGCCTGTGGCTCACGCATTAAGCTCGATTCAGTTGGAATCTTTGCAGATGGTGTTGCTGTACGTGAAGTTGGTGCGCGTACTTTTGAACTGTGTCGCCAATATGTGGACGATATGGTCCAAGTTTCTACGGATGAGATTTGTAGCGGCATCAAAACTATCTATCAAGAAACACGCTCTATCGTTGAGCCAGCAGGAGCCTTGGCCGTTGCTGGAATGAAAAAGTATGTGCAAGAAAACGATCTTCATGGACAGCATCTTGTCGCGGTTAACTCAGGTGCTAACATGAACTTTGATCGACTGCGCTTTGTCGCTGAACGTACCCAAATCGGTGAAAAGAAAGAGGCACTTTATGCGGTGTCGATTCCAGAACAACCCGGAGCATTACGTCATTTTTGTACCACTTTTTTAGCTGGCCGAAATATTACTGAATTTAATTACCGCCTTTCAGATCGCAAGCAAGCTTATATCTTTGTCGGCCTGTCCGTTAAAGACAGTCAAGAGCGTGAAGATTTTTCGAACTCTTTGAGTGATGAGGAATATGATTGCCTAGATATAACGGATAATGATCTGGCTAAGACGCATATCCGTTATATGGTTGGTGGCCATTCCCGTCAAGTTGTAGGGGAGTTTTTGTATCGCTTTTGGTTTCCTGAGCGACCAGGTGCTTTGGCCCGTTTTTTAGCCGCAATGGGTAATAGTTGGAATATCTCTCTTTTTCATTATCGAGCACAGGGTGGAGATTTTGGTCGTGTCCTCATTGGCCTTGAATTGCCAGCAGGTCAACATGAAGAGTTGAACGATTTTCTTGATGTTTTAGGTTTCTTCTATGTAGAAGAAACCAGTAATCCAGCCTATAAACGTTTTTTGCAGGGCTGATAATGTCCACAATGGATGGCTGTATCATTGCTTGTCGAAAGCTTAATAGTTGACAGTAATGGTCGGGAATGTTACCTGTATTCATCAATCAATGTCTGCTACAGGGAGAAAAATTGTGTTTAAAACATTTCGTGAAGATATTCAGGCCGTTTTTCAACGTGATCCTGCTGTACGATCGACCCTTGAAGTGGTTGTCTGTTATCCAGGCTTTCATGCGTTACAGTTCCACCGTTTTGCCCATAAGTTATGGCAGTTGAATTGTTTCTTTATCGCTCGTTGTGTTTCACAGTTAAGTCGTTTTTTAACAGGAATAGAGATCCATCCCGGTGCCAAGATCGGTCGTGGTTTTTTCATTGATCATGGTATGGGTGTTGTGATCGGTGAAACAGCAGAGATTGGCGATAACTGTACTCTCTATCATGGGGTAACTCTTGGTGGAACATCTTGGGCGAAAGAGAAACGTCATCCCACCTTGGGTGATGATGTGGTAATTGGTTCGGGGGCAAAAATTCTCGGTCCTTTTACTGTCGGTTCGGGCAGTAAAATTGGTTCTAATTCTGTTGTTGTGAAAGAGGTTCCTGATCAGGCGACTGTTGTTGGTGTCCCAGCACGCATGGTTCTAAGTGAAGAGGAGCGCAAGGAACAGTTTAAACAACAGCGCTTCGATTTAGAACATGGCCACCTGCCAGATCCGCAGGCTCAAGCGATTAGTTGCTTGTTTGAACATATACGTAAGGTTGAGACACAGCTGAATCAACTTCAACAGGAACATGAGTTATTGCAGTGCCAGTTAAAAGATTCTCAAACCTGTTCAAGGGAGGGCTAGCGTGCGTCTTTCTACCAAGTCTCAGTACGCAGTGCGAGCGATGGTCCGCTTAAGTTTAGATCATAAAGGCTCGCCGATATCGATTCGTGAAATTGCCAAGAGCGAGAATATATCGTTATCCTATCTTGAACAATTGTTTGCTAAACTTCGCCGTGGAAAGTTGGTTGTCAGTGTTCGCGGCCCCGGCGGCGGCTATATGCTAGCGGTTCCTGCAGCACAAATTTCATTGGATAAAATTATTGACAGTGTTGAGGAAACATTGATTCCTGTTTCATGCATGGATGATATGGGCCAATGCGCCTGCGAAGAGGAATGCCTGACCCATTCTGTATGGGCTGGACTCAGTAAACATATTCGTGGATATTTTTCTGCTATTTCGATCGAAGATTTGACTAATGATGCTCAACTCCTTCTTGCCAGTCGGGATAACGTAGATATTAGCCAAGAAAAATTGACGGTATTGGAGGATTAGAAATTGGACAAAATATATTTTGATAACAATGCAACCACTCCAGTCGCAGCTGAAGTGCTTGATTCATTTCTCCCTTACTATCAAACTCTTTTTGGTAATCCGTCGAGTATTCATTGGGCGGGTAACGCCGTGAAGGGGGCTATCGATAAGGCGCGTCAGCAGGTCGCACAACTAATTAATGCTCAACCGGAAGAGATTATCTTTACCGCTAGTGGCAGTGAGGGCGACAACTTAGCCATACTTGGTAGCTGTGATGCATTGCGACAGCAAGGTAATCATATTATTACCACCGCTGTTGAACACCCTGCGGTACTCGATAGCTGTCGTTATTTTGAGGAGCGGGGTGGGTCGATCACTTACCTGGCTGTTGATTCAAATGGGATGATAGATCTTCATCAACTTGAACAGGCGATCACAGCAAAAACAGTCTTGATCTCGGTGATGTGGGCGAATAATGAAACTGGTACTATTTTCCCAATTCAACAGATTGCTGAAATAGCACAACGACATAAAATTCAATTTCATACTGATGCAGTTCAGGCTTTGGCCAAAGTAGAAATTGATATGCAGAGATGTCCCGTTGATCTTTTGGTGATGTCTGGTCATAAAATTGGCGCTCCCAAAGGAGTTGGTGCGCTATTTGTTCGTCGCGGCACCTCGCTTACGTCACATATTCATGGTGGTCACCAAGAGCAGAGTTTGCGCGCAGGTACCCACAATGTGGCCGGTATTGTTGCAATGGGTAAGGCTTGTGAAATTGCAGGTAAAGATTTTTACCAGCGAATAGAAAAGTTAAAACAACTCCGTGACCGTCTTCAGGGCGGTATTATGGATCAGGTTAAAGATGTGACGATTAATGGTCATCCTGAGCATCGTTTACCGAACACGCTGAACCTTGGTTTTTCGTTTATTGAGGGTGAAGGGCTGCTTTTGCATCTCGATATGTATGGTATCGCTGCTTCATCGGGTTCAGCTTGTACTTCTGGCAGTGATGGTCATTCTCATGTCTTGACTGCTATGGCAGTAGATGAATGGCTGCTCAATTCATGTTTGCGCTTCAGTTTAGGCGATCAAAACACCATGGAAGAGGTTGATAGATTGCTTGAGGTTCTACCTGCTATCGTGCTGAAATTGCGCGAGATGAGTCCGATGCTTGATTCAGGTGTAGATCTCGAAGATTGCCCTTATGTTGAATGTTGTATTGGTCATCATTGATTATAGTGATTGGGTGTCGAGCAGGAGTAAGTGTTTAAATAATTCTACCAAGGCATTCATCATAGCGGTGAATGCCTTTGACAGTTTAAGGATCTTTTATGGAAAAAGTGATGGTTGCGTTGAGTGGTGGTGTGGATTCTGCGGTGACCGCAGCTTTGCTTATTGAACAGGGCTATGAGGTCATTGGTGTGCATATGCGGCTGCTCTCTGGTGCTGAACACGAGTCGAGTGATGAGGATGCCCGTCAGGTTGCCCATGAATTAGGCATTGAATTTCATAGTCTCGATTGTCGAGAAGAGTTTGACCGCGTCATTGTGCAAAATTTTTGTGCTGAATACGTAAGTGGTCGCACCCCGAATCCGTGTATTTTATGTAATCGCTATATGAAGTTTGGCTATCTTTTACAGGTAGCCGATGAGCTTGGCATCGATTTTCTTGCTACTGGCCATTATGCGCGCATTGATCATTCCGGTGATCTCCCCGTGTTGCGTCGTGGTCATGATCGTAAGAAAGATCAAAGTTACTTTCTGTTTACTCTGACTGCTGAGCAATTAAAACGGGTGATATTTCCTTTGGAAAGTACGACTAAGGAGCAGGTTAAGGAGGTTGCCAAAAGAATCAACCTTTCAGCGCGACATAAAGCAGAGAGTCAAGATGTTTGTTTTATCCCCGATAACGATTATGTCAGTTTTTTAAAAAAACAAACTTTAACGTTGCCCCAAGGTGGCAATATTGTCCATGTGGATGGCAAGGTGTTGGGTCGCCATGGCGGTACCTATCATTACACGATTGGCCAACGCAAAGGTCTGGGGATCGGTTGGAGTGAACCTTTATATGTAGTATCGATTGATGTTGCAAAAAATCAGGTTGTTGTTGGTGAGAAGCAATTTCTTGAGACAACTGAGTTAGTTGTGAATGATGTTATCTGGTCGCAACTGTCAACTGATAAGCAACTTCGGGTAGATTGTCGCATCCGTTATCGCCATAATGAAGCCATGGCAACAGTTACCATTGATGATCAGGACAGGGTGCGCGTTGTCTTTGAACAACCACAAATCGGTGTTACATCAGGGCAATCGGCTGTGTTCTATCAGGATGATGCTGTGATTGGCGGAGGATGGATTCAGTGATTAAATCAGTTTGTGTTGTCACTCTCGGTTGTAAGGCTAATCAGTTTGAATCGGCGGCAATTGAAGAATTATTGATTCAGGATGGCTACCAGTTAGTTCCTTTTGAACAGGGCGCGCAATTGGTGGTGATTAACACCTGTACCGTCACATCGGCAACGGATGCCCAATCTCGTAAGTTGGTACGCCGCGCTCGACGGTTTAACCCAACGTGTCGTATTGTTGTTACCGGTTGTTACGCTCAGGTTCAGCCACAAAAATTAGCTAAACTTGATGGAGTTGATCTGGTTATTGGTAATATGGAAAAAGAGAATTTTTTGTCGTTGCTCAATGGGCATGGAGCTAAGGTTCAGGTGGGTGAGATTGCGCAGGCGAGTCACTGTCCTGACCTGAAAATCGCCTCATTTTTTGAACATAGTCGAGCATTTGTTCAAATACAAAGCGGTTGTAATGCCTTTTGTTCCTATTGTATCATTCCGTTTGCCCGAGGTCGTAGTCGTTCTGTTGCTGTAGTTGAAGTGATTGATCAGATTAATGTTTTGATCCAAAACGGCTATCAGGAAGTTGTTCTGACTGGTATCCATATTGGCAACTATGGCAAAGATCTGCAAGGTGAAGAAGGTGTGGATGTCTCGTTGGCCACTCTTGTGGAAACAATCTTAGATCAAACATCGCTGCACCGGCTCCGTTTAGGTTCTGTCGAGCCACAAGAATTATCCGATGAACTGGTTGATCTTGTCTGTCAATCATCGCGGGTCTGTTCACATCTTCATATTCCGTTACAGTCGGGGTCAGATGCGGTGTTAAAGCGGATGAATCGTCACTATACGTCAGAGAATTTTTACCGATCTCTACAGAATATCTATGCTAGATCACCCCAAATCTCAATCGGCATAGATCTTATTGTTGGTTTTCCCGGTGAAACAACTGAGGAGCATCAACAGTCCATAGATTTAATTGATCGTTTGCCGATCCACTATTTACACGTTTTTCCATATAGTAAACGTCCAGGAACAGCGGCAGAAAAAATGAAAGATCATGTTGATTCAGCCGTTGCCAAGGATAGAGCCACTCAGTTGCGCCATCTAGGTGAGCTTAAAAAACAGGAATATATTAAGAACTTTGATGGGAGGAGTGTTGAAGTTGTCGTTGAAAATAGCTCTGAAAAGGGCCACTGTAAGGGCTTGAGCGAAGAATATGTGCCGGTTGTCTTTGAGTCAGACCTGTCTCTTGCTGGGCAATGTGTCAAGGTGTTGATCGGTGGTGTTGATGGTGGCGGTTTAACAGGGAAACTTATCTAGCGATTTGATCACAAGCTCTGTTTCGATGAAACCACATCGAAACAGAGCTTGTTTTTTATGAAGTTACGGTGTAGCTGTTCAGCGGATAAGCTGCTAACGCCCATTCCAAGGACCGCTTTGAACCCATCCATGGGGCTTATTGTCACCAGCTATGGTGACAAATACCTTTTCCGTGAACGTTGTCAGTTTATCTACAATTGTGCTGAATAGTAACATTACGGCTTAATTTACCGTGGTGATAAATTCGCTCAGGTTTGAGTCTAAAATGTATTTAAGCTCAGTAAAATTATCGGCCTGTGTTTCGGTGATTAAAAAGCCAAAAACTGGATAGCTGTGATAGTCAATTTTTCTGAGTTCCATTGGTTTTTTAAATTTTCGCAGCAATTGATTGTAATCAAACGAAGCAATCTGTTCGCTATTAACTCCCGTAGAATTATCTAACACAATAATGCTGTATAATTTACCCTCTTTACCGGTGAGTATCTCGTTCCAATCAGGTTTCTTTTGAGAAAAATAGTAGTCGTAGGGGTTGAATCCATAAGAGAGAAAGGTGGTATCGGCGGTTGTACACCAGCCACCAAAGCGCATTGGGTTAACCTCTATTGGCAAAATCACCCCATCTGGTCGCCGTCTTAATTCAAGATGGATCGGAAAGTTTTTAACATCAGCTAGTTGGCCAATTTTAGCAATGAATTGGCTGAACTCTTCGAGGTTGTTTTCAATGATCTCTTTTGAGGTTGTGTAAACACGATCACTAACATCGTCCTGCGACGCAAAGGTGTGTTTAAATATCCCTAAAATCGTTGGTTTCCCTGCTGAATCAAAGTAGGCATCAACAGCATATTCATCACCCTCAATACACTCTTCGAGGATGAAAGATCGAGTGTCGAGAACTTCGAGAGGATAAAGACTTTTCACCTGTTCGATCTCATCAAAAATTAACTCAATGCAGCGGTCCCACTCGTTGCGGTTGCTAATCTTGTAGACTCCCATGCTGAAGAAACCAACGCATGGTTTTAAGATAAATGGTGTTGGAATCGTATCAAAATTAAGTTGTTTCAGCTCGTTGATATCGACACCTTTAAAATAAAAATCTGGATATAGTGGTGAGATCAACTGGCGAAATCTCAATTTGTCTTTAAATAGATTTATTTTATCTGGTAGTGGGGTCGATGGTAGATGTTGCGCTATCCAGTTAATTGAATTTTCCGACGTTAAATAGAGCTGTGGGTTATCTTGCAGTTTGGCCGCTGCGATGGCTTGTTCTTCGCTGAGAATT
>NBLY01000053.1 GCA_002084665.1 Desulfobacteraceae bacterium 4572_35.2 | reverse complement strand
ACATATAAAGCAAATATGTCGTTTTGATTTTGTGGTTGCTAAGGTTCTGAATTTTGATGGACTTTTTCAAAGGCGAGCGGGAGCCTTCACCTTTGATCATGGGTCATATATAACGCTGTTGACACATCGGACTAACTACCATTACAATTTCTCATCACCCACCCTTTAGTTCACCAACAACATGTCATTGGAGCCAGGTCTTTCGATGCAACATCTCATGACAACCTAGGCATGTCACGACCACGAGTCGGATTATCTTAAGAAAATATTCCAATTCAAGACCTGCCCCCCCTAACTGGGCTAACATTACTTTATTGAATGCACAATTTGTTCGTATCAATTAATACGTAATTGATACTATTATGGCAACTGGTATGGTGAAGTGTTAGTTACTCAAATTCGGCATCCAACAGTACCATTTGAACCCAGCTCTCCAGCGCCAAGTCTGAGCTGCGATACTCCCGACATCTAATACACTAAATCAAAAAGAGAGACCTCGATGGCAAGAACCAACTACGCATTCGATAAACGACAGAAAGATCTTGCGAAAAAGAAAAAAAAAGAAGAGAAGCGTCAGAAAAAATTAGCCGCAAAAAGTGATGAACTAGCCAACGAAGATTTACCTGGGGGCAGGCGTTGTTGACACATAAAGGAAAGTTCTTTTGACAGAGCCTTTTATTTCATATCAGCACCTTAGCTATGGTAGCCATGAATTGATCTGACAATAACTGTTATTCAAAGATATTTCTGTTACAATTAACCATGTAGATTGAATCTGCAAAACTTCTCATTTTTACATACAAAGAGATTTACAACCGCCTAGTAAATCTGACCGACCATAGGCACCTTTCTTTACAACAAGGAGGATGGACAATGGCAATCACAATCGGCAGCAACAACCTCAGCACACAGTCTCTAGTCAGATCCGAAAACGGGGTAAACAAGTCATTTGCTCGGCTTGCCAGCGGACAGCGCATAAACAGTGCTAAAGATGATGCAGCTGGTGTAGCGATATCGGATCGATCAAATGCTCAGGTACGCGGTGTTAATCAAGCAATTCGCAACGCCAACGATGGCATCTCGATGGCGCAAACTGCAGACGGTGCTTTGGGCGAAACGACAGATATATTGCAGCGGATGCGTGAACTCTCGGTACAGTCAAGCAATGGGACTTATAACGATAATGATCGCAGTGCGATGAACTCTGAGTTTACCCAACTGCAATCGATGTTGGGTAGAATTGCCGAGTCAACTAGCTTCAACGGTCGGGCACTTCTGGATGGTAGTCAAGCCGTTAGGCGCGGTGCAGAATCGTTTTGAATCAACCATTGATAACATGTCAATTTCGGCAGAAAACACAGCGGCAGCCAATTCGCGCATTGCCGATGCCGACATGGCTAAGGAAGTTTCTGAACTGATCAAGAATCAAATCCTAAATAAGTTTGGTGTGGCTATGCAGGCACAAGCAAACTTGACTGGGGAAAACGCACTGTCGTTACTTAGCTAGTAATCCGCATGATCACCAACAATATCGGTAAAAAAAGAAGTCTGCTACCTTGCGTCGCAAACCTCTTTTTTCTGTTCATCGCTATCGATCCATCGGTCATTTTCCGTTAATCACACTTCAAAGGCAAAATATTTGGAACCAAAAGAGGGCCGTTGTTGATACACTTAACTAACGAACCTATCCTACTGAAATCACACACACTTTAAAATCAAACATTGAGAGGTGATGCTGGATTAGTACAAACACCAGCCATGCTAGATCATGAAACGAAACGCTGACCGATGTTCAACGTTTCCAGTTTATCCGACAGATGCGGTTTTCTTCACCACGTTGCACTTGCAACTCACCTTGGTAGGCTTTGTGCGCTGCCCGTCCGAGATGCTCGGCCAGTTTTTCCTCGGTTGTTTCAATCACCAGAAATTCACCACGTTTTTCCATACAGATCATACGTTCCAATGGATTCTTAACGCGCGCTTTGGCCTCTTCATGTTTGAGCAAACGACAGATCCCTTCTTCAAGCTGCCACAGATCTCCACGTATTACTACCACGCCTTCATAGTAGCTCTACTGTATTTTTAAACTGCATCTCAGGAGCATTGTCACCCTTAGCAAGAGCCTCTTCAGCTGGATACCACCGTTTATTACGATACTGAGCATGGCAGGTTGAACAAGAAGCGCCATCCGCATAATGTTGCCGATTAGCGTAAGGATCACTGCTGGTTTGAGCCAGACCGCGCTTGTCGCTGGTACCAAACTTGCTGACATCTTTATCCATGATACCTCCATTCGACAGAATTATTCTGCGATGGTAAGTATATCACTTGGTAAAAGATCGCATCCAATTGCAGCTACTTTTAATAATTTTAAGAATTAAATCATTTATTCGAAACAATCCATATACAACTATCGACACTCTGAACATTGTACATTATACTATTACTAATTAAGTAGAGTGCAGGAGTTTGGAGGTGTTATGTCAAATGAATCCACAACTCAACAACGACAAATTTGGTTGATTTTTTTCTTCCTTGGCGTTGTCATGCTCAACTTTCCATTTCTACAAATTTTCAATCGAGTAGAAACATTCCTAGGGATCCCCCTACTCGTTATCTATCTGTTCTTCGGCTGGCCTATATCCATTGCTGTGGTTTACATTTTTACCCGCACCATAGAAGATGATGATTCTGACCACAGTTCGGAGGTTGATTAATGTCATTGCAACAGATCAGCATTACAACCATCATCTACTTTGCCATCCTATTCTCCTTTGCATTTTATGCACTGAGTCGGAGAAAAGCTGGCCGCAGTATTGTTTCTAACCCCCACATCTACTCTCTTACTCTTGCTGTATATTGTACTTCATGGACCTATTATGGCAGCGTAGGACGTGCTGCGACAACTGGTTTAGACTTTTTAACCATCTACCTTGGCCCAACATTGATCTGTTTTTCATGGTGGTTTTTACTACGGAAAATTATCATAATCAGTAAACAACAAAATATTGTCAGTATTGCTGATTTTATTTCGAGTCGCTATGGTAAATCGACTTACCTTGGTAGCATCGTCACCATTTTCGCTGTACTCGGCATTGTCCCCTATATCGCGTTACAGTTAAAAGCAATCGCTTACACCTTCAATTTATTGGCAGGATTACCCGAAAAAACCTCTTCACCGCTACAATCTATCGTACCATTTAGTCCACAGTTTATTGATACAACATTTATTGTCGCTCTTATATTGGCCGTTTTTTGCATTCTCTTTGGTGCCATGCGCCTTGACAGCACGGAACATCATGAAGGGCTCATGGCTGTTGTTGCACTGGAATCCATTGTTAAACTATTTGCCTTTCTGGTTATTGGTATCTTTGTTACCTATGGTCTTTTTGATGGATTTATTGATATTTTCAGTCAGTTTTCAGCACTCTTTCCTGACAAGCAACACTTGCTGCTTATTCCAGCGGAGTGTGGCAGTGGAGCACGTTGGTTCTCTATGACATTTATGTCGATGATGGCAATCATGTTTTTACCACGCCAATTCCATGTCATGGTTATCGAAAATTCAGATCATAATCATATTAGAACTGCCATGTGGGCATTTCCTACCTACTTGTTTTTATTGAATCTGTTTGTATTGCCTATCGCTCTAGGTGGAATCATTACATTTAATGGCGACACGACCCTTGCTGACTACTACGTATTAAGCCTACCCCTTGCTGCGGGCCAAAACGCTCTTGCAGTAATGGTGTTCATTGGTGGTTTTTCCGCTGCAGCGGGGATGGTGATGCTTGAATCTGTGGCCTCGGCAACCATGGTATTGAACAATCTGATCATGCCAATTATCTTACGCTGTAATTTCAAAATGGCCGACATTTCAGGTTTGCTGCTCAACATCAAACGCGTAGCCATCGTTTCAATCATTTATCTTGGTTATTTTTACTATCGGACACTGGGTGAATCGGCAGCACTTATCAACATCGGCCTGATCTCATTCATGGCGGCAACACAATTTGCTCCAGCTTTACTAGGAGGCCTTTATTGGAATCGAGCAACTCACCGTGGTGCTGCAACGGGTCTTATTTTAGGCTTTGTGCTGTGGTTTTACACCCTCATCGTACCAACATTTATAGATACGGGCTGGATTCCGTTGAGTGTTATGACTGAAGGACCGCTTGGTATTGAAAGTCTCCGCCCCACCGCGCTATTTTATTTAAACACCTTAGATATTTGGTCCCACTCGCTATTTTGGACCATGTTTTTCAACCTTGGCTCATTTCTCGCTGTTTCAATTCTTACAACACCTTCAGCGAGTGAAGTTGATCAAGCGTTACTTTTTGTTGACGTATCTACATGGAAACAAGCCCCACAAAACAGAACACGTATAAGTAAAGCACCGACCATCATGGAGTTTGTCGATTTAATGACTAAATTCATTGGTGAAAAGCAAGCTAATTCGGCGATTTCTAGCTATTTAGGGGATCGTGAAATTGATGAAAAAGGAAGCTTATCAGAGTTTGAGATCCCAGACTTAAAGCTTTTCACTGAGAAGACATTGGCGGCCTCTGTTGGCGCAGCAGCAGCACGAATTATTATTGAAAACTATCTTTCAGCGCGTGGCAGCAAAATGGAAGATATCTTCAACATTTTTGGCACAGTTAGCTTAAGCCGTGATGCGAGTCGCGAACAACTTACGGTTCTTTATGAGGCAGCGCACACCGTCTCGAGTGGATCAGACTTGGATTCTATTTTTAACAATATTCTTGATCTTCTTTATCGACAATTTCGCTTCGACTTATGCGTCATTCGAATCTACAACGACCAAGATAACACTTTAGATGTCCGAAATTTCAGGGGAATTGATACCGACTTTTTATCCCATGCGAACAGAGAGATCAATGAAGAAACCTGTATCGGCACAACATACATTCACAACAAAGTAGTCCTTGCTAATGATTCTGACTGCGTTAACAAACCTATCTCAATGGAAATTATTCGCCAAGAGGGGATCAAATCTTTTGCCCATGCACCGATAACGGTTGAGGGTCAACCCATCGGGGTTCTTTCATCGTATTCACGTTACGCTAAGGGGATCTATACGGACGAATTTATTGAACTATATAAAAACCTAGCGGCTCAAATCGGTATTGCCTGGCGCAACGCTAATCAAACAATGCAGCTAATTGAGGCCAGTGAACAGGAAAAAGAGTTACGCATTGCTGAATTGATTCAACTTGGCTTATTGCCCGACAAAATGCCAGCGTTAGCCAAACATGATATTGCAGCGATCTGTGTTCCAGCGAAACAGATCGGTGGTGATTACTATGATTTTATCATCGAACCGCCAGAGTTTGATATTGTCGTTGCCGATGTTTCAGGCCACAACATTGGTGCCGCATTGCTTATGGCCGAAGCACGAACATTTATTCAAGCTCGCGCAAGGCAACTCTCTTCACCAACAGCAATTCTCGATGCACTAAATCGGTTTTTACATGACGATTTAACTAAAGCCGAATTGTTTATTACAATGTTTTATCTGCAATATGATTTTGAAAAGAATCGAATTACTTACGCTAATGCTGGACATAATCACCCGCTCATATTACGTCACAGTGATAATTCATTTGAAGAACTCGATGCTGAGGGGCTCATACTCGGGATCCATACTGACGTTACATTTGAGGAGCAATTCAGCCAACTTCATCCCGGTGATATTTTAGTCATCTATACTGATGGCATTGTTGAAACTGAAAATAATAATGAAGAGATGTTTGGTATGGATCAACTGAAAAATGCTATTCTTGACAATGCGCTACTTAGTGCACAGGAAATTATTGATCAAACAATGAGTTTAGCCCGCATGTTTCAAGGACGACGGCATTTCAATGATGATGTAACCATGGTTGTTTTGAAAATTGACGCATAAAATAATATTAAATAATTTCACTCAAGGAGAAAAACATGAATGTCACAATGGAAGAACATGGAGAGATTGTTACATTAAGAATTGAAGAAGAACGTTTAGATGCTCACAATAGCAATGAATTAAAGGTTCAACTTCTGACCCTTTTTGAAGAGGGTAAGGTGAAAATCATCATAGATCTTTCCCATGTACGTTTTATTGATTCATCAGGTTTAGGTGCACTCGTCTCAGGTTTTAAGAACGCCAGTTCTCGCCAAGGAGTTCTTAAGTTGTGTGGACTGCAAACTCAGGTAAAATCAATGTTTGAATTAACGCGACTGCATCGAGTTTTTGAAATTTTCCCCAACTCCGACGATGCACAGGCGAGCTACTAGAAAAAACCTCTTAGGTCTCAGGTACCACGTGTTCATGTCGTCCGTCACGACAACTGACAACAGGAGATTAGGTCATGAAAAATCAACTCGAGATGGACATCAGAGTCCCTAATCAAACACGATACCTCGGCCTCATTGGTAAGATTGGGGAAGATATTGCTTACACACTTAAAAACTTTAAAAATAACCGCGATGAGCTGGCCTATCATATTAATCTTGTTTTAACTGAAGCGATGACTAATGCGATAAAACACGCAAATCAAAACGATCCCAACAAAGAAGTTCACATCACAATTAATGTTTCGCAATATAATCTTTGCATTAAAGTTTACGATCAAGGACAAGGCTTTGACATTCGTGAAGTGAACATAATTGAGCCCGATCCAACTAAAGATCACGGCCGAGGCATTTTCTTAATTCATAGTTTAATGGATAGTGTCAGTTACACGCGTTGTGAACATGGTCATGTTCTTGAGATGAATAAGTCTTTAGAGCTCGACATCAATCTATAGACTAACAGCTATTCTAAACATTCAATATTTTTAACAAATCAGTATGGTGATCAATTCTCAGCCCACCATCCCACTTATATGACACAAACAAGCAGCCCGAACCCTGTGCTGCTTGTTTGTCAAACTCCGAATCACCAATAAAAAGAAGTTCATCAGGCGATTGCCCTAACCGTTTAGCGGCTTCAAAGAGAATATCGGGATTTGGTTTAGGTCGTTCAACATCAAGATGAGTTACAACATGGCTGAAGTAATGACTCAGGTTGAAGTAATCGAGGATATTAACCATGCTTGAACCACGATTTGTCGCTATTGCTAACGGATAATACAATGCTAAGCGTTCTAAAACAGTCAAAAGACCTGGTTCAGGTTGCAATTGAGGAATAAACTGAGAATATTCAACACTCGCTGCATAAGAGATCGCTTCATCGACGCGCTCAGGGCCTAATAAAACATCAAAAACCTGAGGACTTGAAGCAGTATGACACACATTGACCAGTGCGTGCTGATCAGGTGTCACATCGGCGACACCAAAATGTTGAAAGATTTGATTATAAAAGGCCAGATTAGCTCAACCATTAACATGGGTAAAGAAAGCATCTGCCCCATCGTGACACCCGTTGATAAAATTCCAAGGTGTGCATCAGGCTGACGAAAAAATTCAATAATAAACCTGAACAAAGCATAACAACAGATAAAGGAGAAAAAGACTGTCCACGGTTTAAAACGCTGGCGATTGATCAGCAACAAAATTATCATCAAAATAGGCCCCTCAAGAAGAGCCTCATAAAGTTGGCTAGGATGACGAGGATATGGCCCGGCACCGGGAAAAACCATTGCCCATGGGACATCTGTCACTCTACCCCACAGTTCACCATTAATGAAATTTCCAATACGACCAAAAAATAAACCACAGCAGGATGAAATAACAAGGATATCAGCGATCTTCCCCATAGGAAGTTGACGCTTATGACAAAACAACGAAGCAGCAACAATAACGCCGAGCAACCCACCATGAAAGCTCATACCACCTTGCCAAACATAAAAGACTTCGATGGGATGATGCCAATAGTAATTCAAATTATAAAACAGGGTATAACCAATTCGACCGCCAAAAACAACACCTAACACACAGGAGAACAGCAAATCGGCGACGGTATCAGAATTAATATTAAGCTCACTTTTTTTGGTTAAACGTAAAATTAAAAGGTAAGCACACATAAAACCGAACAGATACATCAATCCGTACCAACGAACTGCTAGGGAACCTACCTGAAAAGCTATTGAGTCAATGTGAGGATAAGTCAACATGTCCTTGCCATCCTAAAAGAGTAAGAAGATGCATAAAATCGTGCGGCGGTGAAGCCTTGAAGTTCATCTTTTTTTTTGTTACAGGGTGATCACATTCGAGTTGCCAAGAATGAAGCATCGTCCGAGCCACGGCGACATCAAGCAACGAGGCATCATAACCGTAACGATCATCACCGACAAGAGGATGTCCTGCCTCGGAGAAATGGACACGAATCTGATGCATCCGTCCCGTAGGAATATCGACCTCAACTAAAGTAAAATTTTCAAATTGATGTAACGTACGATAGCGTGTTATGGCAAGTTTACCGCCCTTAACCACTGTTTTCATCTTATTGGTAGCTCTGTTTTTAGCCAGCGTCGAGCTAAATTCACCCTTATCATGAGCTAATTGACCACACACCAAAGCTAAATACTTTTTTTTAGCCTGACGCTGGGTAAAAAGAGCAGTCAGCGCCTTATGGGCACGTTGATGAATCGAAAAAATCATAACACCCGAAGTATCACGATCCAAACGTTGCACCATACCCAATGCTGGCTTCAAGTGTAAGCGAAACGGGTCCTGCAACCACAATAGCAACGCCTCATAAAGAGTTCCCTTATAGCGCGCCGGGGTGGGTTGTGAATCAATCTGCGTTGGCTTATTGATGACAATAATATAATCATCTTGATAGATAATATCTGCATCAGAAAGACGATAGTGATTAAGATCGAAGCCATCAATAAATATTTCAATTTTATCGCCATCTGCTACCGACAGACTACATTTACATACACGGCGACCATTTAAATGAACACCGCCAACATCAATGATCTTGCGTGTCAACGTTCGCGACAACTCATGACAGTGATCAGCAATAGCTTGATCAATACGTTGAGCGTAACTTGAAACTGTAACACGAATCACTTTATTTTTATGTTTAACCATAACTATTTAGAAACCTAGCGGGCTGTCAGACTTGACGGGCCGCAGCGAGAAATCGACCGACTTGATCCATGTGAAGTTCGACAGCCCACCAAAACGACAAAAGGCCTCATCGTTCACATGAGGCCTTAGTCAAATCTATCGCATACATCGTTAGCTCAAAACATGTTTATCGACTACAAAACAGGTAAATACACCCGAATAAACGGGTTTATCATCAACTTTTACCATGCATTCAACAGAATACTTTTTACCCTTCTGTTCAATAACAATCGCAGTTGCAATGGGAGCATCACCGACCTTAACTGGTGCAATAAAGCGCGAATCAGCAGCACCGAGTACCACAGTTGGTTCATTAACCGCAAGCATTGCTGCGTAATCTGCAAGTCCGAAAATAAAACCACCATGTACCAAGCCAAACTCATCAGCAACCATAGTTGGTAACGTTACCAGTTTAACGACTGATTGACCTTGTTGAAGTTGTTGAATTTCACCGACCAGTTCAGCAGAGATATTTAAGTGTGTATTCGAACGAATGCTCATAATAGCTCCTTAACTGATATCTACGCGTTCGCGAAGTTCTTTACCAGTTTTAAAGAACGGGGTTTTCTTCGAAGGAATATCGATCAAATTGCCACTTTTAGGATTCCGTGCTTGGCGTGCTTCGCGCTCACGAATCGAAAAAGAACCAAACCCTCTAATCTCAACACGATCACCACGAACTAAAGCATTACTAATGCTATCAAAAATCGTATTCACTATCAGTTCAGATTCTTTTTTATTCAACTGAGAATCTTCATCCATTAATTTTTCAATCAACTGACTTTTAGTCATATATCTATACCTCTAGTTGGCTGGGGACCACATCACTTGCAAACCAGTAGTTTGATTTGTCATCATAAATTGTTCCACCTTAGAAAGTGTCGTTCCAACAAAATAATCAATTAAACTGACAGATGGTTCTTCGGGGTAAACAATGTTTGGCTCACCAACAATTCCACCCTGTCGAGCAGCCTCAGTAATAGCAACCCTTAAACCACCCAGCTTATCAACTAATCCTAACTGTAGCGCTTGTTTACCGGTGAAAATCCGTCCATCGGCAAGCTTACGAACATCCTCTTCAGATAGATTACGTCCTTCACTTACTGCGGCAACAAACTGCGAATGAACGTCATCAATTAAACCTTGCAACAACGCTTGCTCTTCAACAGTCATTTCCCGCACTGAAGAACCGATATCTTTATGCATTCCACTCTTAACAACTCGTGTTTTAAGTCCGATTTTGTTCATCAAATCTAAAACGTTGGTAAACTCCATTATGACACCAATACTACCCGTAATCGTGCCTGGATTTGCATAAATTTTATTCGCAGGAGCAGCAACATAATAACCACCCGATGCCGCGACAGAACCCATTGAAACAATAATTGGTTTATCTTGAGTGATTCGAGCGACCTCTGAATAGATCTCTTGTGATGGACCAACACCACCACCAGGAGAGTCGACACGAAGTACAATTGCTTTAATCGAATCATCTTTAGCAAAAACTACCAACTGTTCAATAGTGTTCCTTGACTCAGTAATGGCCCCACAAAGCTCAACAACAGCAACCTTGTTGCCCAGCGAAAACGAAGACGTGCCCGAACTTAATAGAGATGGAAACTTCATCATGCCGACAAAAACAGCAAAAATGATGCATAAAACTAAAAGTGCAATTATAAATGGTCGTTTTTTCATCATAAACCTGACAAAAAAGCCCCTGCTACAAATATAGCAGGGGCCAATTAGAACAAAGGATTAACTATTTCTGGTCAGAACTACCAAATGCACCTTGAAGTAGGTCACCTAAGCTTGATGTTGCTTTTTTCTGCGCGCCGATAAATGCATCAACTTCAGCCTTCTCTTTACGCTCAGACAAGTGCTTGATTGACAAAGCAATTTTGTGCTCATTTGTATCAACATGCAGAACAACAGCTTCAAGTTCATCACCAATTTTAGCAAAATCTTTTGGTGAATCAACTTTGTCTTTGCTGATCTCTGAAACATGAATCAGACCTTCAACACCCTCTTCAACCTCAAGGAAGATGCCGAATTCAGTCACAGAAGTTACCTTACCGCGAATGATAGTGCCTGGTGCATATTGCTCAGGGATAATCTGCCAAGGATCTTGACTCAACTGCTTAACACCAAGCGAGAAACGCTCATTATCGCGGTCGATATTCAAGACAACAGCCTTAACCAAGTCACCTTTTTTGTACAATTCAGATGGATGCTTGATCCGCTTTGTCCAAGAAAGATCTGAGATATGAACAAGGCCATCAATGCCCTCATCAACACCAACAAAGATACCAAAGTCAGTAATGTTCTTGACTTGACCTTCGATAATAGTACCAGCAGGGAACTTCTCACCGATCACTTCCCAAGGATTAGGCTCAACTTGCTTCAAGCCTAATGAGATACGACGGTTATCAGTATCCATTGCTAACACAACGGTTTCGACTTCATCACCAATCGAAAGAATCTTATTTGGATGCTTGATACGTTTGGTCCAACTCATCTCTGAAACGTGAATCAGGCCTTCAACACCCTCTTCAAGTTCAATAAATGCACCGTAATCAGTCAGGCTTACAACCTTACCTGTTACACGGTCCTTAGCTGGATATTTTTCCTGAACACTTAACCAAGGATCAGGAGTGATTTGCTTGAGGCCTAAGCTGACGCGCTCTTTTTCACGGTCAAACTTAAGAACCTTAACGCTGATACTATCACCTACCGCTAAGATATCGGAAGGATGGGAAACACGGCCCCATGACATATCAGTAATATGTAACAAACCATCGATGCCGCCTAGATCAATAAATGCACCGTAATCAGTCAAGTTCTTCACAACACCTTCAACAATCTGATTTTCTTCGAGAGTTTTGAGTGTATCGGAACGTTGGCTTTCACGCTCATTTTCTAGCAACACACGACGGGAAAGTACGATATTTCCGCGACGCTTGTTCAGTTTAATAATCTTGAACTCAAAAGTTTCACCGATGAGTTTATCAAGATTACGAACTGGGCGTAAATCAACCTGTGAACCGGGTAGGAATGCATTAACACCGATATCAACAGAAAGACCACCTTTAATGCGTGAAACAATGCGACCTTCAACAACCGCATCTTCTTCAAGCGCATTCCAAACCTTCTGACGGTCTGCTTTTTCTTTTGAAAGCCCGATAAGGCCGCTTTCATTCTCTGCACGCTCAAAGAGAACATCGATTTTATCACCGACATTCAATTCTACTGCCGAGCCATCTACAGAAAACTCCGACAAAGGGATAACCCCTTCAGATTTGTAGCCTACGTCAACGACAACTGAATCAGGATTAACCTGAACAACTGTCCCTTCGACTACATCGCCAACAGCCAAGTTTCCTTGTGCGCTGTTTTCGAACATCTCTTCAAAGCTCTCAGCGTCAAACTCTTCGTCAAACTCTGCTCCAAATTCATCTTGCATAAATTCGAGCTCATCTTCGTTACATGTTTCATTGTTTTCAGACATTAACCAAAGTACCCCCTAGAAAATTACGTCTACCACTTAAGACGCCCACAGTCCGAGCCATGGAGCCGAACCGTAGCACAGACGATAAAAAAAACAAATCATTATTTTGCAATTTCCCGCAGTCTTTCCATCACTTCGCGAATTATCCACTCTGGTGTCGACGCTCCAGCCGTAATCCCAATTGAAGTCAAATCACTCACCCATTGTGGATCAATACCAGTTGCAGTTTCAATATGATATGTTTTCGGTTGGATTTCTGAACAGATCTGAGCTAAGCGCGTGGTATTAGCACTATTACGACCACCGATAACAAGCATAACATCGACACGACGAGCAATCGCCCGTGCCTCATCTTGCCTTACGACTGTGGCATCACAAATAGTATTAAAAACGCGCAGTTCTTTGCATTTAGTCAACAGAATATCGGCAATTTCACTGAAATTTTCAAAAGACTGAGTTGTTTGAGCGACCAAACCCATTTTTTTTTGTCTCGGAATTTTTAACGCTTCATCAGCATTGGCAACCACTGCAGTTTCAGCATCACCAACATAGGAAACAATCCCCTGAACCTCTGGATGCTCTTGCTCACCAACTATAACGACGGCATAGCCCCCCTCACCCAAAAGCGCGGCATACTGTTGCGCTTTCTTAACGAACGGGCAGGTCGCATCTACAACGGTAAGTTTTTGTTCAATCAACGAATCTTCTTCACTGCGAGTTATTCCATGAGAACGGATAATCACCGTTTCATCTGTCATCTCACTAACCGAGTGAACAACTTGAATCCCCTCGTCTTCGAGTTTTTCAACCAGTTGCGGTGAGTGAATGAGTGGACCAAGGGAACAGATGCTCCCAGAGGCATCTGCAGCCTTAAAGGCCATATTCACTGCGCGCTTCACTCCAAAACAAAATCCTGCACTTTTAGCGAGAACGATTTCCATCACGATACTTTCTATATTATTCAGCCAACATCGAATAAACACTTAAGTAGTACTAGACTGTCGGGTTCAGCAAGAGTCTACTAGAGGTGCTCCTCAATTTTTTCCAACATAAATTCAAGAACCTGATCAATCGACATCGAGGTTGAGTCAACAACAATCGCATCATCTGCTTGAACTAATGGTGCATTTTCACGATTAGTATCCGCCACATCACGTTGAATCACTTCATCAATGGTCTGATTCAAGTCAACCTCTACTCCATTTTGACGTAGCTCGTCGTAACGTCGTTTTCCGCGAAACTTAACCTGAGCGTTGGGAAAAACAACGCTGCCAATATCACGACCCTCTAAAACAACGCCACCACCCTCACCCATTTGGCGCTGCAAGGTCAGCATCGCTGAACGCACCTCTTGACAGGCTGCAACACGTGAAGACGCACCTCTTGACAGGCTGCAACACGTGAAGTCAATAAGCTCATTTCAGGAGTCCGGATTAAAGTGGAAACATCTTCGTCACCAAGCCATATAGTTTCGATCTTATCATCTCGCTTAAAATAGATATCCAACGTCTGACATAATTGATCCAAGGCACAACAATCATTCAGGTCAATCCCTGCACGATCCACTGCGAGGGCAACGGTACGATACATTGCCCCCGTATCAATATTGATATAATTCAAACGCTCTGAAAGCAAACGACTTAAAGTACTTTTACCGGCTCCGGTGTCATTAATCGTGATGGGATCTTTAGCACGTAAAGCAGCAATTGCCGAACTCATAGCAATACGATGATCACCACAAGAGTTCACTCGACCACCAGAGAACTGCTCACAACCCTCAATGGTCATACCATCTTCATGGCTCTCGACTGACACACCCAACACACGTAAGACTGCTTCCATCGCCGCGATACGATCCGTCTCTTTCACTCGCAACTCACGGGCATCACGAAAAACGGTGGTCCCCTCTGCGCATGCAGCTGCAATACTGATAACAGGAAATTCATCAATAGCACGCGGCACAAATTCACCGCTAATCTCAACTCCCTTAAGCTGGCTACCTTTAACGAGAATGTCGGCAACTGGTTCACCGGCCACCTCACGTTGGTCCACCAACTCAACAGAACCATTCATCGCTTGCAAAATATCAATAATTCCCGACCGAGTTGGGTTGATACCGACATTACGAATAAGCAGTTCTGAATTCGGTACGATCAACGCCGCAACCATGAAAAATGCAGCAGAAGAGATATCTCCTGGGACTAAGAGGTCTTGCGCCTGCAGGGTTTGCCCCCCCGCTACCGATGCTCCACCTAAAAAAGATGTCACCTCGACTCCAAAATGACGCAACATGCGCTCAGAGTGATCACGTGACAAGTGAGGCTCATTAACAGTGGTCACACCATCGGCATATAAACCCGCCAATAAAATCGCTGATTTCACCTGAGCACTCGCTACAGGTGAAGTATAATCAATGGCAGTTAAAGGTCGACCCTGAATCGCTAACGGAGCACATTGACCGTGTTCACGACCTGAAATTTTAGCTCCCATTTGGGCCAGCGGGTTAACAACTCGCCCCATAGGCCGCTTACGCAAGTATTGATCACCCGTTAAGACGGAAAAAAATGACTGGCCAGCCAACAAACCCGACATTAAGCGGATAGTTGTGCCCGAGTTACCACAGTCTAAAACATCTGTAGGTTCTTGCAAGCCATGCAAGCCACAGCCATGAATTGTTAATTCACCATTAGAATGTTGATCAATCGTGACCCCCATCGACTGAAATGCGTTCAACGTGGACAGGTTATCTTCACCTTGTAAAAAACCAGTTACATGGGTTTTACCATGCGCCAAAGCGCCAAACATAATAGAGCGATGTGAAATCGACTTATCACCCGGGACGGTTATCTCGCCACGTAAACCTTGGCTAGAGGTAACAATTTTTGTTTGTAAGGTCATAATTTACTGTTCCTTTGGATCGGGGTGTAAAATCGCATCGCGACTAATTTTCGATTGCTGAAAAAACTTAAACAAGCGCTCCATGTCACCACGATCGATATCCTGCTTTAACTCAGCTAAAAATTGTTCAAACTGAGTGATCATCTCAAGCAGGGATTCACGATTAGTCAGGGCAATGTCACGCCACATCACAGGATCTGATGATGCGATTCGTGTAAAGTCGCGAAATCCTCCCGCTGAAAAGTCGAGAATATTTTCAGGGTAACGATCATAACAACGCACAGAGTTCACTAACGAATAAGCAATCATATGGGGGAGATGACTTATCGCCGCCAGAATGCGATCATGCTTGACAACATCCATCTTGACCACTTCAGACCCCGCAGCACACCAAAGTCGCTCAACAATTGTCAAAGCCGTATTATTAGTGTTGAATGTCGGCGTTAAAATACACCTTTTATTTTGATACAGCTCTTTAAATGCCGCCCCAGCGCCACTGCGCTCAGTACCAGAAATGGGGTGTCCTCCGACAAAGAGAACATCGTATTCGATCGCCAAGGGTTCGAGTAAATCAACAACTGTTTGCTTAACGCTCCCCGTATCGGTCAGAATACTGCCCGGTTTCATATGAGTCAAAACGGCACGAGCAGCCTCCTGCATACTACCAACAGGAACAGCCAATAAGACAACATCGGCATCTTTTACCGCAGCGGCTAGACTTGGACCTGCCCTATCGATAATGCCCAGCCGCTCAGCCAACATTAGGTTCTCACCATTGGCATCCCAACCACAAACCGCCTCAACAGCTTTGACATTTTTCAACGCTAAGGCAAAAGAGCCACCGATCAATCCAACACCAATAATCGCTATATTTTTTACGATCACATCAGACATGGCTTAATCTCATATGGTCTTCGGGTAGGAACCCAAAATCTTAATAAACTGGCAATAATTAGCGAGTTGCTCCACAGCATCGTGAACATTTTCGTTTTCTATATGTCCTTCAATATCAAGGAAGAAAATATACTCCCAAGCCCTTTTCTTTAACGGTCTACTTTCAATTTTAGAGAGATTAATTCCACGTTGACTGAAAGGTTCCAGCATCCTTAACAAAATACCCGGCTCATCTTTGATGCAAAACATGATACTGGTTTTATCACGCTCACTAGGTTCAGGCAATTGGTTGCTAATAACAAGAAAACGGGTAAAGTTACTCGGATTATCAGCAATATTAGCTTTCACTTGCCGTAGGTCGTACTGTGCACCAGCCATCGCGCTGGCTATTGCCGCAGCACTGCGATCTCCAGCGGCAAGCTGTGCCGCAGCTGCAGTGCTGGCTACATCAATTAATGGAACATCGGGTAAATTTTCATCCAGCCACTTTCGGCACTGGGCTAGCGCCTGAGGATGGGAATAAACACGTTCAATATCAGCCATATTAGCTGACATTGACAGCAGGTCATGCGAGATCTCTTGCGAAATCTCAGCATTTATTTTCAACTCAGACTCCATAAACATATCCAACGTATGGGTCACAACCCCCTCATTGGAGTTCTCAACGGGCACAACACCGTAGGAAGCGCGACCACGTGCCACCTCTTCAAAAACAGCAGGGATACTCTTTTGCGCAACAAGTTGAGCAGACAAGCCAAATTGCTGCATTGCGGCAACATGGGTAAATGTGGCCTGTGGGCCAAGAAAAGCTACCTTCATCGGCTGTTCGAGCGAAAGTGATGCAGAGATAATCTCTCTAAAAACACGTTGAATGGCATCGACAGGAAAAGGTCCTGGACTTCGACCCTTTAATCGCTCATAAATTGCCTGTTCACGGCTTGGAACATAAAAGGATTTTTTGTTACTTTTTTTGGCCTTACCCACGTTTATAACTACCTGAGCCCGCTCATTGAGAAGATCAAGGATTTGATCATCGAGTGCATCAATTTTCTCACGTAATGGCTTTAATTCATCTGACATCACACCTTCTCCTGTCCATCTAAACTGAGATATATCTACACACATACGTTAAAAAAAATGAACCTACCCTATCAGTCAAAGAATTGCAATCTAGCTGCAAAACAATGTTTCACACTACTAAAACTATCGCGCGATACAGACAATAGCAATACAGCCTTTGAGTCTATTAGTAGCAACCAGACCAAACAAAATATGACGGATATTCAACACCTTGCATTAACAGAAAAGCTGTAATGATCTACCTATTCACTTTGCTTCTCTGTGGCTGCAACATTCAGGATTCAACACCAGCAAAGCTTTCACAGACTATTAAACCAACATCGTACGTTCAAATCCAACAGCTATTTGACCAGTTAGATTACAGCTGGACGACTCTTGACCAAGGCGTTCCAGACATTACGCTGCACAACTTCCCAGCTGACCTATCAACTGTACCGAATGTAAAACAAAAGAAACACTTATTCTTTCTCAGTTTACTACCGATGGTAATAACACAGAACGAAAAAGTGCTACAACAACGAGACCAGCTGAAACAATTATTTGCCCAATACGATAAAGAACAACAGCTCTCAGTTGACGATAAAGACTGGATTAAGCGTTTAATGAAAGAGTATCGCTTTAGCAACGATCCACTAAACAATAGAACCCAGCGTAAACAGCTCTTGAGTCGTGTAGATATGATACCAACCGCTTTAGTTTTAGCTCAGGCTGCAAATGAATCGGCATATGGCACGTCGCGCTTTGCTCAACAGGCGAATAATATTTTTGGCGAATGGACATTTATCCAAGGGACAGGTATCGTCCCCAAAAATCGACCCGTGGGAGAAACATATGAAGTAAAAAAGTTTTCTTCACTAAATGACTCAATTCAATCCTATATCAACAACTTAAATACCCATCAAGCTTACTCCAAACTACGCGCTTCTCGTGAAATGATGCGTAGCAATCAACAACCACTACAAGCATTCTATTTAGCAGAAGGTTTATTGAATTACTCCACTCGACGTGATGCGTATGTTACCGAGATTCAAACGATGATAAACTACAACCAATTATCGCAGTTAGCGCAACTTAAACGAAGAGAAAAGAGTGCATTTGTTGCCGATGCTTCAATCAACAAACCGTCACAGGCAATTCCGAGTAACCATCGCAGCATATATGACTATCTCTGATTATGGCCTAACCCACAAATGACTAAACCAGTACCAAGAACGACCATCACGACTTTGCGCCGTTAAAGTATATTTATTACGCCGGCCAGCAAGCGGCTGCTTTGCTACGACCCGAAACAGATCGCCATCGACTTTTTCAACAGCGACAGGATCCTGTCCTTGCACATAACAACGTAAGCTGTTCAAATTAATATCTTGGCTCTGCAATATAAACGTTAACTCCGGTGGATTCTGTCCGTGCACTACAGGGCCTTTAGGCTGCTGTACCGTCACCGGCATCGGCAACATGGCTAACTTATCTTTAAAGCCGTTAAACGTCGCAAATGCCCCGCCCATAGGAAACCGAGGTAAGCTATAAAAGGATAATTCTTTTGTCAATGCACCAGATTGCTGTGCCACTGCAGCCTTAAAACCCAACTCTTCAATTAATCGTTCAAGCTGTGGCGAATATTCACCATACGGGTAGGCAAACAGCTGCGGCTTAAAACCAAGATGATCAAAAAAAGCATCTTGAGCCTTTATAATATCGGCAACCGAATTGGCGAACCATGTCAGAGGTTCTCTCACCTCATTTGAAACAAAATAGGGGTGTGATGCTGAATGGTTTCCTATTTCAACACCCTTTTGCTGAAGTTGTCGCAATTGTCGCCAACTTAAATAACTGTTACCGCCAACAGAATCGGTACTCACAAAGAGAGTTGCTGGAAATCCATACTGTTTCAGTAATGGCATCGCACCTGTCATAAAGGTCAAATAGCCATCATCCACAGTAATGGCAACACATTTATCGGGCAACTCTTCTTCGCGCTTGAGCCGATCAACAATTTCACCTAAAGGTAAAACAATATAATGGTTCTGCTTTAGATACTCCAACTGTTGCTTAAACACGGAGATCTCAATATTAGTCGAAGAATAACGGGAATCACCAAAACGATGATAAACAAAAACACTTGCGTGCTGAGCAGCCCAACCATAACCATTAACACCAATCATCAACAGCAAACACCACAGAACTATTAAGAGACCTCTATTCTTCATCGCGCTGATTTTTTCTAAAATTAGTTCGCAAACATCGTCTAATTGAATTACGTGCTTTGGGCGTAATTGCCCACTCTAACCATTTTGGCAACACCGCCAGTGAGTCAACCTTTTCTATCTTAACCTGATCACCATCCATCAATGGCGACTTGAGCAACCGTGTCTGACCGTTAATTCGTGCTCGGTACGCATACAGGCCAAGGTCCTCATGTATCTCAAAAGCGAAATCTAATGCACAGCTTCCCTCAGGCAACATTCTCGAATCACCATTAGGGGTGTAAACCTGAATGGTAGCCGATGCCAGACGCAATCGATCCACATCAAAAACAGATTCACCATCTAAAAGACTGCGCATCAAACCATCAAAGTTTTCTTTTCTAAATTCAAAACCAGGTGCTAAAACTCCAGACTGATTAAAACGATCAAGTTTTCGTGTCGTGATTCGTACTCTCAAGCGGTACTCTCCGGCCTGAATTGTCGTTTTAATCGCTTGATAGCCGTGCTGCGAGGGCGCATTGAGATGATCACGTAATTTGCCGGTAATCGGGCGATACAAGCGGTGAATCAATCCAAGAGCCATATAAGCATCCATAGACGAATCGACAAGAATATCGAGGGTATAAAGAGCGCTCACTCCGCGCGTAACCCGATGCGTTCCCTCCAAAGAAAATGATCTCCATGTATCATTCAAAACAATGTTCAGCTTGTAGCGATTAAATTCGGCCACAATATCCAAACGAATCTGTTTTAACGCTGGTTCTGAGCGCCGCTTGACCTCTTCTAAAATACGACGGTAGCGAGATGCGCGGCGAGGATAAAGGACAGACAACGACAGTGCTTCGAGCTCATCAGCAACTTTTCCCATGCCTAAATGGCGCGCTAACGGAATATACACTTTACGAGTTTCATCGGCGATCAAGGCTTGTTTTTGTGGTTTTAAGGCATCAATAGTACGTAAATTATCTATTCTATCCCACAGCTTCAAACACAAGACACGAATATCTTTTATCGCCACCAAGATCTGATTACGATAGGTCTCCTCTTTGAGCACCTCACGACTGAGTCCTGCATCTTCAACCTTTGTCAGCCCCTTAACCAGCAAAGCCACTTCAGTACCAAACTCACCCCCTACCTCTTCAATCGTAACAGGGGTGTCTTCAACCACATCATGCAACAAAGCGGCGATGATTGAGGAAAACCCCATCCAGTTCCTTGCCGCAAGGTGGGAAACCCTAAGGGGATGAAATAAATAAGGTTCACCAGACTTTCTAAATTGAGCGGCATGAGATTCTTTCGCTAACTTAAAAGCTCCATTCAACTTAATAATACCGTCTTCAAGGTCCTCATCCGATAGACCACCACCATGATGTGTAACCAAAAGTTCTGAAATTTCATTCATCAACTTTTGCATTTCTCGATTATATTTATCACACACCATGATCTATTCCCTCACCACACAACGGTAAACAGTACCTGCGAACAACTCGACGAATCGAACCTCTTAACCTGGAGGCCAATCCATTTTTCTGCCACCTAGCAGATGAAAATGCAGATGGTCAACGACCTGGCCACCATCGTCGTTACAATTATTAACCAATCGAAACCCTGTTTCGCTAATGGAAAATTTCTTTGCCAGTTCAACAGCAACAAGGTGGATATGACCAATAAGTAAAGCATCATCTAAACCAATATCATTAATTCGAGCAATATGGTTACGTGGAATAATCAACAAATGAACCGGAGCCTGTGGATCAATATCTCTAAACACAACAACCTTATCATCGTCATAAACAACATCCGCAGGAATTTCACCCTTAACAATTCTACAAAAGAGACAGCTGTCCACCGAGTTCGTTTCCATGGTCACGATTTTCCTTTCGTTTTTTTGTCTTTCGTTTTGGTTGTTCAGCGAGTGAAATTACATGCCAGCGCCGGCTTCCTGCCAATTTATACAACCGTTCATCGTGGGTAAACATAATAACTTGATGGTCTTCACTCAGCCGCTCTAACGCATCAACGGTATCAACAAGTCGTGCTGAATCCAAATTAATCAGAGCATCATCTAAAAAGAAAGGTAAATATTCATTGTGGGTAATATATCTAGTCATCGCTAATCGCATGGCAAGACAAGCAACATCGATCGTACCACGACTTAGGTTTGCCAGAGGGAGCCAATCACTACAACGACCAACACCAGCAAGAGAGACAGAAAAATCATCATGTATCTTCACGCTGCGGTATTTACCAAGAGTTGCTTTATTTAAATAACAGCCCATCTCTTTTTCTAGCTTTGTTAAATTTACTTGGTGAAACTCATCAATCGCTTCACCTAAAACTTCATACGCGCAACTTAAAACGCTCTTCTTTTCCTCTAACTCAGCAACACGAGAACGAAGCTGAAACTCACTCACATCTAATTTACCACAGTCACCTAAGCGGTCTTGCAACACTGCTTCGTTACGAAGCAAGCTGATCAATTCAGCTTCATCACCGTTTATCGTGTTTTTTAAATCAGCAAGTTTCGCCTCCGCTTCAGGAATATCGCTCGGCGTTAAATGGTTCACATCACAACAATCTGACATATCGTCTTTATCGGCTAAACAGGTGTCAACGCCATCACCGTGATGAAGTTGATGGCGGATTTCACTTAACCGAACCAATATATGTTCATGTGCTTCGAGCATCTTTTTCATTTTAACAAGCTCGATTGCAGAACTAGACAAACCATGACTTTCAAATTCTTCATCGAGAACTTCTAATCGTGAGCGGTCCTCGCTGCGCCTTAATTCCAGCTGAGATATTTTTCGTTGAAGCTGTAATCGTGACAATCGTCGTTGGCGATAGCGCCGCAAAAATGATCCCCACAACACCAAACAAAGAGGGCAAAACAGTGCAATCAAGAGTGTGTGTTTGCTAGCAGAAAAATTCCATAAAACGACAAAGACAAGCAGTGGCAACAAGGTGGCAAGAAGCAACTTTTTCCAACACGGCAAAGTGATCTCTTTTAACTCTTTGTGTAATGGAACAAGCTCTTGCTGGAGGGAAACTAAATCACAGCGAACATCATCAGCACAGGAGAGCAAGCGAGGTAAATCTTCAGGTATTTCAACTGGTAACCCAGCATCTGTTAATGTTTTTTCTAACTGCTGACATTCAATAATCAGTGAATGATTGTCAATTGCACTGACACCAACAGTTAACGAACTTGCGTCAGTCTGATGCTCATCACCTTCAGCCCGCCACTGTTGCTGAATCCAAATTAAATACTCAATACCACTTTCATAATCACTCCGGTCACGGTCGAGCTTTTGTTCGAGTTCAACGATCTGCTGTTGCACCTGTCTTAATTCAAGCAACCACTTATTCAATTGTTCACGTTTTGTATCGAGATCACCCAACATCTCTTTCACGACATCGAGTTCACGTGGCGAGGCCTTTAAACCATTCCAAGGATCTTCACTAGTGATGGCCAGATAATCATCCTGAAGTGATTGGCGAACAAGGTCACAGTCAACGTGAATAA
>NBLY01000129.1 GCA_002084665.1 Desulfobacteraceae bacterium 4572_35.2 | reverse complement strand
AAAAATGCCTCCTTTAGCGGATTATTTTATACCACTATCCCACTATAAACAGAGCTTTTAACTGTATGGGACTGGCTCTATTTAATATTTACCGAAGTGTTGATCGTCCAGTTGAATTGTTGGTCTGACAGCCGTATCTCTTGTCCGAGCAGGCCAACCGTTATCCTGCGCCAATAAGCCGACGGTATTGTTGAACTGTGTTGGGCTGCTATTGACGAGGATAAAGCTGCTCAGCATATGCTTGAGCTGACCAGCTTGGCTTGACAACTCTTCAGCTGCTGCCGCTGACTCCTCGGCAGTTGCGGTATTCTGCTGCACCCCTTGATCAATCTGCACCAGACCTTGATTAACTTGGCTTATCCCTTGCGCCTGCTCATTGCTGGCGACAGAGATTTCCGCAACCAGATCGGTCACTTTGCTGATCGATCCAACCATCTCCTCTAGGGCTTTAGACGTTTGCTGAGCAATCTGGCTACCATTCGCAGTTTTGACAACTGAACTTTCGATCAACTCAGCGGTTTCACTGGCAGCCTTGGCACTGCGAGCTGCGAGGTTACGAACCTCTTCAGCTACCACGGCAAAGCCCTTGCCATGCTGGCCAGCGCGCGCTGCTTCAACCGCCGCATTGAGGGCTAGCAGGTTGGTCTGAAAGGCAATTTCATCGATAACTTTGATGATCTTACCGATGCTCTGACCGGCCTCGTTAATCTCGCTCATGGCGGCAATCATCGCCCCCATCTGCTGATTGCCATTGGATGCCGCCACGCTCGCTTCTGCAGCAAGCAGATTGGCCTGATGGGCATTTTCAGCACTCTGGGTGGTTTGGGCGGCCATCTCATTCATTGAACTACTGATCTCTTCCAATGATGCGGCGGTTTCAGTCGCTCCTTCAGACAAAGACTGGCTGGAGGACGAAACCTGATCACTGGCTGCATCGATCTGGTTACCAGCGCTCTGAACCTGACCAAGCACCTCATTCAAATTAACGCTCATCTTTTTCAAGGCCAGACCGAGAACATCGTTTGCCGAGGCCACCTGCACTTCACCAGAAAAATCGTTAGCCGCAATGGCTTGAGCCAGTTCAGCTTTTTGCGTCAGGCCATCGACCATAGAATTTAACGACTGCGATAGCAGACCAATTTCATCGCTGGAATCAAAGTGGAGTCGCTGCGAAAGGTCACCAGTGCCTATAGTTTCAGCCAACTGTGCGGCCAAAGTAATTGGCCGAGCAATATTACCAGCCAACAGATAAATAATTAGCGCCAACACAAAGAGGACAGCACTGCCGATATAGATAGAGTTCCATTTCATGGCCCGAGCTCCGGCCAATACTTTATCCATAGGGATATCGACGCCAAGTGCCCAGTTCATGGTTTCAGTCACCGGAATCGGCATCGTCTTGGTCACAAAGTCATCAGAGGGGTGACCGACGAAGGTAGAATCAGCCGCGATAATGTACGATTTACCAGTCTCAAAAGGAGTGATGGTCCGCGACAGATCGACAAATTCAGTGATCTCATAGTCGATGCCAGTTGAACCGTAGAACTTACCGTTGACCATGATGGAGGATCGCAGAAGTGGCCATCGATACCGTTATTGGTGCGAAAATAGTAGGGCATGTAACGACCAGAGGAATCATACATTTTGCTAGTGTTAGCGAACTCGGCGTCCCTAGCGTCTAAACCATTAGGTATAAATGCTGTCCAAATACCGAGGAAAGATGGCTCACGTTCCAAAATAGCCAGTTGATACTGATCGAGAGCGTCACGATCGATCACCTGATCATTTTTAACCGCCGCCTCGAAGATCCCAGCCATGGCCCGTGCTTGATCCATAATCGGGCTAATAAAACCTTGAACATCGAGGGCATAGCGTTCAGCCGTTTCCCTGCCGAGCACCTTAGCCTCGGACACCGCCGCTTCACCCGCCCATTTTACCAACAGGCCAGAGACCAGCGTTAAAGATAGGGCGACAACCACAAGTGTCGGCAACAAAATTTTCGTTCGTAGTTTCAGATTTTTAAACATTAGCCTGATATCTCTCTCTTGTTGTTTTCATAAATTCATCGTCCGCCAATGCCACCCTTGAGTTGGGCTTATCGGCTTCTGGCTGTAGTACCAATCGGAGCAAGGATAGGGGCTCGGCCTTGCCAGCCCCTATCCCTTTTTTCACTTACACAAAACACCATCGCAACGGATGATGTTTTACTAAAAGTACAAGAACGCTGCAATTTCGAGCAGCTTGGTGTCTTCAAGCTCGCCACCAGCTTCCCACGCGTCACCGGCCTTTGCATAGGCAAACACAGCGTTCAAAAACAGGTGGTCGTTAACTGCATAGTCAGCGTAGATGTTCACCTCGTCGGCATAATCGTCGCCGAAGCCAGCCTCCTCATCGAGCTTGAAGTCATAGTAGATAGCACCGATAGAGAGCTTGTCGGTCGGTTGCAGGTTCAGCTTAACCATCTGGGTTTTCTGGTTCGAATTGAACAGCTGATACTCACCGACGATCTCACCCATATAATGATTACCCCAGCCGCGCGAAGCTCCGTAAAACATCGGATCAAAGGCTTCATCATCTGTGGTATCGGCTTCATCACCACTAAAAAAGGCGTACTTGTAAGTTAAAGTTGGAGTCCAAGGAAGAGCAGCAATGGTGTAGGCCGCTTCGGCGTACCAACCGATAGCATCCTTCTCTTGGCGATCGCCTTCAAGCTCTTTAACATACTCAAACGAGAGGAACAGATCAGCTAAACCCATAGCAGCGAATGGAGTGCCTTGACCACGAATGCTATAGATATCCATGCCGTCGCGGTTTTCGTAAAAGCCAACACCATCTTGGTTAGCATCGCTAACGGTCATCCACGTTGCACCGATGGTACCCAGAGTGTCGTTGATGTGCTCAACATTGACACCGTAGAGTTCGGTATCGTTGTAATCGTTGTCAGCCTTGAGATAGAAGAAGTCGGCACGAACCGGCTTGGTGTTCACCCGAAGAATAGCGGTATTATCGAACGCCTTGTGAGGCGCGGTCCAATAGGCACCGTACTGACCGTCGAATTCACCATCATAGATGAGGAAACCGTCGCCGATGTGAAACTCCTGCTCACCGAAGGAGATATCGATTCCACATATCCCATTGGCCGTCATCACCAAAGCTAGCACTGGCTACGTAGCTGATTCCGCCGTAGAAGCTACCAACTGTTTCGGTGGCGTAACCGACAGTCACAACAGGCTTGATGTAACCATCAAAGTAACCTTTATCTTCGTCAGTATTAGCAGAATCTTCTGCAACTGTCCACTGAGCATCCTGAATAGAGAACACACCCGCAGCCATCTCTAAGGAGATATCAGCGGTGAAACCATTTTTGGCGTAAAGAGAATAGGCCATGGCGTTAGTCGATGTAACGACAATAGAAACTGCGAACAAACAAAGAATCAAAAATCGTACTGCTTTTACCTTTTGCATCATTGCCTCCTGATAATGATCTTACTTTTTGCATCTTATGGGTGAACAAGAGGATTAGCCCTTGTCCGCAAGTTAATTGGTGATATTATCGATCACTAAATTCTCAATCGTCACAGCGACATCCACCCTTCCCTACTGATAATCATCAATGCCTGATAACGGCAACTGGGAAGTTATATTTTTTAATCCAATTTTCGATTCGATCCAGATCTTCATCGCTCAAACTCGGATCGCCATCGATGGGGTAATCCCAGCCCAACTGCTTATATTTATTAACACCCAGCTTGTGATAAGGGAGCAGATCTATCCCTTTAAAGTGCTTAGAGTCGCGAAACGGCGTTAGTAATTCGATCAACTGAGAGATTCAGATTCGCCAAAATCAACTCATTACGAACCCCTGTCAGTTCATAATGACGGTCAGAATCCATATGCTTGACATCAAAGAGAAACAGATCAGTGAACTCGGCAACTTTCATCAGCTGTTCAGGCTTTGCATAGCCACATGTTTCAATGGCGGTGTTGATCCCCTCCTGCTTACAAACCATCAACAAATTCGCTGCGGCTTCCGATTGAGCTAATGATTCACCGCCGCCCAGAGTCACGCCGCCGCCAGACATCTCGTAAAAGGAGCGATCCTCTTCGATAATTTCCATCAGTTCAGAGATGTTTTTCATCTCACCGACAATCGACAGAGCAGATGGCAAACACGCTTGTTCACATTTGCGGCAGCCGATACATTCACTACCTTCGACAAACTCATGGGCTTGAGTTAGTGCTGATATTCTATGAACGCCGACGGGGCAGTCACTGACGCAGGCGCCGCAATTAACACACAGCTCCTTTTTAAACATCACTTGGTATATTTTCTTTTGACTTTCAGGATTTGAACACCACTTACAGCGCAACGGACAGCCCTTAAAAAACACTAGGGTTCTTAGGCCTGGACCATCATACATATTGTATTTCTGTATGTTAAAAATGCGTGCTTTACGTTCAATCATGATGCCCCCTGTAGTGCTAAAAGTGTTCAAATCCCTCATCGGCTGCCTAGATTTCCGGCAACTTAAGCTACAACTTTTCCAACATGGTTCTACTGATGATCTCATCCTGAACGTCCTTGCACAGCTCAACAAAGAAGGCGCTGTAACCGGCAACGCGGACCACAAGATCACGATACTTTTCCGGATTCTTCTGAGCATCAAGCATGGTCTGGTTGTCAAGGTAGTTGAACTGCATCTCGCCGTTACCCAGCACAGAAGCGGTACGGATCAGAGTGATGAGCCCCATTTCACCTTCGGGGGTGTCAAGGAGGCCACTCATCAACTTAAAGTTATGAACCATACCGATGTTCATACTATCGGAAGCCATTTTAGATACCGATTTGATGATAGCGGTTGGGCCCTTATGGTCAGCACCCTGAGAAGGGCTGATGCCGTCGGAGAGAGGCATCCACGCATCACGACCATTAGCAGAAGCACCTAGGAGCTGACCGAAAGGGGTATAAAGTGTCTTGAACTTGCGGTGCTCGCGCTCGGTGAAGTTGATAAGATCATTGACAATGAGGTCAGCATAATCGTCGTCGTTACCGTACTTAGGTGCGTTTAGGCAATCGGCCTTGATCTGATCGTAACCCTTGAACTCGGCCTTCAAGGCTTCGTTGAGCTGGGCTAAGGTGTACTTCTTGTCGTCATAGACCAATTTCTTGATCGCGGCCATGGAGTCAGCATGAGTCGCCAGACCGCTCCAAATCACACCGGGGCCAAAGTTATACATGGCACCACCGGCGGAAACATCTAAACCTGATTCCATGCAGCCTTCATACATCAGCGACATCAACGGCTTGGGAGCTAAGTCGCGGTGAATACGCTGTGAGATCACAGTACCAACGCTGGACCACTTGGTGACATGCTTGATCAGTTCCTTAACGGCACCATCAAACTTTTCATTGCTTTTCGTACCAAAGGGGCACACCGTGGTTGAGAGCCATCTCAATACAGATGGGCCACTGGGTGTAAGCGGTTGAAGTCCACTGGTATAGACGACCGGACTTCTGTGGCTCGACGCAACCCATGAGACAGTAGTCGCGCGAGTCTTCGATGGAGCAACCCTTAGCAAGCATAATTTTGATATGGGAGTCGTCAAAGTGGATGGCGGGGAAACCCATGCCGGCGCGGATGACTTCAACAATCTTTTTCAAATATTTTTGCGGCGACTGGTTGTGCACACGGGTAGCCAGAGATGGCTGATACACCTTAACGTGACGCACAGCATCCATGAGCAAGTAAGTGAGGTCGTTGGTAGCGTCACGGCCATCACGAGTCACACCACCAACACACATATTGACGAAGGGCTGGTAACCGGCGAAGAATTTTGATGCCCCTTCACTGGTAAGCCACATCATCTCGGAACATTT
>NBLY01000052.1 GCA_002084665.1 Desulfobacteraceae bacterium 4572_35.2 | reverse complement strand
AAAAATTGTTAAACAAAAAGGACCCGTAAGGGTCCTTTTTGCGTAGGAGGTAGCGTGGACGTACTGGGTCAAACATCTGGATTGAAAGCGGCACAACTTAATGCTCTTGAACGTGTTTATCGTCGCCGCATCGATCCCAGTGAGGTGGTGTCGGCCGAGTTGGCGCGTTTTATCTGTGGTTTGTCCCATGAGTTACGGCGTCAGATTGGTATCCTCGTTGATCGAACAGGTTCGGTGAAATATGTGATGGTCGGTGATGATCGAGAGATCATGCTGCCCGATTTAACGGATTATGCGCTTGGGCGCAGTGGCTTGCGTGGCCTACGTTGTATCCATACTCATTTGAAGAACGAAGGCCTCTCTCAAGATGATTTGACCGACTTGGCCTTACTTCGCCTCGATATGATGGTCGCTATCGGTGTTAATGGGAGTGGTTTTCCTGCTTCGGTTTATTACGCCCATATTCTTCCAGAAAACCCAACCAATCAGCAGGTTGAGCAACTTTTTGCGCCATCTCTTGGCGCCTTAGATCTTAATTTAAAACAATTTTTGCAAGGTTTAGATCATGAGTTAGAGCGTGGCCTTGAAATTGGTAACATTGACCTTTCCGACCCGCGTGAACGAGCTATTTTGGTCTCGGTGAGTCAAGCACGCCGCCGCGAGATCGACGAGGGTAAGATCAAAGAGGTGGTGATTCGAGCTTTGCAACAGCGGGCAACGATGCTGGTATTCGATCAAGATCTCAGCCCGACCCAGGTACGATCCATCGCCGCTCTCACTGATTTGAAAGTGGTAGACCGTTCGCAAATCATTCTCGATATTTTTGCGCGCCGCGCCCACACCCTCGATGGTAAAGTTCAAGTTGAATTGGCGCAGCTTAAATACATCTTGCCGAGGTTGTCGGGCAAGGGCACGGAATTATCGCGATTGATGGGCGGTATTGGTGGTCGTGGCCCCGGTGAAACAAAGCTCGAAATTGATCGTCGTCGTATCCGTGAACGGATCACTCGACTTGAAAAGAGATTGAAGCAGATGTCACGCGGTCGACTACAGCGGCGAAGTCGTCGTATCCGTGCCGAAGTGCCTATAATATCGATTGTTGGTTACACTAATGCGGGGAAGTCAACACTGCTTAATTCACTGACTCGAAGCGAGGTGTTCACCGAAGATTTACTCTTCGCTACCCTCGATACTTCAACGCGGCGGCTACGCTTTCCATTAGATCGCGAAGTGATCATTACTGATACTGTTGGTTTTATTCGCAAGCTACCACCGAGTTTGATGGGGGCGTTTAAATCAACCCTAGAAGAGTTGTCCGATGCTGATCTATTGCTGCATGTTGTCGATCTGTCTAATCCCCGTTTTGAAGAGCAAATTCAGGCTGTTGAACAGATTCTTGCCGATCTCGATTTAGGTCATATTCCACACTTGTTGGTGTTTAATAAAATTGACCTTGTTGATCCTGAAGAGTGTCAAGCGTTGTGCCGTCGTTTTAAAGCGGTCGCCGTATGTGCTCAAGATCGGCGCAGTTTTGAAATGTTATTAGACCAGCTACAACAACGCTTTTGGCATGGCGATGACGAGATTGAGTCAATGCCTGATGACGGTGGTGGTGTTGACAGTTGATCTGTTTTTCTATAGCCTTGGCCGGTGTTTTTTGAGTTAATTAATCAAGCAGTCTATTTTTCAGTAGGTTTATGTGAAGTCCGACAGCCTGCTATGTAACTGTTGCCATTTTTTTTGTGGAACAGTGAGATTTGAGAGCCATGAAGGATAATAAACGTTTTATTTTATGGTGTTTAATCGCCATTGTCACCAGTTTGACGGGTTGTGTGCCATTGTTTCAGTCTAATACAGCGGTTGTGGCCAGCGAAGTTATCTCTGTGTTAGAGAATGGTACTGAACCAGAGTGCGTTATATTGCCTGAGCAAACCCTTGCTCCTGCCGATGAAACCAGTGCTGATACTGAATTGTTAACGCAGGTGGTAACGCCACCTGATGAAACAGGGATCGAAGTGGAGCCTGAGCCACTATTTGATTTTCCTGTGATTGAAAATGATCAGGTTCGTTATCTTATTAAGCACTATACAAAAAACAATGGCCGGCGTACTTTCACGCGCTGGTTAGAACGTTCGGGGCGTTATCTGCCATTGATGCGTGAGATTTTTGCTGCTGAAGGTTTGCCGCGCGACCTTGCCACCTTGGCGATGGTTGAATCGGGTTTTAATAGCAATGCCCATAGTTGGGCCAATGCTGTTGGTTATTGGCAGTTTATTGAATCAACGGGTAAAATGTATGGCCTAGATAATGGCTGGTGGTACGATGAACGGCGTGATGTCGAAAAGGCAACTTTAGCTGCTGCCAAATATTTAAAAGATCTGCATAGGCGTTTCGATGGCAACTGGTATTTGGCTGTTGCGTCCTATAATGCTGGTCCGGGTAAAATGTCGCGGGCGATTAAGAAATATCAGACCACTGATTTTTGGGAAATATGTCGTGGTGATTATTTGCAAGATGAAACAAAGAATTACGTGCCAAAATTGTTGGCGGCGTTATTGATCAGTAAACAACCTGAAATGTATGGTTTTTGTGATCTGAATTATGAACAACCGCTTCAATTTGATCGTGTCGTGGTCTCGGAGGCAACAGATCTTGAACTGATCTCTGAGCTGACACAGGTTCCCTACGCAAAGATTAAGTCACTCAATCCAGAGTTGAAACGTTGGTGTACGCCCCCTGATGTTGACCATTATTCATTGCGTTTGCCCGTCGGAACTAGTGGCGGTTTTGCTGAAAAGTATGCTGAGGTTCCAAGTCATGAACGGGCGCGTTATAAGCGTCATCAGATCAAATCGGGTGATACGTTACAGCACCTTGCTAAACGTTATGGCATTCGGGTCGATGATATTATCTCGCTGAATAAAATCAGCAATCCACGCGCGTTAAGAATTGGTCAAGACTTGATCCTGCCGTTGCACCGTGATTTCAGTTCTTTGCCGTTAACCGAACTTGCCGATGATTATCAACATTCACGTCGGAAGCACTATACGGTGCGCTCAGGTGATAGCTTGTGGAGCATTGCCCGTAAGTGCGATGTGACTGAAAAGCAGATTCGTGTTTGGAACCGTTTGGGGTGGTCGAATGTGATTCAACCAGGAAAAAAATTACTGGTTTCAGCTCCGCGAAGAGGACAAGCCGCGCGCGGTGTTCAACAAAAGCTTATATATAAAGTTCGCTCTGGTGATACCCTGTGGGGCATAGGTCGTCGATTTGCGGTACAAACACGCCAAATACGGCAATGGAATGGTTTATCGGAAAAGCATATTTTACAACCGGGTGACAAATTAACTCTGCTTGTTCGCGATGGCAAACGTTCATAGTTTCGGTGGGAAGTGCTTTGACTTTTTGTTGCCTGATTGTTAAACTCTGCAACTTGTTGATAAAATGAATTTTTGAAATAATGAAAGGTATGCAGATAGATGTTAAATTTTTTGATGGCTTTTGTTTTTGCAACTCTCGCGGCAGTACCGCTTAATTTAGTTTATAAGCTTGAGCTTATGTATTGTGGTTTAATATCAGTTGTGTTGTTTGCCGCTGTATATTTTCTCCTCTCTCGTCGCACCATGAACAAAGTGATGGTGCTGGTTCAAAGTGCTCAGCATGATATGCAGGCCAACCGTACAGAGCGTGCTTTGGTGACGTTAAAGGGTGGTTTTAAATATGCAAAATGGCAATTTTACGTTAAAGGGCAGATCAATGCTCAAATTGGCACCTTGCTCTATTTGAAAAAGGATTTTGCCAAGGCATTACCTTATTTGGAGAAGAGTTTTGTTCGCCATTGGGTGGCCATGTGTATGTTGGCAGTAAGCTATATGAAGCGTTCTAACCCCGCTAAAATGGCAGCAACATTTGAAAAAGCGGCTGCTGCTTCACGTAAAGAACCATTTGTTTGGAATCTGTACGCTTTTTGTCAGGATAAAATTGGTGAGCGCGATAGTGCAATAGCTACCTTACGCAAAGGGATTAAAAAAACAGGTGGTGATGAACGCCTTGAAGCTTCGATTGAAGCGTTACGACAAGGTAAGCGGATGAAGATGGAAGATTATGGTGATCTTTGGTATCAGTTTCATCTTGAAAAAACAGGTGTGCTGGTTAAAAAACAAACAAAGGCAGCGCAAGGGCGACGTAAAATGCCTCGCGTATAAATAACTTTATGAGCAAAAAAAAACAAAAGCAGACTGTTGCCCCTTTTAAAAGTAACCCCTTCGATTCTATGAAGGGGTTTTCTGTTTCTCAGCCACAACATGCGCCGTCAGCTGAAAAAAAAGTTGAACCTATTGAGGTGAAAAAGCATGTTGATGTTGAGACAGAGGTCGATTTCAACTCGGCGATGTCGCAACTTGGTGTTGTTTCACTCGATGATCAACAGCGGGATGCCGATTTGTTTGTTGTCGATGAAGAAGTTGAAGAGCAAGAAGTTATTCTTGCTAAAACGCCATCAACGGATGAAGAGATTTTCCTTGATAGTTTGGGTGAGTTAGATTGTGTTTTTAGCGATCAATATGATGACAGTGATGCTGACGAGTTGGAGCAATCAGGTGGTGGTGAGCCGCGACGGATGAAGCAATTGCGTCAGGGTAAGCTAAAGCCACAAGAAACTCTCGACCTGCATGGTTGTTATCGCGATGAAGCACGGGAGCAGGTGCGTCATTTTTTAAAGAACCGCCATGGCGAAGGACTACAAACCGTATTAATTATAACGGGAAAAGGCAACCGCTCTCCTAATGGTGAATCGGTATTACGTTCTGATGTCGAGAGCTATTTAACTACTCATTCAGCTGCTTGGGTGGTTGAATGGGGGCGCGCTCCGCGACAATATGGTGGCGAGGGTGCCTTGGTGGTTTTCTTGCGTCAATCCAAATAATGATCGTAACTTCACACAATTGTAGATCGACTGGTTCAACGGGTCCCTTGGTGTTGGCGTTGTCAATATGTCGGCTGAATAATTACTAATGGTCTTGTGTTTGTTGCATGGTTTTATATGTTTCATGTAGGAGTAGTACGATGACTCAAGAAAAAATTTATGTTGTAGGTCACATCAACCCTGATACCGATTCTGTGTGTAGTGCTATTGCATATGCGGCTTTGCGTGATCAACAGGGGTTGGTAGGGGTTTTGCCTGCGCGAGCTGGTAACATTAATCGTCAGACTGAATTTATTTTAGAGGAACTTGCTGTTCCTCAACCTGAATTGTTACTTGATGTCTCACCGCGAATACGTGACGTGATTAGTGGTCAACGTCCCGTGACTATTGCTGCGACAGCACCGCTCTCACGTGCTCTTGAGTTGTTTCATCTACACAATGTTCGAATTCTGCCCGTTGTTGATGAACACCATCATCCGCAAGGGATGCTTTACCTTAAAAAAGTTTCAGAGCGCTTTCTGGTTCCCAGTCAGGAAAAAGAGTTAAGGCGAGTTTCGGCATCACCGCGCTCAATTTGCCAATGTTTAAAGGCTACGGCAGTGCATGAAGTCGATGCTGATGCTCAGGAAGATCTCAACCTTTATGTCGCAGCTATGGCAAGTGAGACATTTCGCGCCAAAATGGTTGGTCAAGATATGCGTAAAATGGTGCTGATTGTTGGCGATCGGCCAGAAATCCTTCGTCAAGCAGTGGAGCTTGGCGTGCGGGTTCTTGTTGTAGTTGCTGGCTTAGAGATCCCCGCTGAAGTACTGGAAATTGGTCGTAACAACGATGTTACCATCCTTTCTACAACATTTGATACTGCTACAGCGACATGGTTAACACGATTGTCGACACCTGTAGCTTCGTTGGCTGTGACCAATTTCATCTCCCTGCGTGGTCAAGACCGATTAGATGAATTGCGTATAAGCCTTATGCACACCGATGTTCCAGGGGTTATTGTTGTTAGCGATTCTGGCACTATTGAAGCTGTTGCAACTAAAAGTCATCTGCTGAATCCATCATCAGTAAAGTTGATTTTGGTAGATCATAACGAGTTAGCCCAATCCGTTGTTGGTGCCGATAAGGTTGAAATTATTGAAGTAGTTGATCATCACCGCTTAGGTAGCTTGCAGACTGATAAGCCGATCCGTTTTATTAATCAACCCGTTGGCAGTACCTGTACTCTTGTTGCTACACTCTATCAAAATGCTGGAATTACACCTTCTCCAGCGATTGCGGGATTAATGTTGTCAGGGTTATTGTCTGATACCGTGGTGTTAAAGTCACCGACTACAACTGATATTGACCGTGAAATTTCTCAATGGTTGGGCCAACTCTCAGGGCTTGATCCCTATGAATATGGCCAACGTATTTTTGCATCAAGTAGCGCAATAAGTGGCTATGATTCGTTGGAAGAAGTGATTACCACGGATTTTAAAGTTTTTACTGCCAGCAGTTGTCAGTTTGGTATTGGTCAGGTTGAGGTGGTTAATTTTCACGAATTTCATTCACTTAAAGAGGATTTGAAGAGCGAGTTGAGTCGTTTACGTGAAAATCGTTCTCTCGATATGGCAGGATTATTGGTTACCGATATAGTTGCAGGAACCAGTGAGTTGTTGATTTCTGGTGATCGTAAATTGGCGCTTATTATGGGCTACCCACAGATCAGTGATGATCTGTATGAGCTACGTGATGTCTTGTCGCGTAAAAAACAGTTGATTCCCCACCTGTTGCGAATTCTCGGCGCATTACAATAAGTAGGCAGGCATGGTATAAAAAAACCCCGTGAAGGAGGGGACATCACGGGGTAAAGCTTCGTAAGATCTACAAAGCAGCAAGACGGACAAACTAGCGGAATATTTCTTGTAAAACAACTTAAAATTTTCACTTAATTTGTTTTACATTTAAGCCGTATTGATGCAGTTCAATAACTACTTGACTGTGGATGTGTATCAATCTATGGTCGCTTAAATTATAATTTCAAGTGCTCAAAAGAGCATGTGCCTTATATGGATTTATTTTGAGGTGCTAGGGAATCTCGTGAAAATCGAGAGTGAGCCCGTCGCTGTAATCAGGGACGTTTAGCGCAAAATGTCACTGACGCAAGTTGGGAAGGCGTGCTAAGCGGATGATCTGAAAGCCAGAAGACCTGCTTGGAATTAAAGTTTACAGTGTTCGTGGCGAATATTGTAACCGTATCACGGGTGAAATTGGGATACCCCGGATCGATTTTTATTTTATCGGTTCGGGGTTTTTTTGTGCTCCGAACA